>LAEA01000063.1 GCA_000961745.1 Rhodospirillaceae bacterium BRH_c57 | reverse complement strand
GCCTGACCGGAGCCCCCTGATGGCTGCCCGCATCACCGACGAAGAATGGGACAAGCTGTCCCCCGAGAATTTCGAGACGCACTCGCTGCTGCGCGCGGTCGATGTCGTAGACGAGTTGCGCGATGATCTCAACGATGGTGAATACGCCACCCCGCCGCAGCTTCGAACCGACCTGCTGAAGCTGCACCAACTGGCGATGGCGGTCATCAACGAGAGATCGCGCAGCCAAGTGGCCGACCTGTTTGAACTGGCCGGTAACCTGGACGAACAGGTGTCCTACATGATGACCAAGCTGGAAGAGATACAGGACACATTGTCGCGGTTGACGGCGCTTTACCCGGACAGCTTGTGTTATGGCAACCTGGACGGTGACGGATGATCGGCTGGTGGATTGTCATCGCGGTGCAGACGCCAGAAGAGCGGGACGCCGCCATTGACCGCAGGCGGCCAAGGCTGGTGACGTGATGCCCGCAGGTAGGAAGGGAAACGTCATGTGGCATGCCGACAAGATCGCTGCTTGCCCCGCCGACTAGTTACTGACCATCGAGGTGTGAGATCGGTCCTGATCCGGACTCACCAGATGGCGGCTGGTGACACAACTGTTGGGTCTACCCCCCCCAGTGCGGTTCGATCGAGGTGCCGAACTTCTTCATCTTCACGTCGGGCACGAACACCATGACCTTCCCCTTCTCGCCGTCCACGACGAGGTCGGGCTTGCGGGAGAAGCCAGGCTCGCCGGAGACGCCCTCCGGGAAATCGAACAGGAACTTGGTCGGGTCGAGACCGCTGCCGGCCTTGACGGCGAACAGGAAGACCCGCTTGCGACGCTGCGGGACGCCGTACTCCTGTGCGTCCATCACTCGCCATGCCAACACTCGCTCGGGACCGACGACGACGCCCGCAGACGGCCACCGCTGCCCGTGCTTACCCATCACCTTCGTCCACCAGGATTCGGGAGACACGAGCTCGTGGGCCGCCGTGCAGAACGGGGCGAGGTGGATGAGGCACTCGTCGATCGGATCGGAGGACTCCGCCATCGCGTCGAGGAACGCCTGGCGGTCGCCTGAGAGCACCGCCTTCGCCGCCTTCGGGCAGGCCACATCGCCCGCCTTCACCTTCGCCTTGAGGTCGTCCGCCAACACCTCGGCCTTCACGGTGTCGGCACAGGCCACGGCCTTAAAGCCCTCGTCGGTCAGCAGGGCCTCGGCGGCGTGCGGGTTGGAGTCCATGAACGCGGGGAGGTCGATCACGCCCTCCTCCTGGGAGGCCAATCCCTCGGAAGCCTCGACGGCCTTCAGAAAGCGGTCGTCGCAGATCAGGGGCGACCAGTCGATCTTCATGCGGCTCAGGCCGGAAAGGAGGCCGATGAGGTGGCCGAAGCCGTTGGTCTTGTCCGAGAGTGCTCCGACCACGTTCTCCCAGCCCACGATGTCGTATCCGCCCTCGATGGCCACGTTCGCGTAGCGGAGGGCCAGGTTTCCGCGGTCGTCGCGAAGACCCTGACGCTTGCCGGCAAAGGAAAACGCCTGGCACGGAGAGCCGCCGAAGATGGCGGTGACCGGGTTGAGGCCGTACAGCGGGTTCTTACGCTTCTCCTCCTCCAGGAGTTCCATCATGCGGGGCACGAAGTCGCCGGCGGTGATGTCGTCGAGGTTCGTCACCTCGGGGGCACGGGTCGCCCAAACCGCACATTGGGAGGGTGCGAGGCCGCTGTGCTCGGAGATCGCCACCGTCTTGATCGGCAGGCCTGACGAGGCGACGTAGGGTGCCCCCACGCCCGCAAAGCACTCCGTCATCAGGATAGGGACGACACCTGTCGCCTCGGTATCCCAGAGAATCTTACGACCGTCCGCACCGAAGTGGTCGAGGTAGTCAAGGTTGGGGTTTCGGCCTTTATACTTGCTGTCCATTGCATCCTCCGATTTGAATTCTCTCGGAGGATGCACTGACGAACACACCCGGCGTCGGCGGGGGCTCTGCTGCCTAGTTTGTCTCTATAGATATGGATATCTTCAGCCAGACATCTCCACCGCCCTTGGCGGGGCCTTGCTGGCCGCCATATCGGACAGCATGTTGCCGACGAAACGCTTCTGTTCCTTCGCCGCCTTGAAGGTCGGCGCAGCCTTGAGGGTCGGGTCTCCCATATCCTTGCGGACATCGATCAGCACCCCGACACGCTCGTCCGCCGGCATCGCAAGGTAGACCTCCTTGGCGGCGACGTAGATCGGCCCGGCTGGACCGACGGTTGAGCAATAGACCTTGTATGCGTCGATGATCGCCTTTGCCTCATCGGCGGAGCTGGCCGCCGACTCGCGCGAGTAGCTGATGCACCCCATCTGCTTGCGGAGCATCTCGGCGGCGGGCGTGAGCACCTGGATGGAGGGCTGTGCAAGTGCCTTGTGTCTGTCTGCAGACGAATTGGGGTGGAAGGTCTTCAGAACAGGCTTCATGGCCTCGGAAGCCTTCGTCACGACCTCGGCGAGGGCCTGCACCTTGCCAGGGTCGCCGAGGGTGCCGTCCACCGCCTGCTTCAGCGCCATGAAGTACATGGCAGCGACCGCCTTGGTCTCCTCCGAGATCGCCTTGAAGCTGCCGTCGCCCTTCTTCTCAAACGAACGGTTGATGGCGCCAAGGTCGCTCAGCGCGGACTCGCACTTGATCATGCGGTCTGCCGCATCGGGCAAGTCGCCAACCGCCGTGTATTGATCGCGCAAGGCTTTCACGATGTCTGAAGACAGCTCTGTGCTGGCGTGGCCCTTAAGGGATTTCTGAAGCCTTTCAACGGTCCCATTCAATTCCGCACAGGTCTCAACGACCGCTTGGTCGGACATGCTGCCGGCATCCTGCGAGCACTTTTTGATGGCGTCGATCTCGCGGCGGATCTTTTCAAGATCGTTGAAGGTGTCGTTAACCGCGAAGTCCTCCGAGGCTCCCTCAAACCACGCCCCGATCTTCTCATCAAGGGATGATACTCGCCCTATCGTCTCGTAGAGCTTGGCATCGGCCTCAGACAGGGCATCGTCCACATCCCCCGCAAAGAGTGTCGCCCATGCCTTCTCCGATGCCTTCATGTAGGAGAGGTCGGTGCTGGCCACCGCACTTATGCGCTCGGCGTTCTCAAAGAGGGTGCCGTGGGTGACCCGCCGGTGGACGGCGCTGATGATCGCGGGCAAAAACTGGTCGTCCTTGCCATGGACGAGCTTGATCTCACGGGCGGCCTCCCTCACCATTCTGTTAGGGTCGCGGTAGACCATGGCGGCCATCGCCTTCACGGCGTTCGGCAGCCCTGTAGCCGCCATCACGGACTTCACGTTGTCGGCCCTGCTGGGGTCGAAGGCCAGAACCATCCTTGCCGCCGCATCCTTGGTCGCCGCCAACGAATAGGTGTCTGATACCTCAGTGGTGGGCCGCATTCTCGCCCACGAGGCGGCCAGCATTACCTGACCAAAGGTCGGTGCGGAACGAAGCCCCGCCATCGCCAGGGCCGCCGTGCGTATCGCCACGGCATCCTGCTTGTCATTGCGGTGGGGGCACGCACGCCTGACCGCCATAACCGCTTCCTGGAAGTCCTCGCCCATCGGTCTGAATTGCTTGCCCATCATACCTACCTCCCGCCGCGTTTAAAATATATACGTATCCGTATATCAACACTTGCTTGCACTTTGCGGGAGCCACCCCCTGCTCAGTCCATGGTTTATATATGTCATACTATTTACAATAAGTCAAGCACTTTTACAAAGCGGTGCCTCATCTTTCTCTTGGCTTAAAACTCACCACGTTGCCGGCAGCCTCCTTGGTCGCCCTCTCAGGCCGATATGCTTTGGCCGCCAGGCCCTTCATCAGGCCGCACACGCCGCCTTCCTCCAGCGATTGCTCCTTTGCGGGCAAAGGCCGCTCATCGGGGGGGAACCTGACTTTTGAGGACTCTTTCCTTATGAAATCGGCGACCTCGGCGAGAATCGCCTGGCTGCGCGTCTCGAACGCCTCGATCACGCCGTCCGCTGATAGCCGGACGGCGGTCGATAGCTTACCCCACGCCGGCAAGGCATCCGATGCCGCCTTGTATGCCTCCATGACCCTCCCCATGGAGGTCTTCCCGAAGCCTTCGATGCCCTCCAGCGTGGCCGCGAGACGCTCTGCTGCGGCGAAGGCGTGCGGTGTGGCCGTCCGGTTGGCGACGGCGTGCATCTCGGATGTTCCCCTGAGGGTGTCCAGCGTCACCAGGACGTCATCCAGGATGTCATCGTCGCACCTCTGGCCCCTCTCGGCGATGGATTGGAGGGCCAAGGCGAACAGCCTGTCCTCCGAGATGCCGCTCTCGGTGATGTGGTACATGGCATCATCCTGGGCATCGAGGAACATCGAGAACTGGCGGGCCACCTCCGCCCTCGCCGAGCGTGCCGCCTCGTGCATGAAGTCGGCCCCGACATGATCCCCGCCCCTGCGGAGGGTCGCACAGACTGCTTGGCACGCATCGGCGAGCGGTGCCGTGAACGCCGGGGAGTCCGCAAGGCCGGACGGGTTGCTGTTCCGGCGGTTTCCGAGTTCCGACTTGCCCGACAGGGAGGTGTCAGACAGCCACAAACCACCCATAGAAAGGCACCTCTCGGCGGCCTCAAGCGGGGTCTCGGCAGCAAACCCTTTCCCGAGGTAGTCGTGCCACGACTCTTCGACCCCCTTCGCAGCGAGCAGCGCGAGGTCGAACGATCTCACATCCGTGTGCCCTACCGCGAGCGCGCAAACGTCCTCGATGTCGATGAACGCCCGCTTTGCCCCCCTTATCGCCGCCTCTCTGACATTGGAATCCGACATGCCGCCTCCTCCTCAATGGTTGCCTTGAGGCACATGCTCGCACCTTCTGCGTGATTTGTCAAACTTCATGCCAACACTAAACGGCTACAACTTCGGACGCCAAGCGGTCTCTTCGGATGCCGTGCGGAGGGCGTAGGCAACGACGCCGGTCCAGCGGTCTTGAGACAAGGCTGCGAGGGAATTTGATATCTCGCCGAACGCCTCACGGTCCCTGCGGCACGCCACATACCGATGCAAGAGTAGTCCCGCATGTAAACTCATGAGGACTTGCGTACTTGCGTCAGGTAGTGGGAGCCTGCGTGGCACCCACTACGATCGGTCGCTCGGCCCGCTCCTTGAGGGCGTGGCCCGGCTTGAACTCGACCTTGATGCGACCGGGAACGAGAACCTCGCCAATCACGATGACTTTTCCGTTCTCGTCCCGCTTGAGGTTTCGGGCGGTACGCGGAGCCTTCTCGGTCGGCTTGAAGATACCGAAATTGCCCAGACGGACCTCGATCTGCTGCTCTAGGTTCTCGGTGATCAACTCAAGGAATTCGTTGACGAAACGCTGCGTGCTCTCAGACGAGAGGCCGGTGCGGCGGCTCAGTTCCCGGACGACGGCGTTCGTGTTCATATCTCGCTCCCGAATTCTTGCGGTCCACCTTACAAGGAGTACCCATGCCAACACGCATTCAGTATATCCTCCCGCCCCACACTCCGTCAACAGCTACCACAAAATCAATCCACATGCGGACTGTCACCAGCCTCTGTAGCCCCTCTTCCTGTCGCCGCTCACTTCCTGCGCTGGCTTGGAGCGGCTCTGCGAACGTCCGAGGGCGAGAGAAGGCTGAGCCTCGCCCCTCCGTCTCGCCGTCTCGTCCTTCAGGGTGCGTTCGTCGATCTTGGATACCAGCCAGCCGAGGCTCTTGGCCGCCTTCTCGCGGCTCCCGATCTCGCGAAGCTTGGCCGTTGCATCTCTCGCGGCCTCGGACACTGCGGTGGACGCACCCTTGACTTCAGCCTTCGCCTCCCGGATATCGCCCTTCTTGGCCTCCAGCCGCTCCTTGACGGCATCCTTGGCCTTGAGGGCGGTGGTGTATGGGGTAGGGATGACCTTATCTTTATCCGTGCCGAATGAAGGCCTCGACCCGCCGCCCAGCTTCATCACCCTATCGACCATGCTTGTGGTCATCGCCCCGAAGGAGCCGAAGAGCCGCTCCATGGCGTCGGCAACCCTGGCCTGTTTCTCGGGATTCAGGAGCGGCGAGAAGATGCGGGCCACGAGGGACTTCCGCCTGCTCTCCTCTCCCACCTTCTTCCACGCCCCATCGAGCGTGACCTCGATGGCCGCCTTCTCCAACTTCAGTGTCTCGACCCTCGCCTTGGCGCCGTGGACGGCGGACTCCCTGTCCGACTTCACGGCGAGGAGGTCCGCGTGATCGACCTGCAGTCCCTTCACCTGATCGCCGTAACCGCTCACCCTTGCCGCCAGCATGCCCCTCAACACGTTCCGAGCCTGAGGCTGGCCCATCGCCAGCTTGAAAATGGGATGCCAATCCTTTCCGGCGGAGGGGCGGAGGGAGAAGGCTGTCTTGCCGAGGGCGGAGGTGAAGTCGTCGCTGAGCCCGCTCAGCTTCCCGTCTCCTGGGTTTTTTGCCAGGGCTGAGGCCAAAACCCTGCTCGCCGCCTCGAACGATGGAGCCATACTGGAGATTCGCCGTTCCGCCTCGATGTCCATGTCCTTGA
This sequence comes from Rhodospirillaceae bacterium BRH_c57, assembly GCA_000961745.1. Taxonomy (GTDB): domain Bacteria; phylum Pseudomonadota; class Alphaproteobacteria; order Rhodospirillales; family Rhodospirillaceae; genus Cauispirillum. The sequence continues at coordinate 27,491 of LAEA01000063.1, read as the reverse complement.
CGTCGATGAGGAACATGCCCCAACGATTGGAGATCTCTGACATCTGACGGGTGACCGTGCCGGCCGTGAGGGCAGTCCTTGCCTCGGTGAAGGCGTAGACGTCCTCCGCTTCCGATTTCAGGGACTTCAGAGCCTCGAACGCCCCCCTCCAAATTGTTGCAGGGTCGATGCCATCGACCTTCGGTGCCAAGGCCATCCAAGCCTCCTCAAGGTCAAGCATCGCAAACTGAGTGCCGAGATCGTACTGAGCAATGTGATCTTCTCCACCATCCGCCTCCATGCCGAACTCTTCGGAGCCAAGTTCGGACTGACCGATGTGCTCTTCTCCACCGTCCACCTCGTCGTCAGCTTCCATGCCGAAATCTTCGGAGTCGAGATCGGACTGGAAGAAGTGCCCTTCTCCACCGTCCGGATGTGCCTCATCGGCACGGCGGAACCATTCCTCCCTGAAATCGACGATATTGCTCTCGCTTGTGTCCGCCATGCCTGCCTCCCGCTTGTGTAATTGGGGAAATTATATCACCAATACTAAATTACAACAGACCGTATGTTAACACTTATAGCTTCCGCCAGGGGAATCCTGAGCAATCATGCTGCCTGCACCCAAGCCAGGTTCTCGTCCTCTACGGCGGCTTGCTTGCGGGCCTCGGCATCGCCGATGAGGGCGTCTGCCTTGGCGATAAGCCTCTCCTTTTCCACCCGGATGTCGGTGAGGGCGGTTTCGAGGTTGTCCGCATACTGGCCGATCATGCCAAGGGCCCGTGTGTAAGCTTCCACCGTCTGCTCCGCGCCGTCGGACTTCCTCAGCATGCCCTTCAACTTCCTGCGGAAATCGGCGAGGCTACCGGCATCCCTGAACAGGTCGGACACTCCCGAGGCGGATCGCACCGACCCCTGGATTACATCGCGGTTTGCGCCGTAGAGGGCATCCAGCTTGGCGATCTGCTCCTCGATCGAGGAGCAGGCACGCTGCTTCCAAGTCAGGTTTGTGGCGTAGGGCACGGCCTCGTAAGGGGGTGGCTTGTTGGCCTTGCGTGCCGCTTCGGTCTCCTTCGCGAGGCGAGCCAGCTTCGCCGAGTCCGCCTTCCGCTGCTCAAGCGTGACAACGAGGGTGGCCCGCTGGAGGTCGAACACCTTGAAGCTCTTGCCGACCACCGGAATCTGCGACGCGAACGGAGCTATGCGATCACGTATCCTGCCGAGCAGGCGAGAGCCGGCGACGCTATCCATCTTGTCGAGCGTCACCTCGATCTCCCTGGCCTTCGCAGCTTCCGCCTTGGCCCTCTTCCGCAGGGATTCGACCACCCTGTCGGGTTTCACCCTGGCGAACTCGGCCTTGATGCCCTCCTCTGCCTTGCGGATTTTCCCGATAGCCTCGGTCTGCCGTTCCATGCGTTGCAGGTCACGTTCCAGCTTGAGCCGATCGACAAGGAGATCCAGACGCACCTTCTCTACCTCCGCATACTGGCGGTGGTTGCCGAACGACCTGTCGATGGCCGTTTTCTGGCTTAGGGCGGCGGCGGCCATCATGCTACGCCCCTTGGCGAGGGTCTCAAGCGATGCTTCGATGCCCTTTTCGACCGTGCGGGTGGGCAGGTCACCCTCCCTCGACAGCTTACCGACCCTTGTCGATGCGAGGTTGGCCACCTCCCCTCGGACATCGTGCTTGCCGACGGTCGCCAGCTTGCCCTCATAATCGTGTAGGCTCCCGCCACGCTCGGCGTTCTCCTCGGCCACCTTATTGCGGCTCAGGCCCGATACGGCCTCCTCGACGGCACGGTGGCGGTCGTATTCATCCCCGAGTTTCTCGTCCGATCTCAGCCCTTCCAGCCCCTTGTCGAAGGCGGCGTGGGCCGCGAGACCTACGACAGCGGCCTCGTAGGTCTCGCGGCGGGACGTGTCGAGGGTTCTGATGGCGTCGGACAGGGAGTTCGAGAGCGTTTCCACAGCCTCGTAGGCAGCCTTGCCGTTGAAGGCGGAATAGGTGGAGCCGAGGGCGAGCGTCGGCGTCGGGCCGCCCTTGTACTGCTCAAGCTCGTTCTGGAGGTTGTGCAGGAACGCCTTGCGGAACCCCTTCTTGCCATCGTCGAGGACGATCTTGAGGAGTTCCTCGCGGATGGCCTTCTCGACCGACGCCTGGATGGCAACCTGACGTGCCCTCTCGACATTCCAATCGTTAGTGCTTGCCGCGTCGGGCGTGCGGCCCTCGGCCTTCAACTTCAGGGCCTCGGCACTCTGTGCGGAACCGCCCGCGATCCTGTCGATCGCGGTGTTCGCTTCCGACCAGCGGGTGCGGAGGGTGGCTAGTCTGGCGACAGACTCATTGTCGGGAAACTCCCTGCCGGCACGCTCCGCCTGATCGAGCACAATGCCGAGTTCACCGTTCCTCGAATCCCTATTCTCGATGGCCCGCTTCTGGACGCCGTCGATCCAGTTCGAGATCGCCTGCCCCGCCTCGCGGGCCCGTGGATCCTCCGAGTTTTGGAGATCGCCTACAGAGGCGTCAAGCGACTTCTGCTTGATGTCGAGCATGATGGCGCCGCCGACCTGGCGGAGCGACGGGGACAGGAGGGTGTCCCGCACACCCTCTGGATCGTGGCGGCGAATGGCTTCGCCCAAGGACTTGAACGCGGGATCCGTGGCATCAAAGATCTCGGAATGGGCGTTTTGGTACTCCCTGTGGGCCTTGTCGGCTGCCTGCATCAGCAGGGAGTCAGCCCCCTGCGGGAGCCGCTTCATGACCGCCCCCATGTCTCCAGAGAAGCCCTTGGCAAGCATGGACACGGACTGGTTCACAGCATCGGCGAGGCGAACCGCCTCCTTCGGACGGATCTCGTTGACCCTGCCCATGCTCGCTTCGTTCAACATGCGGGACAGAGAGCGCACATCGTCGATCACCCGGTAGCGGTTGTCGTCGCGGTCGCCGACGGGCACTGACAACGCCCTCATGTCGCGGTCGAACGCCTTGTCGCCCATCTTCTTCGAGAGGGATGCCATGGCCTCGAAAGCAGCCAGCCTGCCGTGGATGAGGGAGGCATCGTCAGCATCCAGCTTCCCGGACTCGCAGAAGCCCTTGGCTACCTTGTCAAAGTGCTGGAAGGCCCTCATGGTCCCGATAGCGAGCTTTCCTGCCTCGACGTGGAGGCCTTTATCCAGCTTGTCGCCGTGCTTCATCACGCCCGAAACGAGGGCATTCGCACCGCTGAAGAGGTTACCCCTGTTCGCCATCTCCACCGCTTTGGCGAGATCGGATGCGGCTTCCGAATGCCCAGCCTTCTTCATCTTCTCGATGTGGCTCTCGAATCCCTTGACCAACCTGTCCCTGGAGTCCGTAGCCCCGTCGTATGCCTTCGCAGCCAGGCGGAGGCTGCCCTGCCCCCTTGCCGTCATGTCCAGGCTGTGGTCGTAGGCCTTCAAGGCGTGCTCGCGCAGCCCTTCAAGGCGGGAGTAGGCACGGCGGTCGTCGGGCATCAGGGACATCATCATCGCGTGGTCGCGGGTCATCCCCTGCTCGTCGCCGGACTTCTTCCACCCCAGCATGTCACGGGCCGCCCTGCCGGCCTCAACATCCATTTTCACGCCGTCCTCGCCGAGCGACGGCATCAGGCTTCCGGCGGCCCCGATCACGTTCGCCAGCTTCCTTCCCTCGTCCTTGGAATTGTCGATCCCGAGGTTCTGCGCGACATCGCTCCCCGAGTTGCGAAAAGTCGAGATGAGGAACCCCTGGAGCGACTTGTCGCTCCTGACCTCGTCGATGACCTCCTTGGACTTCTCGTCCCGGGCCTCAGGGAACCTGAACACGCCGCGTGACGCGGCACCGAGTCTTTCTGCCGCGTCCGCCATGTCTCCGAACTGCATCTTGATGAAGGCCTCGGCCACCTTCTGCTGCTTTGGGGTCAGCCCTTCCCGGCCCTCGCTGAAACGCTGAGCGACGCTCATCTTGAAATCCGCTTGGGCGGACAAGCTGGTCGCCAGCTTGTCGATCTTGCCGTCCCGCCCCCTGTCCCCCGTCTTCAGTCCGTCGGCCACCCGCCCGAGGACCATGGACATCTTCTGGAACATGCGTTCGCCGCGGCCTTCCGAGAGGCCGCGGACGATGTCCATCTGGAGAGCCAGGTCGCTTTGTGAAAGCGACCCCCGCGATTTGTTTTCGAGGTTGAACTTCGCATATTTCGCGAAGTTGGCATCCATCTGGCTCTGGAGGTCAGCTATCTGCTCCTCGGCACTGTGCCTCTTTCTGCCGCCGATATCCATGCCCGCCTCCATTCATTCCACACCTAGCCCACCCAACATATAGCGCACATTTACTACTTGAAATCACTCTTCATGCCAACACTTACAATTATGCCGCCCTCGACTTCATGCCATCCAGCGCGGTCCTCAGACGGCGGGATGCGGACTCCACCGCACTGGATGCGGTCGTGGCCCGGTGCCACAGCCACCCCTGGCCGACGTCCGCGCCCAACTGGCGGAGCATGTCTGCCTGCCACTCGTTCTCGACACCCTCGACGACGACCGTGAGCCCGTCGCCAGAACCCCGCGAGATACGCTTGATGCCGATGACCCATTTGAGGAACTCGAACCGCAAGCCATTGTCGATGCCGTTGTCGATGCCGCTGACGTCGCCGCTGCCGCTGCCGCTGATGATGGGAAGTCCGGAAATGAATTTGCGATCGACCTTCACTGCAGAAATGTGGTGGAGGAAGCTGTGCAGCTTCGCAAGGCCGCTCTCCCCAATGCCGAAGTCATCCATCGCCACTTTCACGCCAGTGTCCCGCACGGCATCGAGGTTCCCCAAAGCGACATCCTCGTCGTTGACGATCCCCGTCTCAGTAACCTCGATGGACACCAAGCGTGGCGGCACGTCCCTGTCGGCCAGGGTCGATAGGAAGCGGCGGTGCCAGCTCGGGTCGGAGAGCTCGATGCCGGAGACGTTGATCGCAACCAGGCCCCCCGAGACGCCGGCTGCCAGCTTGGCCCCTTCCTTGTCCCTCATAATGTCTGCGACGATTCTGGCCGCCGAGGCGGTCACCCAGTCCCCGAGAATGGTAGCCAGTCCGCTCCGCTCGGCCAACGGCACGAACTCGTCTGGAAAGGACCCCGATCCCGGCCAGCGGACAAGAGCCTCAAAGCCAGCGGGCATGCCCGACTTCAAGTTGACCTTTTCCTGGAGGTGAAGCTCAAGGCCGCCACCGCGTATCGCATTCTCTAGATCAGCAGCCGTCACCGCCATGATGTCTCTCCCCTTCCCCATGGGGGCCTCGCCCCGCATGTACACGCTGTTGATAAAATGTCCGCATGTCAATATCTATATATCAGCTTGTGCCTTTCATGGTTCTCCGGTAGGCCGTCAGAGAACCGCGCTGGAAGCAAGTGTCATTGTGGCCGCAGACCAGACACAGACAAAAATCACTTGGCGTGGAAGGCGATGTCGCCGTTCACGAGGCGGAAGGTGGGATCCTTGTCGGCCTTCACCCACAGGGACACCTCGATCCCACCCTCGTTCTCCTTGAGGATTCCGCCTTCCTCGGCGGCGATGCCATACCGTGCATCGCCGTTTGTCGCCACCTCGCACGCAACTTTGCCTCGGATCGGGTAGATGGCTGTTTTCGACTGCCCGACGGCCCCTGCCAGCGGAGCGGATGATGCATGCACGTTCCACCCTTGAGATTGGAAGGTCCAACCCGATTTCTGACCCGGTTCCACTGTCTGTGCGAAAAACGGCTTGTCTGAGTAGATGTTCTCCGTGATCTTTTCGATCTCGGACGCCTTTGTGAGCCGGTAGGTGTCAATGGCGAGATCGACGCGGCACTCGATGTACTCCGGGTCCGACACCCCGCTCCATGATGAAGAATTGGTACGGCGCACGCCCACAAGGAACGTGGCCTCCTCGGCGGCGGGCAGGGCCACGTTGCCTTCCAAGACGACAAGAGTGGCCCTGCGGTGCAGTGCGGTCCTAAAGTCGCCATCGGCGGCCTCTCTGCCGATCTCCGGGCCGACTTCCTCGCCAATCGCGAGAGCGTTGCAACCATTCTTGCATTGGAATGCAGCGGGAATCTTAGTGTGGATGGCCTTCAGCCCACGCACTGCGGCTCCGCGGGAGACAAGCCCGGCGACACCGCTCTCCGCGTCGTCCCAAGCCACGCCCGAGGGGACGGCGTCAACTGGCCGCACGAAGTCGGGGGTCTCAATGGAAAGCGGGCGGGGCAATGGGCTGTCAGGAAAGGACGCGATCTCCAGCTTCACGAACGAGGAGAGGGGTGCCTCACCCGCCCTGTGATCTCGCGGGTTGCGATCGGGCGAGCAAAAGATGAACCCCTCGATGTCGTCCCCTGAGGACACAGGGAGCGTCTTCCTGACCCCGGCATCCGCGGTCTGCATCCTGCTTTTCTCGCCCGAAAGAGACGTCGCGGAAATCGACACGCTGCACTCGTCGTCCGAGCCGGGCTTCTCAATCATCATGTGGAGCTCGTTGCTGCCGGGCGGCAGGTTCAGTCTCCCTCCGAAGCGGACGAGCGGAACCATTTCGAACTCGCCGAGAGAAGTCGGGGCCGCAGCATAGTGTGCCGCCGTGCTGATCTCTGAACCGTAGACCGGCACAGCGGACAGGACAGGGCCCATGATCTCGGCAGCCGTGCCGCCAGCCACTTGCTCATGCACTGCCTCGGTCGGGTACGAGCCGTTGATCTCCTTGATCGCCCTTGCTTCCATCCACAGCCCCGGTGTCCACTGCGTGCCATCGGGGGCGGTCGCCACCCTCTCCAATGCCGGTCGCCATCCCCTATTTTTCGTCGTCAAGGATCCATCTCCGGAAGGGCACACCACTGCATCAGACTTGCCGACATGGCTTTTCTTGCCAGGGATGATCGAGAGGGCCTGCACGCTATAGCAGCTTTCGCCCGCATCGCTCCGGAAGACGCGGACGGAGGAGACAACCTCCTTCTCCTTGCCTTCGGTCAGCCAGGACAGCCAGACGTCGGAGCCGAGGGACGTGTCGAGACCAATACCAGCCTTTCTCTGATCGTCGAACGCGATCTCTTCCGTGGAGTTCTTGCCGATGTGGGCCACGGCAAGCATGGCGAGACGTTTCACGTCCTCGCCCCTGCTCTCCGCCGTCCTTGCCGTCGCCCCTGAGTTCTTCAGGGCCGTGACTGTTTCGGTCGCCAAGGCATCCGAAACACGCCCGTCCAGCCCTACCGCCAGGGCTGGCATGGAGGCCGTTGCAAGCAGTGCCGCACCGAGTGCTGACTTCACGATCATCTTCGCTTTCATAACTTAATCCCCCTGCTCATCGTGCTCATCGTGCTGTCTGGGCATGCAGAGCCCTGCCGCCGGACACCCTGCGGAACCCCCTGTCACCTTCGGTTCGGATCCATATTTCGTGCTCGACACCACTCTCGCCCGGTTCCACCTCACCGGAGGTGTTGCCCGCGAGGCCGCCTTGCTTGCCTCCCTGATTTGAAACCGCACAGCCGAAGCGGCCTTCGACGGGAGCCACGCCCGGACTACCGCCGACTTCTCCGGGCAGGGTCATGCCGCCGAGAACAGCGGTTCCGTGATCCGCACTTGGGGACCATGCCTCGGCGGAAACCGAGGGGGCGGCGTCTTTCAGTCCGAATTCGAATGAACATGGGGTCTCGCCAGACCCGCCCCCAAGCCTGCGGGAGACCACCGCGACCACAGCCTCGCCAGCGACATCATTGAGGATGTTGCCCTCGTATGCGACGACACCAAAGCGGCTGCCGACCACCACGTTTGCCGAGCCATCCATGACCCCCGTCGCCCACTGGTATCCGGCCTTGTTGTTGAGGGCGAGCTTGTCGCCTTCTTTCCATGCTGCGGCCAGCCATTCGCGGGGAATTTCGTTCCATGTCGCGGCGAAGCCCATCCTTACGTGCTCGCTGGCGGGGACATCCCACACCTTTCTGTCGCCGGACGGCATGGCATCGTTGCGGTAGACGAAGTAGTTGCCGAGGTCCTGCCACTCCGAGCGGTCCTGGCCACCCGTGGTCGCGTAGATCACCAGCTCGGGATCGGCATCGGTCAAAGCCGCGAGGTCGCCCGCGTTGGAGGAGAACAGATCCTCAGTTGGACAGGACCATTCAATTGACACCGCATCGCCCGTAACCGCCGTGATCTTGACGGGGGAACCATCGGTGGGAGCGGGCGGCTCGCCCCTGCCCTCAAGCTTCAGTTCGCAGCCCTTCACCTTGTTGCGGATCTCGGCGAACACCTCGACGCGGGAAGACTTCTCGCCGGCCCCCTTGTAGAGTATGCGGGCCTCGGCCTTCCACCTGGCGGGCAGGTGGACACCGGCACTCGGCATCTCTGACATGTGGTCGAAAAGGCCTAGGGTTGGACGGTCACGCGTCACGGGAATCTCAGAGATCTCATGCCCGTCCATGACGGCCACGGCGTGAAGCCCGACGCACCACTCAACGCCCGTGCTGTCGGTCGAGCACTTCTCCCCCCTGTCTCTTGAATCACTGACGGGTGCCGACACGGACGAGGCGGCGGAAGTGGTCGCCCAGCCGAGGGTGAACCCCTTCGGCTCATCCTTCTTCGCGGTCTCTATCTCCGGCACGACGGGTTCGTTGTCGGCGGCAACCCACTTTGAAGCGTCGGCGGTAAGCACCTCGGCGCCAGCGACACTCTCCTCAGAACGACACAGTTTTGTATCGTCGCCAGCCTTGCCCTTGGCCGTCAGCACGTTTGAGACGACGCGGTAGCAGCCATCGCCGTCCCGCTCCGCCTGCACGCCGACCAGGATGGGACCGAGCATGCCTTCGCTCCGGCGAGTGGCAGAACGCAAGCCTTCCGCGTCGGGCTTCGTGTTGATCGCCTCGACGATCACAGCCCGCAGATCCATAAGGGAGAGGTCGATGTCGAAGTTCTCGGGGAGCTGCCCCTGCATCTCGGCCACCACCGCATCAATGGTATCGAGATCAACCCGGTCACCGCCCGCCAACGCTGGGCCGATGAGGACAGCGGTCGCGGTGCCGGCAAGAAGGGTAACCCGTATCCCGTTTCCGATTCCAGCCATGTCTCGCCTCCAAAATCATTGTCTCTGTTGATGAAAAACGTCTCACCTAAATATCCGCATGTCAACGTGTAGACATGTCAACTCATGTCAAATGGTAGTCTTTGCATAAACGAAGAAGGCGACCCCTCAGGAACGCCTTTTCTTCTCGCCGAAGGCTCAACGCCTTCCACATCCTAAGGAGCTGACTGCTCAACGCCGTCGGCAAAAGTCAGGCACTCCCCTGTCCCGCAGCTCCTGCGTGAGATACTTCGTCGGCGTCATGTCGAGCCGCATGCAAGTACCCATGGGCATGTAGCCGTGAACGAACGCTCCCAGCTTAAACTTGCGAGCGAACATCTCGCCCGACCATGCTGCCTGTGGAGCGTCGGCGTAAGTAACATCAAGCAGTGTGAACTTAGCCCTGCACACGTCGCCGTCGCCGCAGTTGACGGCGAGGTCCTGCCCGAACACGAAGCCTGCCTGCCGCGAGCTGGCTATGACGTCGATCATCTCCTTGCGGACGGGCTGGTTTTTTGCGAACACCGAGAGCCGCTGATTTTGCCCCGCCGGAGCCCGGTCAGGGGCCGTGACGACGGAACCGGTGAGGTATGCCTTGCCGTCCCTGCGGGCGAACTCTTCACGGAAAAGGGCATCGGAGCCGACCATCGTGAACAGCATCTGGCGATCTTCGGGCTTGCCGAGGAAAACCTGAGCACCCGTCTTGCGGTCGACCCAGTGCGGTCCTGGCCCCATGTCCACCTTGGCTGAGGCCGAGGCGACGGCCCGCCAGTCCGCACCATCCCAGGCAGCCACGACCCAGTACAGATCGTCGTCCTTGATCGCGATGTTCTGGCGGCAGAAGAGAACTAGGCAAGTGGTCTGCACGACCGGTTCCGGATTCATGTGAATGGCAACGGCGTAGGCCGTGTGCTCGCGATTCATCGGGAACATGTCGACGGCGACCGCCCGTTCCCCAAGCACGCGTTTTGAGATGCCGTCGAACTCGGTGTACATGGCGTCACCCTGCACAGGCGGACGGCTACCAGTAGGAAGGCTGATGTAAGCGGTCTTGGGATCCAGCGGCGGCCCTGAACCGAAGATGGAACTGAGTATTCCGCCAACTCCCTTATACTTCAGCCCAGTCAGCTCAAGGACGTCGCCGTTGAACCGCGGGCCGATCAAATCTCTATCGAAGTTGAAGAATGATCTCAGTTCGATGGGATGGATTCTGAACTCGTTCGATACGACGAGCGGCACTGTCCCGCGTCTCGCCCAGAATGCAGCGTTATCGAAAGCAAAAGTGGCCTGGCCATTTTCAATGTTCTGAGCTTGCCACTGCCACTGCGTGTGGCCGGCGGGGGCGACCGCGACGGCCTTCATGAGGTTGGTGTTCGTCGCCCCACCCGTAGCCGCAGGCGGAACTGCGGGGCTGTCGGGGGTCGTGCGGGTAGGAGCACCTTCCCGTGCGGTCTCGGCGACTGGTTCCCCCTCGACCACCTGGGTCGGAGTCAGGTTCGGTTCGCCGCCGGACATGACGAACCACCCGCCCGCTCCGATAGCGGCGGCGGCGGCAATGATTCCGAAGAGAGCGATCTTCCCCTTCCCGCCTTCTTCGTCTTCGATGTCGTCCTCATCGCCCGGTTCGTCGGACTCAAGAGCTGGAATGTCAGGGACAAACTCCTCGTCATCGTTGTCGGTCAGGGCATCGAGGCCCTGAGGCCCATCATTATTTGCCATCTCACTCTCCTCTCAAGGGCTATCGAATCAGAAAGCCACCCTTCAGTCCATATGTCAACACCTACTGCGTGACTGCAGTAGGTGTTGTTGCTTCGCCGTTCGCAGTCCTGGACCGCCTACTCAAAGGACAGCCCGTCTAGGGTATCCGCAATGGGTGTGCTTCCGAAGTCGAGACCGTCCAGGCTCTCGCGATCGATGCTCCCCGGCCTAGTCCCGTCACCGAAGTCCAGTCCGTCCGGGGCTCCGCCGAGGTCCGAAGGTCTGCCATCGACGCCTCTGCCCGGTGCCGGTGCGTCGTCGAAGTCATCGAAAGACAGGATACCCATTTCAGCACCCTTGCCCGCAGACTGGCCGAAGTCGACCTTGGGGATCGGCAGGCTGTAGTCGCGGTCCTTGAACAGGTCGCCCTCACCGAGCATCCGTAGTGCGGGTTCGTTGTCGTGCTTCATCCAAAGGCTGGCGTAGAGCTGGGGCTCGTCCTTGGAGACCCTCCAGTCCGCATCTACGCGAACCATGCCCCTCGCCGCTTCAAGGCCGTCCATTCCTGGGCGGCAGCCGACGTACAAAGCGAACTTGTGCAGGCCCTTCTCCAGCTCGATCTCCAGCGGCTCGATCTCGCGGCCCGCCATGCCCTCGTGCCACGGGGCGAGGTAGGGGTTGCCGTCTTGGTCGGTCGGCGACGGGAAGCTCATGCCCCACCCCCTGTCCATCCTGAGGGCGGTGACGCACCTGCGGGTGCCGTAGAACAGGTCGCCACTGGTCTCGTGGGGCTCTCCACCGGACTCAAGTGAGATGGCAATGGCATGCTTGCCGCTCTCGCGGACCGCCATGACGCCTCGGTAGACCCTGACACCCATGATGCCGCTCCTGTCGAAGAAGGGCAGCTTGCCGGGGGCGAGGGAGTCCTGCACGGATGCCTGGTATCCCGTCAGGTCAGGGTTGCCGCGGATGTCCCATTTTTCGTCGGTGACAGGGCCGTGGTAGCTCTCGCCGTAGACGCCAGGCTCCAGTTCGACCTTCAGAGGGGAGAGGAACTCAGCCTTGATGTCGGAGAAGATGTAAAGGTCGCCGTCACCCAGCGGCCTCGGCATATCCTTCCCGGGCTCAAGAAGACGCAGGCCAATCTCGACGGGCTGCTCTGTGCCTGCCTGATAGGCCTGAGACCAGTATTCCGCCATCTTGTCGAAGTCGCGGTTGGTGAAGACGGTTGTGCCGTCGGCGATGTCAAGCGGCACCGATCCGGTCGCGCCAGCCATTGCCGAAAAGCCTTCACCGTCTGCCTTGAGGTAGCCGTAGCAGGAATATTCCAGAATATACTCGTGCAGCCCTTCCTTGCCATCTGGAACCTCGAAGCCGATGCCTTCGCGAACGGCGGAGTTGCCGACACCCGCTTTCATGAATGCAGCATCGAACACGGTGGCATCGCCGACATCGAGGCGAACGTTGCAGCGTGGTTCGCCGCGTGCCCCAAAGTCGCGGTCGCCGATCTTGAGGTGAAGATCAAAGCGGTACTTACCAGCCTTCGGCAGGGCGATGGCGCCGCGCACGACGTTCATGCCCGTCTCGGGTTGGGAAACGTTGATGTCAGGCACGGAGCGTGGCGGCAGGAACCGCACGACGCGGGTGTCCTCCACCTCGAATGCCGAGGCGGCGGGCAGTTTCCTGCGGGCGACCTCGACGCCGCCCATGTCGGCTTCCCACAGGGCTCCGTTCATCCATTTTGATAAGCTCCGTCCGGAGACAAGCTCATCGTATGTCAGGCCCGCCCCGCCCTCGGTCGGTATGGCGTCCACTGGCTCTGACCCGATCCATGTGTCGGCCTGAGCGTTCTGTGCCTCGGCCCTCTCGCGGGCGACTTCCTCGACACTCTTCGGCTTGCTTACATTGTAGCCTTCCCATGGCAATGCATCAGGGTCGGCCCGCTTTGCAGCCTGGCTCTCTTGAGCCTGATCGCGAACGCGATTGGTCATGGCATCGACATCCCCGACGCCATAGACCTTGCCATCGTCGATCGTCTCGCCTGCATGGCTCGCGGGAGGAGGACCCGCATCCTCGACGCTCTCGGATGCTTGTTCGAAACGGTCGAAGACGGAAACAGTGTCGGAAGCCTCTTGTCCCGTTTTTCCAGAAACGTCTGAGACAGGTTCTTCCTGCGAAACCACCACATCGGCGGACGAAACTTCCGCGGCCGCCGACGTGGTGGGTGCGAGATCCCCTTCATTTACGGTGGGCGGGGAGCCTGCCCCGTCCTGCTTGGAAGCGGTCGCGGGGGAGATCTCGCCACGGCCCGCGATGGAACCGACGATGTCGGTTATCGCCTTCGGCGCTCCGGCACCCTCAAGAGTCTGGATTATCCAGTCTGCGTGTTTTGTCAGGGCGGCGTAACCGGCAACCCCGACGATGAGGGCTCCGACCGCCGTTCCGACCAGAAGGCGGGCCTTACCCCCTCCCCGCTTCTCTCCGTTACGCTCGCTCATAAAGACCTCCCCGCCGATGTGAAGAATATTTTTCAATACAATCACTGAGAAGTCCGTATGTCAACATGTACAGGCAATGCCGGGGCTTCCGTATTCCTTCCGCATCGGCAGATCCCCCGCACAGCACCGCCTTCCCATCCCCCGCCCTCAAGGTCTCAACCCACCGTTCTTGAATATAGGCAGCGAAGACCTGACCCAGGTTCCGCTGCCTGGCTCTTCTGCTTCCCGCCATCCTGGCTCCGCCGGTTTGTCCAGAGTCCCTATTAGAAATCTATATACCCCGCACAGACAAAGGCTTCTCCAGGGGGGTGTCCCCCGTCCCGAGACGGCCCCCAGGCCTTCCCGATGTCCCCGCAAAGGCTCCCGCTTGGCTCCCGAAGGGAGCTCGGAGGATGTCAAGGCCTCCCGAGAACCCTTTTTGTGAACAGAAGGAGCACTTGCCATCATTTTGTGGACATCCATTCCCATGCGGTTTAGCCGAAGGCGTTTCCGCCTCCGGTTTTTTGATCTTCCACTTCCGTTCGTAGCTTAGAAGGGGATCTGCGATTCCACATCTTCAGGATCGGGTGGGGTTGGGATTTCGCCCGCCGAGATCTCGGGGAGTCCAACTTTCCTGCAAAGCATCACCCGCTCAATAGCGAAGCGGCACAAGGCGTTGAAGCCGCTCTCGCCGATATCCTCTATGCCGCCTTGTTCCCTGCGGACAATATCGCGGGCCTCATCCATGGCCGCCAGTCTCGCTGCGTCCCGCTCCTCCACGGAAAGGCGGGTTGCAGACATGTCGGCGACGACCCTCTCGGGCACGGGCGTCGACAGGATGAGGCGAACCGACAGGATGTCCTTGCCTGCCTTCCGCATGGATGCTTCGGCCTTGGACTCAGGGGTTTCGCCATCCGTCAGCGAGGGAAGCCACACAAAGCATCCTGTCGGCCGGCCGCAGTTGGTCCGGACATCGACTTTGGCCCATCCCGGCGGGACGGTGTCCTTTGTGAAGCCCCTGCGAGTCAGCCAGTCGGAGCCTGTCTTGCGTCGGCGGTCGGCATCGCCGCCGGCACAGACCGCCAGCCCGGTGTCGATGACGGCTTCTGGCCACAGCACGCCACCATTGGCGCATGCGGCATCGAACAGGGCCGCCCCGCGGGAGAGGTCGTTGACGTGGACGAATGTGTCGTAGACGAACTTGTCCGGGAAGACGTTGCCGATGATGTGGATGTGTGGCCACGTCGAGGTGTCGAGAGGGTCACGCTGTGCCGCTCGGGCACGCCCGGCCGCCTGAATCAGCTCCTCCTCGCGCAGGCTTTTGTGGATCGCCCGCTCGTACTTGTTGCGGTAGGTCCACTGCACGGTTTCCATGAAAGTGCCGTCCCGCATCCGCAGACGGATCTTTTCGGCACACTTCGGGTTGCTCCAGTCACCGTCGGCGGGTGCCCGCTCATCGTCGGCCTGCTCTGGCTGATCATAGTACGCAGCCCTGGCGAGGCGGCGGATCGAGTCCTCGGGCGGCTCCATCTTGCCGACGAGAATGACCGCTTCGGCAAACTTGTAGTTGTTCTTGCCCCTGAGATTTCCGTAGTGCTCAATTTCAAGCCGCCGCTCTTGCCACGTAGCGGGAGTGTACAGCCCGAGGTCGCGGAGGGCTGTGGAGGAGTTTGCGGCCAGGGTGTAGTTATTGAGAACGTTCTCCTCGACCTTCTTCGACGACGCTATCAGAACCTGCCCGTAGGGGTGCATCAGCACAAGGGAATCGATGCAATTCTTGAGTGTGAAGACCGCACGGGCAGCCTTATCGAATGCCTCGGTCGAGGCAGAGGCCGGCGGCACCAGAGAAGTGTTCGACATCGACATTCCGGGATGGGCATGCACGAACTGGGGCATCTCCTCGCCGACCCCGTAAAGGGTGGCGTCCACATACTCGATGTCGTGGTGCGGAAAGCAGCAGGCGAGCAGGTCGAGCGACACCGAGGCGTCGAGCATCAGGATGTCGGCGTGCTGCCAGGTGAACTCTCCCCTCCAGGAGACCTCGACCTTGTCATCACTCAGGGCGATGCGGACTTCCTTGGCACGGGCGGGCCAATCCTCTGACTCGTAGACGAGCTCGATGCGTTCCTCAATGATCTTCCAGAAACGCCATTCAAGGACGGCTTCCTTGGATTTCGGCTGCGAGCAGAGTTCCTTGATCTCTTCCGACGTCGAGTCCGGGCCGTACTTCGCTTCCGATGTCGCCGCCTGCCACGCGATACGTTTGGCAAGCTTGAGGGCGTCCTTCAGGGTTTCAAGTGCTGTCTTGCGGAACAGCTTGTCCGCAGCCAGCTTTGGAGCGTCCGTGTCGAACCGGTTGCGGCGGCGGCACTCGACGCGGGCGCAGCCCAGCATCCACTCATCGACGAGGCTCTCGACGGCACACACGTCCTTGCGGGCATTCGCCTTCATCAGGGCGGCGGCGGCCAGTTTGGCGAGGGCGGCGTAGTCGGCCATCAATCCTTCTGGAGACAGCCCTTTCGCACGCTCGGCCTTGGTCAGCCGAACGGTCTCTCGCGAGGGCGAAGACAGCGTCGATAGCGGGAACACCCCCTCATTCAGAAGGTTGGCGGTCACGCTCTCGTCGACGACGACGGCCCTCGGCCTCTTCACGAGGTCGGGATGGGCCTGAATCGAAGCCATCGCGTGGACGGTGAACAAAATGTCGGGGTATTCGGATATGCCCCCCTCGAACTTGTCGGCCAGGTCGTGGTGCAGGTAGCCGTCCTTCCAGATGCCGCGTCCGAACGGGTCGCGGTTGAACATCGCCCGCATCTTCTGTACCGGGCATTGGAAATAGTGCTGGCACCTGTTGAGGACCTTGACCTTACCGCCGCTGTCGTCCTCCTCGTCGCTCCACGCTTCGCAGAGATTGTGGGAGGAGATTCCCGCCTGGGCGAGGTCGCCGAGGTCGGCGGGGCGCAGGCATCCGGCCCTCATCTTCCCCTCGTAATAACCGAGATCGACCTCCGGATGGCTCTTGCTGATGTCGTCGGCAAACTGGTGGGACAGGGCATGCGAGGGCGTGGTCACCACGAATGGCACGCGAGCATGTCCCTTTATCTCCTGAGCGGAGCCGCCCTTGCCCTTCTTCCTTTCCGTGTAGCACTCGGGGATCGAACGGACGGTGGCGGCGATCTTCAAGGCGGCGGTATAGCTCTTGCCCATGCCGACGTCGGAATCCATCACCGTCAGCACCGGACGGGGGCGTTCCCCCGTCTCTTCCCACTCGGCCTCGCGGGCCGCTATCCCGACCAGCCAGCCGTCAATGCCCTCCTCCAGCTTCCCTACGGCATCACTGCCCTTGCCCTTCGGCATCAGGCGGGCACCCTTCTCGCCCGTGCGGACAAAAGCCGGCGGAAGCCGGGTGGTCTCGCCGATCATCGTGTAGAACTCGCAGCCCTCAGGGACTTCCGGTGCCTTCGGCTCAATCTCCGGATACCGGTCACAGATTTCGGAATGGGTCAAACGAGGCCTGACCGGGGGCTGGAAGCCGCTCTCTGTCGGTGAGTCTTTTTTGTGATTGAATGCGGACAGATTCGGCTTGCGTTTCGTGATATTCTGTGCCATGGTGGTCTCCGTTGTTGATTTTGCCCTGGAGTTTTGGTTGGTAGCCGCTCCAGGGCTTTTTTGTGTCCGCTTCAGACCCGCTGGAAGAAGCGAACCTTGCTATAATGTATCAGCCCAACGCATAAGTCAATAGGTGTTGGCATGAAATCACCTTAAATACGATAGTGCGGGTTGACCTTTTCCTGGTCGCGCATTAACGTGTCTACATGTCAATTCTTGTATGGAGAGAATGGAGAGATGACAAAAAATGCTTTTGAACTCGCCCGAGAGGCTGAACCACTTGTGAAGAGGCTGGCCTCGGTCTGCTCCTCCGCCTCGCACGCCTCGCAGGCTCACGATATGGATAGAGAGCGCTGGATGGATTGCTTCCTCGGGATAGCCGAGGAAATCATCATGGTCAGCCATGATCTCTGTGTCCTGATGGGGGTCAAGCCCATCGGCGTCCACCTGGATTCAGTGATGGAAGCCGTCGAGGGCCTCGACCCCAAGACCTGCCCCCCAAACCTCTACAGGGCGACGGATTTCGCCATCCGGACGGCCCTTAGCTTCTCCCTTGCCGTCGAGGATGGCATCCGAGGTGATGCCGTCGACTTCGAAGCCCTCGCGGGCTTTGGCGACGAGGCCCTTGACTGTTCCGACCTCGCCCTCCGATGGGCGACGCGCGGCACCCTCAGAGTGAAGAGATCGAGTGGAGGCCTGAGGTTCGAGTTCACCGATGTCGGCAGGACCATGAATGAAATGTCCCCTCTGAAATACGTGTAACCACCAGGGAGAAAGAGAATGAGCGACGCAGACCACAAGGCAGACATAGGCAAGGTAAAGGCGGTAGCCACAAACGGGGTCGAGACCGCCAAAAACATGCTCGGCTTCAGCAAGGAGAATCTCGGGAGCGTCCTTGGCGGCATCGGCATCGGCATGGTGGCCGCCGTTCTGTTCGGGGCGGTCGGCGAGATCATCGTCGGCGGCCTTTTCATCGCCGCAGGCGTGGCCGTCAACCGGAAGTTAGTTGGCAGGTTCGCACGCCGCCTAGCGGACATGGACGTAGATGGCGGCATGAAGATGAAATGATGCACCCATCTCGTTTAGTAGATGTTGACATACGGATATGATAGTGAATCACTCTATTAATAGGGCAACGAATGAGGAGAGAAGGCATGAAGAAGAGATTCCTGAAGGATGTCTCAGTGGTCGTCATTGCCAGCGTGGCGCTGTCTGCCTGCTCGACGAACGGTGGGTTGGGGGGCATGGGTGCCAAGGAGACCGCCGGCACCGCCATAGGAGCGGGTGTCGGCGGCGTCATCGGCCAGATGTTCGGCGGCGGCACGGGCCGTCTGATCGCAACGGGCGTCGGAGTGTTCGTCGGCGGCATGATCGGCAACTGGATCGGCTCCGAGCTCGACGAGGCCGACCGCTTGGCTCTGGCCGAGAAGACCGAAGAGGCCGTCACCTCTCGTGAAGTTGGAGAGACCGTCACCTGGACCAACCCCGAGACCGGCGTGAAGGTCGAGGCCAAGGTTCTCCAGGAGGTCAACCGCCCGGCCACGTTCAAGCCCGCCGCGGCCAAACCGGCCCCGACACCGATCAAGAAGCCAGGGGCGGTGGCCCAGGCCTTGAAGGCAACCGCCGCCAAGGAGGCCAAACCGTTCTGCCGCGTCGTTCTTCAGACCGTCAGCGCCGGGGGCGAGACCAAGGAGCAGAAGTTCGGCACCTGCCTGATCGACGGCAAGTGGGTCGAAAAGGACCTCAGGCAAATCGAGGTTTGAGCAACCAACGTCCTTTCAGGGGAGCCATGGAATGTACAAGGAAGGCAGAACGGGTCTCTTGGGGGCCATTGAAGGATGCACGATACGGGCACACAGGGCGGCCCGCCTTCTGATCGACGGGGGCGTGGACGATGCGAACTTGTGGGACGCCGCAATGGAAATGCGCGAGGCCCAGGCCGCCGGCCTTGAATACCTCGGCTATCCAGTCGGGGACATCACCGACATCGCGTCGGCGATCGACGCGAGCATCGCCGGCGGTCGCCAAGGCATCCATCCGCTCCCCCTGGTGCGGATCCTCCAGGTCGGGGTGACCCGCATCCTGGCACCCGCCTATAGGCTCGGCACGGAGGACGCTCCAAAAGCGTTCTCGGAGGCCGTCCTGCGGTTCGCCGAAGCCGCCCGCGAGGAGGCGGTGTCGTCCTTGGCTTCACTGATGAACCCGCAAGGCTATGATGTGTTGGAGACCAAGGACGGGATCGGGTTCCCGCCACGCAAACGTCGTTAGTATTGGCACACGGACACGTCAAGGCTTGTTTATGAATGAGGAGAAACAAACGATGTTAGGAGGAATCGCCTACCCCGCAACCATCAACTCGGTGTTGTCCCATCCTTCGATCGGTTCCGCCGGGTTCATTTCAGAGTGGGGGGTGTGGAGCTTCATAGCCGTGATGGTCTGCCTCGGTGCTTTGCCTACGGCGTCGCCGATTGCCTGAGGGAGAGCCGCTGCGAGGAAGCCAGGCTCGGTAAATAAGCATCAACCATGGAACGGAGAACCAAAATGAAAAACAGGATATTCGCCATCATCGCCGCCACCGCCCTCGCGGGCTCGCTGTCGGCTTGCGTGAGCGACGGAAAAGGGTTCGGCGGAAGCCTGGCCGAAAAGGCCCGCTTCATGGACGGTAATGGCCGCCCGATCGTTTCGGATTACCCCCACACCGTCTACGAGGCCGCAGCCTCCCTGCAGGGCATCGGGCTGAACGCCGAGGCCGCGGAGGCAGCACACGCCGCCCTAGACAATGCGCTGTCGGCTTACAACGATGAGAAGGCGTATCCAGGCACCGTCAAGGTCAGGAGCTGCCCCGGCACAGGCAGCGGTGGCTACGGAGCTGCTTGGCACGGCGGCGGGGCCTCAGGCAACGCCTACGTCTGCTTCACGGGATTTTCCAAGGCCCGTGCCTTCGTGATCGAGGGCGGTGGCAAGCGCGTCAAGTCAACCCTGGAGGAGGACGTGATGTCAAAGGATGGCACTGCCTCGGTCTGGAGCATCGTCAGCAACTGACGGTGTTGACATGGCATCGCAAAGGACGAGCCCCCCTGCAACGAAGTGATCACGAAAAACCGGCGAGATGGGTTCCGCAGCATCGAGACCGACCCAGCAGATAACCGCGACTTCGACGGCTTCTGCATCGAGACCCCCGGCTACCGCATCGGCGACAGGTCGCTGAAGGATGGGGACAACGATGAACCGAAAAGAAGCTGCGGCGACATGCTGGCCAGCGTCAAGAACAGGCACGTGGAGGAGAATTCCCTAGACGCGGCGGCAGTCGGCAAAGGCCTATCACTGTAAACCTTAGGCTCTATTCGCAGACCGTGTTGACGCCGGACGACGGGCCTGTGAATCCACGCGATCAGGCCCGCGAACAGAGCCTTCACACACAAAACTCCGTCATGGCCGGGCTTGACCCGGCCATCCACGCACAGGCCCCAACACCCCGCCCAGCCCTACCCAGGGGGTACGCGGGTCAAGCCCGCGCACGACGATTTTTTTCACAAAACGGCTCTACCCACAGGACGCATTAATGCCAGCGCTACCGCGCAAAATCCGATTCTCTTGCTCTCTCAATACGTTTCACGAACAGAGCCAAACCTTAATTTAACGATGCCAAGGGGGAAGCCAAGAAGGAGCCGAAGAAGGCCATGGGCGTGAAAGACACGTTCTGAGCTGACGCGATATAGGCATAAAGCCCCCATGTCATGTTGGCATGGGGGCTTTATGTTATCTCACAGTTCGTCTTGAAGTCGTTTCCAGAACCTTCCGCCCTCACCTCCGCACGCGTCCTCAAGCGGGCAGTCCGATGCCGTTATGCCGGCGGGGAGGTAGCGGGCAACGACCTCGTCCGTCTCGACGATCGAACCGGGGAACGTCTCCGAGAACGCCTTCAGCCCTGGAGCCTGTTCGAAAAGCTCCCGTGTCGTCGGCCTTCCCATCTCGTGGGCCACCATGTCGTCGGCCTCCATCCTCGCCCTGCGGGGGGAATCCTCGACGATCAGGCGGGGGACGTGCGGGCGGAATTCGGCTTCCCACCCCTGCCCCGAAAGTGACGGATCCACGATCACGAACGGAGGTGCGGCGATCCAGACGTGCCCCGTGGCCGTCGCACCAGGCTCCAGTTCGTCGTATGTCCAGAAGTAGCGGGGTCCGAGGTCGGGGCGGGCCTTGGCCCTGATGTTGAAGCTGCCCTTGATCATGTAGTTCCAGATTCCGAGCCGGTCCAGAGACCGCGACAAGAGGTTGGCGGCATCCAGGCACCTGCCGCGTCCGTCCCCTTGCTCCTCGACCCAGCGGCAGACCCGCTCGGAGACATCGTGGACAAGGCGTCGTGCCGTCTCCTCGTATTCTGGCGTGAGTTGACGCAGCCTGACGTACACCGCATAGGCTTCTAGCAGCCTCTGATCCGCCCTCTCGGCTTTCACGAAGGCAGGGTCGTCATAGAAGCCAGGCACCAGATCGGCGACCCCGATGTCGGCGAAGACACCCTCCAGCTCACGCAGACGGGCCGCATGCATCGCTGTCCGCCGTTTCGCCTGTCCCACTCGCTCCTCCTATCTTCGCTTCGCAACACCATGCTACCCAAGGGCGAGACCATCAAGAAGGCGTTTTCTCAGGCGGCTGCCGAGTCTTGGTGATCAAACTTGATCACCAAAACCGTGCGGGCCAACGCAGAAGTTCCGGGCAAGTCTTTCCAGCAACCCAAAGGGCAAGCAGCCAAGGGAGCTAGCCATGAGCCACGGCGCGTGCGCTTACCGTTCGGCCCACTGCTGGTCAGGATGGCGGCACCGGTTTGGCCGCGAGTCAGTGGGGCATTAGCTAAGACGCTCGGCTACGGGGCAGGGGGCGAGCCGCCGCAGAATGAACAAGAAAGAAGCCTCGCTGAAAAGCGAGGTGGAAGAATCAAAGCTTTGGCTTTGCGGCCTTGGCCTTTTCCTCGATGATCGTCTGCTCCCACTGATAGCCCCTGTCGGCGCCATCGACCAGCATGAGCATGCGGGGAACGGACGCCTCACCATTCGTGAACCACATCTTGGCCTCGGTATCATTGGTCCAGGCGCGGCTGTCACCAACCCGCTTGTCGGGTTTGCCGAACTTTTCGATGACGGCATGGATGAACGGGTCTTCGGATTCGGAGAGCACGGGGTGCTTAGCGGCGATCTTGATCGACGCCGCATGATGCGGCGGCTTTTTGCTAAAATCGACGTTCACGGAAGAAAAGTCGCCCACGTTGCGCTGTCCCCAGATCATGGTGATGTACTCACCCGAACCGTCCGCGACCGGCGCCTTGTAGATGCCAGGCTTGCCCCAGCCATTGGCCTCGAAGGTGCTGATGACTTCTTCGGACGACATGCCGAGACGCAGGCCGGCGATCTCAGCCTTGTAGAAGTCGGCGGCGCTGGCGGCGGCGCTGGCGACGAGGGCGACGCAGAGGGCACCGCCAGCAACGACGAGATTGAGAACTTTATTCATACTGCCAGCCTTTCTGGAAGTGATGTATACCCTGACTCCGTGACAATCCGAGGAACCCGCTTGATGTTGGGTGCGCAAAGGATTCAGATGCTGACATGATGTCCGCTGGTTTTCTGACCTCCGAGGAATTGACGCTGCTGACGGCTCTGGCGAAGAGCAACAAGCTGGAGCATCGCGTTGCACGTCGAGCGAATGCGATGGTTCTGCTTCACGAGGGTTGGAGCTTTGGCCGGGTCGCCCAGGCGCTTCTGATGGACGACAGCACGATCCGGGAGTGGTACGCGGAGTTCCGCACCAGCGGGGTCGAGGGGCTGAAAGAATTCCAGCATAAGGGCGGCATGCGGCGGATGTCTGCGGCGCAGGAGGCGGCC
The DNA here is from genome assembly GCA_000961745.1 of Rhodospirillaceae bacterium BRH_c57. Lineage (GTDB taxonomy): Bacteria > Pseudomonadota > Alphaproteobacteria > Rhodospirillales > Rhodospirillaceae > Cauispirillum. The sequence goes on along the minus strand of LAEA01000063.1, from coordinate 4,791 downwards.
CTGGCGGCCTGGGTAACGGAAACGCTGCCCCGCAGCACTTGCGCGGTGGCGCAGTGGATGGCTGACGAAATGGACATCCGGTTCGACAGCCGCTCGGGCATCATCAAACTGCTGCACCGCCTGGGGTTCGAACACCGCAAGCCCGAGGCCGTGCCGGCCAAGGCGAATGTGGTCAAACAGAACGATTTCATCGACCAGTACGAGAGCCAGCAGAATGGCTTGGCGGCGGACGAGGCGACGGTGTTCGTCGATGCCGTCCACCCCACGCACGGCGCGCATCCCATCGGCTGCTGGATGCCCAGAGGCGGACGGGTCGGCGTCGATCAGAGCAGCGGACGGGACCGCCTCAACATCCACGGCGCCATTGACCTGGAAACCGGCGAAACGCGCATGATCGATGTCCTCACCGTCGATGCGATCAGTACCATCGCCCTGCTCTCGGCCATTGAAAACATGCACCCCGACAAGCGGCGCATCCACGTCTATCTGGACAACGCCCGTTACCACCATGCAAAGGCCGTCAGGGAATGGCTGGAACAGCCCGGCCGCAGGGTCGTCCTGCACTTCATCCCTGCCTACTGCCCTCACTTGAACCCCATCGAGCGGCTCTGGGGCCTCATGCACCGCGAAATCACCCACAATCGGTGCTATCGGCACTATCGCGATTTCGCCAACGCCATCCTCGGCTTCCTCCGCCAAACCGTTCCCAAAAACTGGCGCGATCTATGCGATCATGTCTCCGATAATTTCAGAGTCATCGACCCTGCGCAGATTCGGATCTTGGCGTGACCGGGGTATAGGAAGATCGTAATAAAGTTTTCGCATAGGGTGGATTATAGCCCGCATTATGAAAATAGAGATTCAGGAGCCGCCCACCCGCCATGGTGGAATATACCCTGGCCCTGGAGGCTTGTCACCCATCAAGGACAAAGCCTAAGTCACAGCGGATAATGCGAATGTTAGATGTTGGCTTACGGATACTACAAAGGTTTAGTTTGACATCTAAGCTATAGCGCGCGACGATCCAATATCTGTTGGCATGAAATCAGTCACCGACTATGCGGAGGTGGCGGTAACACTGAAATGGGAGGATGGCATGGCTATAAGTGTTGACATGGGGAGAGATGTACGGTTTGAGATAAAGAGCCCGTTCGAGGACAAGGTGGTGATGGATATCGCCCGCTTCGACAAGGGCTTCAGCAAGTCCCTGAAGTGGGATCCGGCCTCCAAGGTCTGGTGGACGAAGGAACCCAACGCCCTCTCTGCAGTCATCCAGGCGGCGCAAGAGAGGAGCAAGGGGATCGCCCTGTCGCCCGTGGCCGACCAGATGTTCCGCGAGGTCGGGGCCAGGGCCGCAGAGGATGCCGAAAAGGCGGCCAAGGAGAAGGCCGAGGCGACCAGGATAGCGGTGGAGCGTGCCCAGGCGGTGGTTGAAGCCTCGCGGCAGGCGGACGTCGACTACGAGCCGCCAGCCCCCCTAGGGCAGAGCTACCTCCCCTTCCAGAAGGCAGGCGTCAAATTCGCACTCGACCGCTACGCCGAAGGGTGGCCGGGCGTGATCCTCGGCGACGCGATGGGGCTCGGCAAGTCGGTCCAGCTCGCCGGCATCATCAACGAGATCGACCCCTCCGAGGGCAGGATACTGGTCACCTGCCCCGCCTTCCTGAAGCTGAACCTCAAGCGCGAGATCGAGAAGTGGGACACCCGCGGGCGGTCGGTGGCGATATGGGATACAAAACAACAGCCCGACGCCGACGTCATTGTTGTGAACTACGACATCGTCCACAAAAAGGGCATCGTCGAAAAGCTGCGGGGTGAGGAGTGGGCACTGCTCGCCTGCGACGAAGCCCACTACCTGAAGAACGTGAAGGCCAAGAGGACGCAGGTCGTCCTCGGCGATTTTGCCTACCGCGACCCCAAGGTCGGCCTGCCGTCGAAGCGACGGCTCCTGATGTCGGGCACCCCGCTCACCAACAGGCCGAAAGAACTTTTCCCCCTCGTCAAAACCTGCATGTCCAAGACCGCCGCCGTGAAGGCTCCGGATGGGCAAGATATCACCAAGGCGTTCACCGCCTTTTGGAATCCCTCCCGCCCGCAGGACTCCTTCGCGGGACGGTTCTGTGGCGGGCAGCAGGGACGCTTCGGCCTTGAATGCGACGGCTCGTCCAACCTCGACGAGCTCCAGTTCGGACTGCGGTCGAGCTTCATGGTCCGCCGCCTGAAGGAGGATGTCCTCAAGGAACTCCCGCCGAAGGTCCGGCAGATCGTTGAAGTGTCCGCCGACGACCCGGAAGCGAAAGCCGCCCTCAAGAACGAGGTGAAGGCCAGGGAGAACGCCGAAAAGACGATAGCCGATCTCAAGGCCAAGGCCGAGCTCGCGAAGGCCGAAGGCAGGGATGCCTACAAGAAAGCCGTCGAGGCCATGAAGGTTGGGGTTGCAGCCTCCATCGGCGAGATGGCCAAGGCCCGCCACGAGGTGGCCCTGGCAAAGGTTCCCGCCGTCATCGAGCAGATCAACTCCGTGCTGGAGGAGGAAGCGGCGGTCGTCGTCTTTGGCCACCACAGGGATGTGATCGCCAAGATATCCGAAGCGTTCGCGGGCGACGTCGGGGTCATCACGGGCGACACCCCGATGCAGGACAGGCAAGATCTCGTGGACGCCTTCCAGGCGGGCAAGTTCCGCGTCATGGTCGGCAACATCCAAGCGATGGGCGTCGGCCTCACCCTGACCCGTGCATCCACGGTGGTTTTTGCCGAGCTTGACTGGGTGCCGGCCTCGATGAGCCAGGCCGAAGACCGTTGCCACCGCATCGGGCAGGAATCCAACGTGCTGGTGCTCCATGTCGTCCTCGACGGATCCATGGACGCCGGCATGGCGAAGAAGCTGGTCGCCAAGCAGGATGTCATCGACCGGGTCCTCGACAGGGAAGACCCGGAAGCCGAAGAGAAGGCCGAAGCCGCCCTATCGCGGCAGGAGACCGAGGTCGCAGAGGTGTCAAAAGGCTTCGAGGTGCCCGATTACAAGGTCGCAGCTACCGCCGAGGTCATCGAGCGGGAGCTTCCCGGCAAATCGAAGGCCCTGACGCCCTCCGACATCGACGACATCCACGCCGCCCTGCTGGAGATCGCCGGTACGTGCGACGGAGCAAGGGCCGAGGACGGACGCGGCTTTTCCAAGGTGGACTCCGCCATCGGACGGACGCTGGCATTGTCCGATGGCCTGACCCCCAAACAGGCAGTGCTCGGCCTCTCCCTCGCCCACCGCTACCGTCGCCAGCTCCCCGACGATCTGAAGGCCAGGATCGCCGCAGTGAGGAAGTCCGTCGATGAAGCGGGCAAGGATGAAGCGGGCGAGGAGGGCAGAAAACGCGACCCTTTCGCCAAAGCCAAGGAAATGAAGACTTCAAAGGAGTTGGAGAGGGGGAAAGTCACGGAGCGGAAGGTGAAGGATGTCGCATGGTGAGTGTTCACATACGGACAATGATAGTGCTGGAAAATGAAACGAGCGGACATGATGACTAAGATTGAATTCACGCCTGTCGAGGCTGCATTGTTCAACGCGACGCTGGAGGCCCGCAAGGAGGTCTCCGAACATGACGTCGAAGGGTTGTGGGCTTCCATCCGCTATGAGGGCGGGGGAGTATATTCCGCCGAGGTGGCCTTCATGCGGGGAAGCCACCTCCCCCGCATCGCGACAGGCGGATCATCCGTTTCAACGGGACTCCACGCCCTGTCCCCGAACGCAGTAACCGACGCAGCGAAACTGGCTGGCGGTGAGAGGATAAGAAACCTGCCCCTTCTGGACATGGAAACCCGCTTCGGCGACACGAAGCCCGCCATAGACACTGGTTTCGTCTACATCGCAGGGAAGAACGCGGCAATCAGGTGGACGGTGTTTGCCCTCGGCGACGGCTCCGGCGTCGGCTACCAGTCCGATGTTCACGGTCGCCATGTGGGGCCGTTCGCGGTGTCTGCTCACGACATCGCAGGAAGAGCGTGGCCGCCATCCTCAGGGTAAAGGCTGCGTTGGCACCAGGGGGTTCTGGGCCTGCGAAGGCCAGGGGACGCGAAATAAAAGAATTTATCTGTTGGCATAAAGATAGTTTGACATGTTGAAATAAGCGCACGAGCATGCCCCTAGGCTTATCCAATGTGGAGAAATGAAATGGCAGACGAGAACATCAACGCAGGCGAGGCCCGCTCTCTCGGTATTCCAGCCAACATCCTTGTGGACTTCAAGTCCTGGGACGGTAAGGACGTCGGCGAACTGAAGACCGTTTGGGACGCAGCCAATGCATCCCGCGTGGAAGCTGGCCTTGGCACCATGCCCCTGACCGACATCGATGTGCCGGACTCCCACTGGTATCGCGGCGGAGAGCCCTCTGTGCCAGCGTGCTTGCGACACCTTGATGGGTGGCGTTTAGTGAGCACAGTCCAGGGGAATGTGAGCGATGTCGCAGCAAATGCCTACGATTGCAGTTGATGGAGAGCGGCCTTCACCGGTGCCTGCGGATCCGGAAGTGTCGGCCAAGGCGCGGCGGCGCACCTTCACGGCAGCCTACAAACTGGCGGTCCTCGACGAGCTCGACCGCGCCAAGCCTGGGGAGACCGGGGCCATCCTGCGCCGCGAGGGCCTGTATTCATCGTCCCTGGTGACATGGCGGCAGCAGCGGGCGCAGGGCGTTCTTCGGCCCAAGGACCCGGTGCGCCGAGGTCCGCCCGCGGCGGCCAAGCCAGCCGACAGCGCCGAGGTGAACCGGCTGCGGCGCGAGAACGCCCGCCTGGAGCGGC
>LAEA01000101.1 GCA_000961745.1 Rhodospirillaceae bacterium BRH_c57 | reverse complement strand
ACGCGCGCCGCCCCGCAGTCCAGCGGCGTGGCGCCCGCGGCCAAACCGACGTGGTCGGTGTCGATCTTCCGTGGCGGGGTCAGCCGCGTGCAGACCGTGGATGGCCAGTGATGGCGATGGCCAGTAACGGGGGCCTGTAACGGGGAAATGGGACAATGAAAGCGCATTTCAAAAGGGCCTTGCTGGCCGGGCTGCTTGCCCTGGCTCCGCTGGTCCCGTCTGCGGCTCTGGCCGCGCCGGTCCTCGACCGCATGGAAATGGAAGGTGTCCAGGTGCGCGAGGGCAACCCCGCCGCCCTCAACCTGCGGGCCAACGTCGGCCCGGCGACGCCGCTGGAGATGGCCGTGGGGCGCACCATGGCGGTGCCGCTCAACGCGCCGATCACCGACGTCATCGTCGCCAACCCGGCGGTGGTGGATGTGCTGGTGCGTGGTCCGCGTCAGGTCTACATCCTGGGGCGGGGGCCGGGAGCGACCAACGTGTTCTTCATCGGCCGCAACGGCGATGTCGTGCTCAATGCCGAGATCCTGGTGTCGGCCGACTTGACGGCGGCCAAGACCGTCCTTGCCCGCTTGCTGCCCGAGGCCAACATCGAATTAAGTGCGGTCGGCCAGAGCGTGGTGATGAGCGGCACCGTCCATTCCGCCCGCGACGCCGCCGACGCCCAGGCGGTGGTTGAGCAGTTTCTCGGCACCAGCATGCCCGGCGGGCTGGAGGCCACCGAAGCCGGTGGTAAGGCCCCGGACGCCGCCGCGCGCCAGGAAGATGCCGCCGTGATGGCCGAAGCCTTCCAGGCCATCGCCAACAAGGGCGGCAGCAAGGCGGGCAGCAATGTCCGCGTCATCAACGCTCTGCGCATCATCGGCGACCAGCAGGTTCTGCTTCAGGTCAAGGTGGCCGAGGTCCAGCGCACCACCCTGAAGGCCTTGTCAGCCAACATCCTCAGCAGCGACGTGATTACAAACCTGCCGTTCCCGGCTGGCGAGCCGTTCGTGCGCGCCATGACCGGCGCCATGAACGCCGTCGGGGTCGATAACATGGCCTTTGACGTGCTGGAGCGTCAGGGCCTCATCAAGGTTCTGGCCGAACCGAACCTGACCGCGATTTCCGGCGAAACCGCGAACTTCCTGGCCGGCGGTCTGCTGCCGGTGCCGTCCGATGTGGACGACGAGGGCAACGTCCGCGTGACCTTCCGTGAGTTCGGTGTGTCTCTGAGCTTTACCCCGGTGGTGCTGGCCAACAACCAGTTGTCCCTGCGCATCGCGACCGAGGTCAGCCGGGTGTCCGACGAGAACGCTTTGCCGTTCGTCATTCGGGGCACCGGGCGCGAAGTGGCGATCAAGGGCCTGTCCGTGCGCCGGGCTGACAGCACTGTCACCCTGCCGTCGGGCGGCAGCCTGATGATTGCCGGTATGTTGCAGAACGACGAGATCAACTCGTTTTCCGGCGTGCCGGGCCTGATGGACCTGCCCATCATCGGCGCCCTGTTCCGCAGTCACGAATTCCGCAGCCAGCGCACCGAACTGGTCGTGGTGGTCCAGGCATTCCGCGTCCGCCCGATCGAGTTCGCCAAGGGCCTGGCCCTGCCGACCGATGGCTTCGTGCCGTCCAGCGACCTCGACATCTATCTGCTTGGCCGTCTGCACGCCCGTTACGGCGGTGCGGTGCGCGGCGAGGCACTGACCATTGCCGGCCCCATGGGCTACATCATGGAGTAAGGACCATGCGGATCATCACCAAGCAGGTCTTATCGACCTTCGGGGCGGCCTCCATCGTTATCGTCCTGGCCGCCTGTGCGCCCCCCTCGACGGCGCCGGAGCCGGCCCAGACCCACGTCATCCGGCCGCAATTGGAAACCTTCCGGGTGACCGTGCCGCTGTCCCGCGCCACCACCGCCCAGCCGCTGCCGGCCCAGTTCGTCGAAGAATACTATCGGCGCGGCCGGGGTCCGATGACCATTGTCCTGCCATCGGCCGCCGACAACCGGGCGACGGACGCCGGGCAGCGCATGGCCGGGTGGCTGAAGGAGCGCCTTATTCCGGCCTCGGTCGGGCGCGCGGTGTCGGCCGAAGACGTTGGGGACTCCAGCGTCGAGGTGTTCTTCAAGGCCTATGTGGCGGTCGTGCCGGAGTGCGGGGACTGGCGCGGCACCGCCGGTCACAACCCGGACAACCTGCCGCACACCGACTTCGGCTGCGCCACCCAGCGCAACATCGGAATGATGCTGAGCGACCCCGGCGAGTTGCTGGGCGCCCCGGTCACCGGGGCTCCCGACACGCCGCGCATGGTCGATACCATGGGCCGGTATCGTTCCGGCGAAAGCATCGGCGCGCCGCCGCCAGCCACCGAACAGACGACCATTCAGGTCGAGCGCTAGGGAGGGAGGACGACCATGCGCATCTCCATCGTCGCCTTCACGGAAACCGACGAACGCGCCAATGCGGTGCGCGTCATGGCGACCGACCATCGCCTGCGCCGCTGCACCGTCACGGTTCAGGACGGCGGCCTGGAAGCGGCGGCCCGGCACCTCGCCATGAGCGGCAGCCCCGACCTGCTGATTCTGGAAAGCCATCTGAGCCCCGATCACCTGATGCAGGCGCTGGACGCCTTGGCCGGGGCGGTGGCGCCGCAGACCCGCGTGGTCATCCTGGGCAGCAGCAACGACATCGCCCTGTACCGCGCGCTGCTCGGCCTGGGGGTTTCCGAATACATGATCGGGGTGATCGATCCGACAGGCCTGGCCGCCGTGGCGGCCGGCATTTTCAGCGCCGAGGGCAGCGAGAACACCGGCCGGGTCATCGCCGTCTATGGCGCGCGGGGCGGGGTGGGGGCCAGTTCGGTGGCCACCAATCTCGCCATCGCCCTGGGCCGCGAAACCGAGGAGGACGTCTTGCTGGTTGATCTCGACATGTCGTTCGGGACCGACGCCCTGGCCCTCAACCTCAATCCACGCCAGACCGTGCAGGAGGCGCTGGCCCAGCCTGATCGCTTGGACGACCTGCTGCTCGACCGATTCATGGTCAAGGTGGACGAACACCTCAGCCTGCTGGCCGCTCCGGCGGTTCTCGGCGATGGCACCGGCGAGCCTACGGCGGCCGGGCTGGACGTCCTGTTCACCCTGCTGCGCCGCAACGCAACCTATGTGGTGGTGGACCTGCCGCACCAGTGGACCCCGTGGGTGCGCGAGGTGCTGTTCGACGCCAACGAACTGATCCTGGTGGCCTATCCCGACCTCGCCAACCTGCGCGACACCCGCAACCTGATGGAGCGTCTGGCCGAGCCGCGCGGCATCCAGGCGCCGACCCGCGTGGTGTTCAACCGCGAGGGCGCGGCCCGCAAGGGCGAACTGGCGGCCAAGGATTTCGAGGACAGCCTGGGCAGCCGTCCGGCCCTGTCCATCCCCTATGACGCCGCCGCCTTCGTCACCGCCATGAACACCGGGGAGCCGGTCGTGACGGCGGCGCCGGGCAGCGCGGCGGCCAAGGCGATCACCGAACTGGCCTGGATCGTCAGCGGCCGGTCGCGGTCCGACATCAAGGCCAAGGGCAAAGCCAAAGGCAAGGCTGGCGCAAAGGCCGGCGGGTTCTCCCTTTCCGGGCTGTTCGGCGGGTTCTCCCTGTCGAGCCGGAAGGCCTGACCATGTTTGGGCGGCGCGACAGGGGAGCACTCCCGCCCCGACCGGCCATACCGGTTTCGCCGGCCGCCGCCGAGCCGACGGTTGCGCGTGCGCCCTTGCTCGATACTGCCACGGGCGCGGCGACGCCCGCTTCCCTGCCGGCCCAGCCCAAGGCCACGCGGCTGCGTGGCCCGGCCGACGACCGCCTGGACGAGATCAAGGTTTCGGTCTTCAACAGCCTGATGGAAGCCGTCGATCTGGCCCAGCTTGGCCAGCTTACGCCCGACGCCGTGCGCGAGGAGATCACGGACGTCGTCTCCGAGATCATCGCCATGCGCAGCTTCGTGCTGTCGGCCCAGGAACAGAAGCAGGTCATCACCGACATCTGCAACGATGTCCTCGGCCTTGGCCCGCTGGAACCGCTGCTGGCCCGTGACGACATCGCCGACATCATGGTCAACGGCTTCGACAAGGTCTACATCGAGGTCAACGGCAAGATCGAGCTGACCGACATCAAGTTCCGCGACAACGCGCAGCTTATGAACATCTGCCAGCGCATCGTCTCGGCGGTCGGCCGGCGGGTCGATGAAAGCAGCCCGATCTGCGATGCCCGCCTGTCCGATGGCTCGCGCGTCAACGTCATCGTGCCGCCGCTGGCCATTGACGGCCCGGCCCTGACCATCCGCAAGTTCAAGAAGGACAAGCTGACCCTTCAGAACCTGATCGACTACGGCTCGATCAGTCCGGCCGGGGCGGTGGTGCTTCAGGTGGCGGCGGCCAGCCGGTGCAACATCCTGATTTCGGGCGGCACGGGGTCGGGCAAGACCACCCTGCTCAACTGCCTGACCAACTATGTCGAGCACGGTGAACGGGTCATCACCTGCGAGGACGCTGCCGAACTGCAACTGCGCAACCCCCATGTGGTCCGACTGGAAACCCGCCCGCCCAACCTGGAAGGGGTGGGCGAGATCACCATGCGCGACCTTGTGAAGAACTGCCTGCGTATGCGGCCCGAACGCATCATCGTTGGCGAGGTGCGCGGTCCCGAGGCGTTCGACCTGCTCCAGGCCATGAATACCGGCCACGACGGGTCCATGGGCACGGTCCACGCCAACACCCCGCGCGAGGGCATCGGCCGCCTGGAAAACATGATTGCCATGGGCGGCTTCACCCTGCCGGCCCGTGCCGTGCGCGAACAGATCGCGTCCTCCATCGACATCATCGTCCAAGCCTCTCGCCTGCGCGACGGCTCGCGCAAGATCGTGCAGATCACCGAGGTGATCGGCATGGAGGGCGAGGTGGTGACCCTTCAGGATCTGCTGATCTTCGACTATACCGGTGAGACGCCCGATGGTCGTGTGCTGGGCCGCCATCGGTCCACCGGGCTGCGGCCGCACTTCTGGGAGAAGGCCCGCTACTTCGGCCTGGACGGCAAGCTGGCCGAGGCGCTGGAGTTGGGCAATGGTTGAGACCGCCCCGACAGGACCCGATGCCGGCTTGGTGATGCTGATCGCCGGCACCGTCCTGTTTTCCGCCTTCATGTTGCTGATGGCGGCCCTGGTGGCGTTCGGCGGACGTAATGCCCGGCGGCTGCAAAAGCGCCGGGAAATGCTGGGCTTGGCCGGCAAGGGCGGGGCGGGTAAGGGGGCGGGGCGGGCCGATCCGGGTGCCGCCCGCCAGCGCCGCATTCAGGAAAAGCTCCTGGAACTCGAAACCTCCAAGCAAAAGCGGTCGCGGCGCCGCAACCAGATCAAGGCCGACCTGTTGCAGGCCGGGCTGGATGTGTCGGTCGGCAAGGTTGCCCTGGCCGCCTTCATCTGTGGAACTTTGGTCGGCGTGGCCCTGTTCGGCTTGGGCATGAGCCCATTGGTGTCGGGCCTGCTGGGTCTGGTTGCCGGGTTCGGCCTGCCGCGCCTGGCGCTCAAGATCATGGCCGGGCGGCGACGCAAGAAGTTCACCGCCGAATTCGCCAACGCCGTGGACGTGCTGGTGCGCGGCATCCGGTCGGGCCTGCCCATCGGTGAGTGTCTGGCCATCATCGGCCGCGAACTGCCCGACCCGGTGGGCGAGGAATTCCGCCTGCTGGTCGAGGGCCAGAAGCTGGGCATGGCGTTGGACGACCTGATGCGCCGCGGCCTGGAGCGGGTGCCGACCGCCGAATACCGGTTCTTCGCCATTGTCCTGCAAATCCAGCAGCAGACCGGTGGCAATCTGGCCGAAACGCTGGAGGGCCTGTCCACCGTCCTGCGTGACCGCAAGAAGATGCGCGACAAGGTCCGCGCCCTGTCGTCCGAGGCGCGATCGTCGGCCGCCATTATCGGGTCTCTGCCGTTCCTGGTGTCCTTCTTCGTCTACATGCTCAGCCCGGAATACATCGGCCTGCTGTTCACCGACCGCGTCGGCAACATCATCCTGGCGTGTGGCCTGCTGTGGATGGCGCTGGGCGTGGCGGTGATGACAAAGATGGTCAACTTCAAGATTTAGGGGGGAGGGGAAGGCATGATGAGCCGGTTCATCGATCCGCAGCTTCTGCTGACCCTGCTGTCGGCCGTAGCAGCCTTTGCCACGGTTCTTGCCATCGCCCTGCCGTTCTTGCACCGAGACGAGCGCGGCGCCCGCCTGAAGGCCATTTCCCAGCGCCGCGCCGAACTGTCGCGCCAGCAGTCCGAGCGCATCGGCGCGCAACGCGGCTCGCCCCTGCGCGGAAAGAAGAAAAGCGTCGTGTTGATGCGCGGCATCCTGGAAAAGGTCAACCTTCAGGACATGGCGGCGTCCAAAGACCTGCGCCAGCGGCTCAAGGCGGCGGGGTATCGCTCGCCGTCCGCGCCGGTGGTGTTCCTGTTCATCCGCCTGGGGACCACAGTGGGGCTGGTCGTTGCGGCGCTGGCCTTCTTCATGCTGTCCAAGGAGGCGTTCCCGGCCGGTCAGAAGATGGGCATTATCGCGCTCGCCCTGGCCGCCGGGTTCTACCTGCCCGCCATCCTGGTCAAGAACCGCGCGCAGAAGCGCCAGGAGGAAATCACCCTGGTGTTCCCAGACACCCTGGACCTGCTGGTCATCTGTACCGAGTCGGGGCTGTCCATCGAGGCGGCCTTCGCCCGCGTGACCGAGGAAATAGGCGACAGTTCCTCGATCATGGCCGAGGAAATGGGTCTGACCTCGGCCGAACTGGCCTACCTGGGGGACCGGCGCAAGGCCTACGCCAATCTGTCCGACCGAACGGGGGTGCAGGCGGCGCGTTCGCTCGCCACCACGCTCATCCAGTCGGAGAAGTACGGCACCCCGGTCAGTCAGGCCCTGCGCGTCCTGGCCGACGAGAACCGCAGCGACCGCATGGCCAAGGCCGAGAAGAAGGCGGGTTCCCTGCCGGCCCAGCTTACCGTGCCGATGATCGTATTCTTCCTGCCGGCCCTGTTCGTGGCCATCATCGGCCCGGCCATCATCCAGATCATGCGCATGTGACCCACGATGATGGCATGGCGCGACGGGGCGGTCCCTGTGTAGCATGTGGGCATGACTGAACCGCGCCCCGCCACCCTTTCCCCCGATCCCTCGACCGCTCGCCGCATGGGCTGGACGACCCGCCGCTATGTGCTGGCGCTGAGTGTCATTGCCTTGCTGGCGATTGCCGCCTTCACGTCGTTTCAGGGCCTGATCGCGGCCCACGACAGGACCCTGTCGGTGGTCAATATCAGCGGCCGCCAGCGTATGCTGTCCCAGCGTATTGCGCTTTACGTCCATCGTCTGGCGTCCGACGATTGCATCGTGCCGCGCGCCCTGTGTGTGGACCAGTTGCGGACCTCCCTGGACCTGTTCGAGGCCTCCCATGCCGGGCTGACGCTTGGCGGCGGGCCGGAGGACATTCCCGGCCCGACCAGTGCCCTGGTGCGCAGCCTGTATTTTGATGGCGCCCCGTCGCTCGATGCGCGGGTGCGGGAGTATGCGGCAGCGGTGCGCACCGTTCTGGAGGCGCCGCCGGGGACGCTCACCCCCGACCATCCGGCCGTCCGCCATGTCCTGCGGGAGGGGCCGGGGCCGCTGCTGGAGGCGCTCGATGCCGTGGTCCTGGCCTACCAGCATGATGGCGAAGCGGCCATGGCCCTGTTGCGCCGCCTGGAAATCGCCGTTCTGGCGCTGACCCTGCTGACCCTGCTGCTGGAGGCGCTGTTCATCTTCCGGCCCATGATCGGCCGCCTGGGCAGCCAGTTTCAGGCCCTGGAGGCGGCCGGTGCATCCCTGCGCGAGGCCAACCTCACCCTGGAACGCCGTGTGGCCGAGCGCACCGAGGCCCTGACCGCCGCCATCGCCGCAGCCGAAAAGGCCAATTGGTCAAAGTCGCATTTTTTGGCCGCTGCCGGGCACGACATGCTGCAACCCCTCGAAGCGGCCGAAATGTTCGCCGGGCTGTTGGAGCGCGAGGCGACCACGCCGCGTGCTCAGGCCCTGTTGCAGGACCTTGGCCGCACCCAGCAGTCGTTGCGCCATCTGGTGCGCTCGGTCCTCGATGTGTCCAAGCTGGAGGCCGGGGTGGTGACCCCGGTGTTCGGCCCGGTCGCCGTGGGGCCGCTGTTGCTGGGCGTGGCGGCCGACTTCGGGCCGGTGGCGGCGGCCAAGGAACTGCGGCTGGCGGTGGTCCCGACGGCGCTGTGGGTGGACAGCGACGCCCATCTTCTGGAGCGCGTGCTGCGCAACCTGATCTCCAACGCCCTGCGCTACACCACCGAGGGCGGCGTGGTGATCGGCTGCCGGAGGCGCGGCGACCACATCCTCATCCAGGTGGCCGACAGCGGCGAAGGCATCGCGCCCGAGGACCAGGAGCGTATTTTTGAGGCCTTCGTGCAGGTCGGCACCGGCACCCGCGACCGCAGCGAGGGCCTGGGCCTTGGTCTGTCCGTGGTGCGCGGCCTAGGCCGCCTGCTCGGCCACCCGGTCCACCTGTGGTCTCAGCCCGGCCGGGGCAGCGTGGTCAGCGTCGAATGCCGAAGGGTAAGTGAAGGGGGTTAACCACAGAGTACACAGAGGACACAGAGAAGAGGAGGGACAGGAGAAAATAGCCGCGCGCAGCGCATCAAAACGGGGTCGGGAATTTATCGCCTGCGGCGTCCTGGCTCCGCTCTCTCTGTGACCTCTGTGCCTTCTCTGTGTCCTCTGTGTTTCCCCGCTTCACTTCACTTCGTTCACCCAAACAAAAAAAAACGGCGCGGAGCCGATAGGCCGCCGCGCCGTCTGTTGCCGTGCCGATCGGACCGCGATCAGGAGAACGCGACGCCCGGCTTGGCGCCGACCTTTTTGAGGATCATGGCGAGCGGGCAGAACCCAGTGAAGGCGGCCTGGAGCATGTTGAGGCCGACGAAGGCCGTCAGGTACAGGGCCCACTCGATGCCGGCGAAGAAGTACGCCGCCAGGGTGGCGAGGATGACGGTGCCGGCGAAGGCCATAACGATGCGGTCGATGGACATGGTTTTCTCCTGGGTCCTAAATCAGTTGTCAGTCTCCTGCGTCAGATCCCGTCGGCGGGCACCTTGGGCGTCACCTGGCCTTTGAGTTTGGTGATGCCGAGCGCCTTGAGCACGTACTTTTCATAGACGGGCTCGGACGTGCCCTTCTTGATCTTGCGCAGGAAATACTTTTCGAAGGCGATCTTGGCGAGGTGCACCCACCGGCCTTCGGAGAACCAGTTGACGTTGCGCGGCGGGATCTGCGGCAGGGCCACGAAGGCCGCGCCCGAATCGCCGAAATCGGCAAGGCAGATGGCGTTCCAGGTGGCCTGCTGGTCGGCCTGCTTGTCGCGCAACAGATTGCCGATGTTGTGCGCCGTGGCGGTCACCATCGATTCGATCATGTAGCCGGTCTTGGGCACGCCGACCGGGACCGGGGTCGGGCCGACCGGCGGAATGGCGACGCAGACGCCCACGGCAAACACGTTGGGGAACTTGGCGTTGCGCTGGTGCTTGTCCACCGTGATGAAGCCGCGCGGATTGGTCAGCCCCTCGATGCCCATGACCGCGTCGATGCCCCGGAACGCCGGCAGCATCATCGAGAACTTGAACGGCAGCTCGTGCTTCTTCTTTTCGGTGCCGTCGTCGTTGAACTCGGTGACGTGCATCAGGCCGGCTTCGACCTTGTCCACCTTGGCGTTGGTGATCCAATTGATATGCCGGTTGCGCATGATGCTTTCCATCATGCCCTTGGAGTCGCCGACGCCGCCCAGGCCCAGATGGCCGATGTAGGGTTCGGCGGTCACGTAAGTGATTGGCACCTGATCACGGATCTTGCGGCGCCGCAGGTCGGTATCCATGATCGCGGCGAACTCGTACGCCGGGCCGTAGCACGACGCTCCCTGCACCGCGCCGACCACGACCGGGCCGGGGTCGGCACAGAACGCCTCCCAGTTCTTGGACGCGTTGGCTGCGTGCTCGACGTGGCAGATCGACTGGGTGTGGCCACCGTGCGGGCCGAGGCCTTCGATGGCGTCAAAGTCCAGGTGCGGCCCGGTGGCGATGACCAGATAGTCGTAGTCCAGGGTGGAGCCGTCGTTGAGTTCCAACTGGCTCTTTTCAGGATGGACGCGCTTCACGCCGGTGTCGATGAAGTCGATGTTCTTTTTGGCGAGGACGGGCTTCAGCTCGATCTCGATGTCGTCGCGTTTGCGCCAGTTGACGGCGACCCACGGATTCGACGGCACGAAGTGGAAGCGCGGGTTGTTGCTCACCACCGTGATTTTGTCTTCTTTGCGGGCTTCTTCCCGCATCTCGTAGGCCATCGGAACTCCGCCGATGCCGGCTCCCATGATGACAATGTGCGCCATTGGTCGTTTCCTCTCCTGTCGGTTCCCGGTGCGACGCCTGTTTTTTTGGTTTTGCGTCGCAAGTGCGTCAGGCGGCCCCTTTTTCGGCGGGCTCCGCCTCTCCCAGCGGACAGTAAAGCCCGGCCAGGGTTTCGATCACGCGGACGGCGTTGTCGCCCTCCAGCGCGTAGTAAATGTTCTGCGACTCGCGGCGGGTCTTGACCAAGCCATCCCGGCGCAAGCGGGCGAGGTGCTGGGACAGGGCCGATTGGCGGAGGCCGACGCTCTTTTCCAGTTCCCCCACGGTCTTCTCACCCGTGGACAACAGGCATAGAATCATCAACCGCCGGTCGTTGCTCAAGGCCTTGAGCAGGTCGGCCGCCTCTTTGGCGCTGTCATGAAAGTCTGCGATATTCATGCTTGCTAAATTAGCCCTTGCTAATATGATAGTCAACACCATTTTAGGGGTGCAGCGTTCCTGACGCCGTTAATCCTGACGCCCCGTTCCCGAAGTGTGCCAAGAGGACCGCGCATAATGAAGAGCTTAATTACGAAAACCCTAATGTTTTCGCTGGCAGGTGCCCTTGGTGGGCTGATCCTGTCGCTCGGAAGCGGTGAGTCCCTTGCCCAGTCGGACGTTCTGGCGGTACAGCCCCGCGCGGTCGAGGATCGCAAAGCGGTGTTCGCCACCGTCGAGGCGGCCGACACCCTGCACGCCCGCGCCCGCATCGGCGGCACGGTCGGCAGCCTGACGGTGGACGACGGCGCAGCGGTGGAGGAGGGCGAGGTCATCGCCGTTGTCGGCGATCCCAAGCTGATGCTGGGGCTGCGCTCCATTGACGCCCGCATCAATTCGCTAAAGGCGCAACTTGGGCAGGCGCAAACGGAACTGAACCGCTCCGAACAACTGTTCCGCCAGGGCGTGGTTGCCCAGGCCCGCCTCGATCAGGCGCGCACGGCGGTGCAGGTGCTTGAGCGCAACCTCAATGCCTTGCAGGCCGAACGCTCGGTGGCCGTGCAGCAGGCTGACGAAGGCCAGGTGCTGGCCCCGGCCTCAGGTCGGGTGCTTGATGTGCTGGTCATCAACGGGTCGGTGGTCATGCCCGGCGAGCCGATTGCCCTGATCGCCTCGGGTGACTACCTGCTGCGCATGGAGGTGCCTGAGCGCCACGCCCGGTTCATCGAACTCGGCGAGACGGTGCTGGTCGGCGACCGGGGCCTGACCCAGGAACAGAGCGGCGCCATGCGCAAGGGCGAGGTGGTCAAGGTCTACCCCCTGCTGCGCAATGGCCGCGTTGAGGCCGACGTGAAGGTCGAAGGCCTGGGCGACTATTTCATTGGCGAGCGGGCCATCGTCTACATTTCGACCGGCAGCCGCGAGACCATCGTCCTGCCGACCGAATACCTGACCACCCGCTTTGGCGTGACCTACGCGACCCTGGAAAATGGCCGTGACGTGGTGGTGCAGACCGGCAATCGGGTTGATGGCGGCATCGAAATCCTCAGCGGCCTACGGCCCGGCGACACGGTGGTTATGCCCCAGCCTCAGGCCCTAAAGGGGGATGCGCAATGAAGCTTGGCATCTCCGGGACCATTACCAAGACCTTCATCACCTCGCCGCTGACGCCGCTGTTGCTGCTGGCTTCGCTGGCCGTCGGGCTGATCGCCCTGGTCCAGTTGCCGCGCGAGGAGGAGCCTCAGATCTCGGTGCCGATGATCGACATCATGATCGAGGCCAATGGCCTGCGCGCCGCCGACGCGGTGGAACTGGTCACCAAGCCGCTTGAGGAAATCGTCAAGGGCATCGACGACGTCGAACACGTCTATTCGCAGACCGGCGACGATCGCGTCATGGTCACCGCCCGCTTCGAGGTTGGCGTGGACGAGGACATCGCCATGCTGCGGGTCCACGAAACCATCCGCGCCAACATGAGCCAGATCCCCATCGGCATCCCCGAACCGATGATCGTCGGCCGGGGCATCAACGACGTGCCCATCGTGGTGCTGACCCTGACCCCCAAGCCGGGGTCGGAAGACCGCTGGGACGACAACGGCCTGTACAAGGTGGCCGACGAACTGCTGCCCGAACTGGTCAAGGTCGAGAACGTCGGCCTGACCTTCATCGCTGGCGGCCGCCCCAACCAAATCCGCGTCGAGCCTGATCCCGAGCGCTTGTCGCTGTATGGCATCACTCTTAACCAGCTTGTCGAGAAGGTGGAAAACGCCAACCGCTCGTTCCTGCTTGGCCGCCTGTCGGCCGAGGGGCAGGCGGCGCCCGTGGTGGCGGGCCAGACCTTGCAAGGCGTCGGGGATATCGGCAACCTGCTGATTACCACCTCCGACGGGCGGCCGATCTACGTCAAGGACGTCGCCAACGTGGTGGTTGGCGCCCGGCCCGACGAACTGCGGGCGTGGAATGTTGAAGCCGTGGAAGGCGACGACGTGCGCGTCGTGCCCGCCGTGTCCATCGCCGTTGCCAAACGCAAAGGCGCCAACGCGGTCCTGGTGGCCGAACAGGTCCTGGAACGTCTGCACACTCTTGAGGACCGCCTGATCCCCGCCGACGTGGCAGTGGAGGTGACCCGCAACTACGGCGAGACAGCCCTGGAAAAGGCCGACGAGCTGCTGTTCCATCTGGCCCTTGCCACGGTGTCCATCGTCCTGCTCATCACCCTGGCCATCGGCTGGCGCGAAGGGCTGGTGGTTGCCGTGGTCATCCCGACGACCATCCTGCTGACCCTGTTCGCCTCCCACCTGATGGGCTACACCATCAACCGCGTCAGCCTGTTCGCGCTGATCTTTTCCATCGGCATCCTGGTCGACGACGCCATCGTGGTGGTCGAGAACATCGCCCGGCACTGGGCCATGAAGGACGACCGCTCGGCGCTGCAAAAGGCCATCGCCGGCGTGGCCGAGGTCGGCAATCCGACCATCATCGCCACCCTGACCATCGTTGCCGCCCTGCTGCCCATGATGTTCGTGTCCGGGCTGATGGGGCCGTACATGAGCCCCATTCCGGCCAATGCCTCGGCCGCCATGGTGTTCTCGTTCTTCGTCGCGGTGACCATCACGCCGTGGCTGTTGTACCGCATGGCCGGCCGCAAGGCCGACCGCCAGGAACTGGGCGGCGACCATGACCACGAGGGCCGCCTGGGCGCCTTTTACCGCCGCGTCGCCCGGCCGCTGCTGACCGGGCGCACCCGCGCCAAGGTGCTGCTGGCCGCCGTCACCGTCGCCACGCTGGCCGTCTGCGTGCTGTTCTACACCAACGACGTCACGGTCAAGCTGCTGCCCTTCGACAACAAGTCGGAGTTCCAGGTGGTGGTCGATCTGCCCGAGGGCTCGACGGTCGAGGAAACCCAGCGGGTGCTGGTCGACGCCGCGACGCGTTTGTCGGCCCTGCCGGAACTGACCTCCATCCAGGCCTATGCCGGGACGGCGGCGCCGTTCAACTTCAACGGTCTGGTGCGCCACTATTATCTGCGGGCGAGTCCTGAACTGGGCGACCTTCAGGTCAACCTGGCCCCCAAGCACGAGCGCGACCGGGCCAGCCATGCCATCGCGCTGGAGGCCCGCGAGATGCTGGCCGACCTGACGGTGCCCGAGGGAACCGCGATCAAGGTCGTCGAGGTGCCGCCCGGCCCGCCGGTGCTGTCCACCCTGCTGGCCGAGATCTATGGCCCCGACGCCGAAACCCGCCGCGAGGCCGCCCGCCGCGTGCGCGGTGCTTTCGAGGCGGTGCCCTTCGTGGTGGACGTGGACGACAGCTTCGGCAACCCGTCCGAACGCCTGCGCTTTGCCATCGACCAGGAAGCCCTGGAGTTCCACGGCGTCGAGGAGGAGGCCGTCTACGACACCCTCGGCGCCCTGCTCGGCGGCGTGTCGGTGGGCTATTCGCATCGGGGCGGCGGGGTTGACCCCATCGAGATCGCCGTCCGCCTGTCGCGGGCCGACCTGACGCCGGGCGAACGCCTGCTGTCCACCCCGGTCCCCGGCCGTCAGGGCGTGGTGGAACTGGGCGACGTCTTGCGCGTGACGTCGGAAGTGCAGTCCTTCCCGGTGTTCCGCCGCGATGGTCACTTCGCCGAAATGGTCACCGGCGAACTGGCCGGGGCGTTCGAGGCGCCGATCTATGGCATGGCCGCCGTCAAGGACCGCCTGGACGTCGCAGCGGCAGCCGGGGAGTGGGACGACCTGGGCGGGCTGACCGTGTCCTATGCCGGCCAGCCGTTCGACGAGTCGGGCGTCACTCTGCTGTGGGACGGCGAGTGGGAGATCACCTATGTGACCTTCCGCGACATGGGGGCGGCGTTCGGCGTGGCCATTCTCGCCATCTATCTGCTGGTGGTCGGCCAGTTCGGCTCGTTTAAGGTGCCGCTGGTCATCCTGGTGCCGGTGCCGCTGACCCTCATCGGTATCGTGCTGGGCCATTGGGCGTTCGCCGCGCCGTTCACCGCCACGTCGATGATCGGCTTCATCGCTCTGGCCGGCATCATCGTGCGCAACTCCATCCTGCTGGTGGACTTCATCAATCACCTGCGGGCCGAGCGTGATGTCACCCTGCGGGAGGTCCTGCTCGATGCCGGGGCCATCCGCTTCAAGCCAATCCTGCTGACCGCGCTGGCCGCGATGATCGGGGCGGCCTTCATCCTGGCCGACCCGATCTTCCAGGGCCTCGCGATCTCGCTGGTGTTCGGACTGGCATCGTCCACCGCCCTCACGCTGCTGGTCATCCCGGCCCTGTATGTCTGGCTGCGCGACGACGGCCGGGGGTTTGGCGATGAGGAACCGGGGGCGCCGGTGGCGGTCAAGGAGCCCGCTCCGGCGCCTGAGACTGTGTAAGGCCGCCAGACTGCCGCTGACGCGGCCGGGCTGCCGCCCTGGCCCGCCTGGAGCAAGCTCCAGACCTCCTTGTTTTTCTTGATAAAGGAAAAGGGGTTCGGGGTTTCCCCGAGCGGGTACGGGCGGCAGCCCGTCTTTTTCGGGCCAGCCGCCCCCCATCCCCCCGCTTGCGCCGCTTGGCGTGGCGGGGGGTTTGGTTTAGCTTGCGCGCATGAGCATGAACGACAGCATTTCCCAGGACGACGTTTTCGCCTTCCTCGCCGACCCGGCCAGCCATGGGCCGGGGGTGACGGCGGTCGAGCGCGTGGACACGCATATTTCGGCGATTTTCCTGCCTGAGGGCGTGGATCGCGTGGTCAAGATCAAGAAGGCTGTGACGCTGCCGTTCCTGGACTTCGCGCCGCTGGCCGCGCGCAAGGACGCCTGCCACCGCGAGGTCGAGATCAACCGGCGCACGGCGCCCACCCTGTACCTGGGCTGCGAGCCGGTGGTGTGGCACGACGGCCATCTGGCGGTTGGCGGGGAAGGGGAGGTCGTGGATTGGGCGGTGGTCATGCGCCGTTTCGACCGTGTCACCCAGTTCGACAATCTGGCGGCGGCTGGCAAGCTGGATCGCAACGTTCTGCTGGATCTGGCCGAGGCGGTGGCCCGGTTCCACGACGCCGCCGAGGTGGTCAATCAGCCCCGATTCGGCGGCGCGGCGGCCCTGCTGTCCACCATCGAGGGCAACGGCCGGGCCTTTGAGGCTTTCCGTGGGGTGGTGTTCGATGCGGCGGCGGTCGATTCGGTGCTTGAACGGTCGCAAGTCAAGGCCGAGCGCCATGCGGCCCTTTTAGACCAGCGGCGCGAGCAGGGGTTCGTCAAGCGGTGCCACGGGGATCTGCACCTGCGTAACATCTGCATGACGGAGGGGCGTCCGACCCTGTTCGACGCCATCGAGTTCAACGACGACTTCGCCGTCATCGACGTGCTGTACGACTTGGCGTTCCTGCTCATGGACCTGCGCCATGCCGGGTTGGCTCGGGCGGCGAGCCTGGTGTTCAACCACTACATGGAACTGCGCGACGACATCCTGGGCCTGCCCCTGCTGCCGTTGATGCTGTCTCTGCGCGCCCAGATCCGCGCCCACGTCACGGCGGCCATCGCCGTTCACGCCCCGGATCCCGAGGTTCTGCATGGCGAGGCGCGGCGCTACCTGATGGAGGCGGCCGACTACCTGGAACCGCCGAAGCCGCGTCTGGTGGCCATCGGTGGCCTGTCCGGGTCCGGCAAGTCGCGGGCGGCGCGCGAATTGTCTCCGTACCTGGGGGCGCCGGGCGGGCTGGTCCTGCGCAGCGACGTCATCCGCAAGCGTCTGGCCGGGCGCAAGCCGTGGGACACGCTGGAAAAGACCGCCTACACCCCGGAAGCCTCCGACCGCACCTACGCCAATTTGTGCCAGGAGGCCGCCGACGTGCTGGCCACCGGCTATCCGGTGATCGCTGACGCGGTGTTCTCCAAGCCCGCCGAGCGGGCCGCCATCAAGGCCGTGGCCGACGCCGCCGGGGTGCCGTTCATCGGCCTGTGGCTGGAGTCCGACCCGGTCATCGCCGAGCAGCGCATCCTGATGCGCCGCCGCAACGCCTCCGACGCCACGCCGGACGTGTTGAAGGCGCAGCTATCCTATCCGGTCGGGCCGCTTGAATGGCCCCGCATCGACAGTTCGTTTGCCAAGGACCGCACCGACCGCGCCTGCCGCCAGGCGGTCCTGCTCCAGGAGGAAGATAAGTGACCACCGATTGCCCCTGCGGTTCCGGCCGCTCGTTCGCCGAATGCTGCGAGCCGTTCATCACCGGCGCCGCCCTGCCGCCAACCGCCGAAGCGCTGATGCGCTCGCGCTATACGGCCTTTGCCACCCAGGCGTTGCCGTACCTGCACAGCACGCTCGACGCCCAGGCCCTGGCCGACTACGAGCCGGAACACGCCGAGGACTGGTCGCGCAATTCGGAATGGCTGAAGCTTGAGATCCGCAGCACCGAAGACGGCCGCGAAACCGACTCCGACGGCTGGGTCGAGTTCGTCGCCCACTTCCGCTACGGCGACGAGGAACGCGCTCACCACGAGTCGAGCTACTTCGTGAAAACCGATGGCCGCTGGCTGTACAACAACGGCAACCTCGGCCCGCGCCCCCGGCGCGTCCAGAAGGTCGGCCGTAACGACCCGTGCACCTGCGGTTCGGGTAAGAAATACAAGAAGTGCTGCGGCGCCGCGGCGTAAGGAAATGGGGCGGCACCTGATGAGGTGCCGCCCAAATACTGTCCGGGCCAAGCCCTGGCCCTGGCGTCCCCGAGGGGGTGCCCCTTCGTTTCCGGCTGATTCTCCGGGAAGTCCTTTCCCCGCCCGCCGGAAAGGTCCATAATCATGCAAAGACAACCCCTTAGCGGTAGGAGGCGGTGATGCCCGGCCTGAAGACTATTCTTGCGGTGGTGCCCGATACCGGAACCGGACTGGCCACCATGGAAACCGCTCTGGTGGTGGGGCGCGACCATAATTGCCACGTCCGCGTCCTGCATGTGCGGCCCGACCCCGCATCCGCCGTGCCGCTGGTCGGCGAGGCCATGTCGGGCGCCATGGTCGATGAAATGATGTCCGTCTGCGAACGTCAGGGCACCGAGCGGGCACGGGACGTCCGCCAGATGTTCGACCAGGTGTGCGGGCGCTATGCCATTCCGGTCACTGACGAACCGCCCGGCCCGCCGGAAATGTCGGTGGCCTTTCTGGAGGAACAGGGCGTGGAGGACGACAAGGTCGCCCTGCGCGGCCGCATGGCCGACCTGATTGTCGTCGGGCGTCCCAAGGGCGACGAGGAGCCGGCCCTTCAGGCCACCCTCAACGCAGCCTTGATGGACAGCGGTCGCCCCGTGCTGGTCGCTCCGCGCAATCCGGTCACCGGCATCGCCAAGAACTGCGCCATCGCCTGGAACGGCAGCGCCGAAGCCGCCCGCGCCGTGGCCGCCGCGCTGCCCTTCCTCATCAAGGCGCGTACCGTGACCATCCTGGTGGCGGACGAGGAGGAAGGCACGCCATCGGCCCAGGACCTGGAAAATCATCTTGCGTGGCACGGCGTGACGGCCGAGATCCGCCGCGTGGTGCCGTCGGGGTCCGCCGTCGGGGCCGCTTTGCTGAAAGCCTGCAACGACGTCAGCGCCGACCTGTTGGTGATGGGCGCCTACACCCATTCCCGCCTGCGCCAGCTCATCCTGGGCGGCGTGACCCGCCACGTTCTGGATCATGCCGAGGTGCCGGTGCTGCTGTCGCATTAGGAGGCAAGTGCAGGAATTTACCACAGAGGACACAGAGGACACAGAGAGGACGGTGTACCCGCGCCGCAGGCAGTCTTTCCCCGCGAGGCATTTGAGGCGCTGCGCGCAGTGATTTGTACCGAAACCTCTGTGACTTCTCTGTGTCCTTAGTGTCCTCTGTGGTTCCCCCACTTCACTTCCTTCAACCCCCTAAAACGACGACCCCGGCTGCTGTAAAAATTCCGCCTCCTCCAGCGTCGTCTCTCGGCCGAGGATGGCGTTGCGGTGGGGGAAGCGGCCGAAGCGGGTGATGATCGCCCGGTGCTGTTCGGCGAAGTCGATCCAGCGCGCGTGGCCGGTGGCCTCGATCAGGGCCACGGCCTGATCCTGGGCGGCCCTGTCCTCGGCGTGTTCGAACGGCAAGTACAGGAACAGCCGTTGTGGCGGCGTCAAGGCCCGGTCAAGCCCCCGGTGGACGGCGTGGCGGGCGACAGCCAAAGCGCGGGCGTCGGTGGCGAAGGCGCGCGGGGTGCCGCGCCAGATGTGGCGGGGGAATTGGTCGAGCAGGATGCACAGCGTGACGGCGCCTTCCGGCGTATCCTGGAGGGCGTCGTGCTGGCCGCGCGCGGCGGCTTCGACATCGACCGTGAACTCGGCGGCGATGGTGGCGTCCAGGGCGTCGGAGCGCTCGAACCACCAGGGATGTTCCTCGCCGGGCGGGTCGCCGAACCAGAACGTACGCACACGATCAATCAGCCGTCCCATCAGCAGCCCTCCTTGCGGTAGGGGCCCATTTCGGCCACCGCCTCCATGTCGGCCCCGATCATGGCGCGTTCGTGCTCCAGGAAGCGGTCCACCGCCTCGCGGAAGCCGGGATCGGCAATCCAGTGGGCCGACCATGTGGCGCGCGGCAGATAGCCCCGGCTGACCTTGTGCTCGCCCTGCGCGCCAGCCTCGACCCAGCGCAGGCCGTGGGCGATGGCGTAGTCGATGGCGCGGTAATAGCAGGCCTCGAAATGCAGAAAGCGGAAGTCGCCCAGGGCGCCCCAGTTGCGGCCATACAGGGCGTCGCCGCCGCGCAGGTTCAGCGCCCCGCAGACCGGCCGCCCATTGGCCTCGCCGATGACCAGCACCACGCGCTCGCCCATCCGCTCGCCGAGCAGGGTGAAGAAGCTGCGCTCCAGGTAGGGATTGCCCCACTTGCGGTCGGCGGTGGCCATGTAGAAGCGGTAAAAAGCGTCCCAGTGGTCGGCCGTGATGTCGGCGCCGCTCAGGGTGCGGAAGGTGATGCCCTGGCTGTTCGCGCGCTCGCGTTCCTTGCGGATGACCTTGCGCTTGCGGGACGACAGGGTGGCGAGGAAGTCCTCAAAGGTCGCATAGCCTCGGTTTTCCCAATGGTATTGCTGGCCGACGCGGGACAGGAAGCCCATGGCGGCCAAGGTCTCGGTCTCCTCCTCGGTCGGGAAGGTGATGTGCAGGGAGGACGCGCCGTGCCGCTCGGCCAGTTGCACCATTCCGGCGGCCAGCGTGCGGCGCAGGGTGCTGGCATCATGTCCTGTATCAGGGTTCACCAGCAGGCGCGGCCCGGTTACCGGCGTGAACGGAACGGCGCACTGGAGCTTGGGATAGTACCGCCCGCCGGCTTGTTCATAGGCCCGCGCCCACGACCAGTCGAACACGTATTCGCCATAGGAATGGCTTTTCAGATACAGCGGCGCGCAGGCCAGCAGCCGCCCGGCCGGATCGCGCAGGGCCAGATGCTGCGGCGCCCAGCCGGCCCCCGCGCAGGCCGACCGCGAGTCCTCCAGCGCACTGAGGAAGGCGTGGCTGACGAACGGGTTGTCGGCTCCGGCGCAAGCGTCCCACTCGGCCGCCGTAAAGGCGCCCAGGCCGGGGTGGGCGGTCAGGGTCAGGCTGTCGGCGCCGTCTGGCATGGTGGGGTCCGTTGCTCTGGAATATGCAGCTTCCAACATGAGGGGGCGGCGCAGTGGAGGCAAGGCTTTGGGATGTTCGCGCAACTGTCGCATCAAAAATTGCTGATTTTGGAAATTTTCGTTCGTGAACCCCTTGACGGCCTACTACAATTTTGCGACAACATCCTCCAACGAGGTACGGCCCTCCTGGGGAGGTTAGGGACCGCGCCCATACCTGCAAACCGGCCTGACGCATCAGGCCTAAACGCACGACTGAGGGGACTTCGCCATGCTGGGACCTGCCGACCTTGACGATTATTTCCGCGCTCGTGACGAGAAGCGCCGGGGCTGAGCCATACCCTTGACAGGGTGGCTGAGCAAGCTACACGCTGGTGCATCAACACAGACGGAAACGGCGGCCCCACACGGGCCGCCGTTTTTCTTTGCCTGAAATTTTCTTTTCAGTCAGCCAGCACAGGCGGGCCTGACCGTCATGCCGCCCGAATAGAGGCCAGGAACCCCTCCACTTTGCCGCGCAGGACGTCGGCCTGATCGTTCAGGCGGTCGGAGACCTT
>LAEA01000100.1 GCA_000961745.1 Rhodospirillaceae bacterium BRH_c57 | reverse complement strand
TCTGGAGGCCCCCTTCCAGGCCGGCGGCAGCCATCGGCGATGAGCGGACCAATGCGTCAAGTTAAACGCAAACTGCTTTAAACACACGGGGTCCGGGGCCAATGGCCCCGGCGGGGCATGGGGCTGGCCCCATTCTGCCCCCAGGCCCCCTGATGAAGCAGATCTTCCGCAGCCGTCTACGCATCCTTTATTTGCGTCTTGCCCCCACCACCCCCATCGGCGACACTGCGC
Organism: Rhodospirillaceae bacterium BRH_c57; assembly: GCA_000961745.1. Taxonomy (GTDB): domain Bacteria; phylum Pseudomonadota; class Alphaproteobacteria; order Rhodospirillales; family Rhodospirillaceae; genus Cauispirillum. The sequence continues at coordinate 7,180 of LAEA01000100.1, read as the reverse complement.
GCCTCGGGTGCCCCGTCGAGCGTCTTCGACGGGGTTAAAAGGGAACGCGGTACGGCCTTTGGCCCGATCCGCGGCTGCCCCCGCAACTGTGAACGGTTGACTCTCCCATGGTGCCACTAGGCCGCACGCGGCTCGGGAAGGCGGGATGGTCTACGGCCGTGAGCCAGGAAACCTGCCCGAGATATCGGCCCCTCTGGCCCCGGACTGCGTCCGGCGGCCAACAACTGCACGGTGGGTGCAAGGAGAACACATGCATATCGAACCTGGATTCGTCACTCCGGCCAAGGTCATGCTGGCCAATGCCGGTGCCATCGGCGTCATCGCCTGGGGCGTCAAGGAGCAAGCCGTTCAGCTCCTCCGCGAGCCGTGGGCACCCCTCAAGACATTGGCTGCGGCCGGTTTCTTTTCTCTGTTCATGCAAAGCTACAGCGTGCCCGTTGGAGCTTCTGAGCTGCATTTCATCGGCGCCATGGCCATGTACCTGACCCTGGGCTTCATGCCGACCCTGCTGGGCTTCGCCCTCGGGCTCGCCTTCCAGGGCCTGGTATTCGACCCGGCCGACATGCTCCATCTGGGGGTCAACAGCCTGAGTCTCATGCTGCCCTTGATCGCGGTGCACACCGCCACCGGCCACAAGCTGTTCAACCAGTCCGTGGGTCAACGCCTGACGTGGCAGCGAATCGTCGCCCTGGATGCCCTGTACTATACCGGGGTTACCGCCATGGTCGGCTTCTGGCTGCTGATCAGCACCGTGGAGACTCCGCTGGCCTCGTGGCTGGCCTTCGCCGGCAGCTACCTTGCCGTCGTCGCCATTGAACCGTTCGTCACCTGGGGCATCGTGCGTACCCTCAAGCGGTATGAGGGCAACGTCCTGGTAGCCCGCCTGTCGGTCGTCGGCAGCCTGCGGACGGCATGACGCAAATCACCTGACGCAACAAGAAACGGCGCAGCCCACAGGCTGCGCCGTTTTTCTTGTCCAACCGCGACGGGGTGGACCTCAGTTCAGGAACTTGCCGACCGTCTGCAGAAAATTCGCCACCGAGATCGGCTTGGCGATATAGCCTTCGCAGCCACCTTCGCGGATCTTTTCCTCGTCGCCCTTCATGGCGAACGCGGTGACCGCGATCACCGGAATCGCCTTCAGGTCGTCGTCGTCCTTGAGCATCTTGGTGATTTCCAGCCCCGAGACCTCGGGAAGCTGGATATCCATCAGGATGAGGTCGGGCCGGTTGGCCCGCGCGATCTCCAGCACCTCACGGCCGTCCTTGGTCTGCAAGGTCTCGTAGCCGTGGGCCTGCAGAAGATCGTTGAACAACTTCATGTTCAGTTCGTTGTCTTCAACGATCAAAATGGTCTTTGCCATGTCCCCCACCCGTCTGCCGATGCCTGCCGTCCCCTGCGCCGTTTCAGGCTGTCACTTTTGGGGTACGCCCTTTGTGGTGCAAAAAGCATCTTGGTCAATCCTCCTGCGGAAGTCAAACAACCCCCACAAGTTATTTTTCGACTGCCTTGGCCTTGCTGGCCACGCCGGCCCCGGCCAGAGACAGCCAACCGGCCATGAACGCGAAGCCGCCGACCGGCGCGGTGCCCGGCATCAACCACGCGACATCCAGCGCCAGGCCGTAAAGCGCGCCGCAGAACAACACGATGCCGGCGGTCATCAGCCCCCCGGCGGCGAAGTTCAGGATGCGGGCCAAGCCGCCCCCGCCGGCCCGCAGGATCGGGGTCAGGGTGCCGACAACGCCCAGGGCGGTGGCGTGAATCAGTTGATAGGTTGAGGCAAGGCTCATCCAGTGGATCGCCTGCGGTCCCGCCTCGGTCAGGCCGTGGGCGGCATACGCCCCGGCCGCCACCGCCATGGCTCCGTTGATCCCGGCCAGCAACAGCCACATGCGCATGACGGTGTCCCCCCCCTCGCCCGGCGCCCAAACACAGAGCAGTGAAAAAATGGCGGGACCTGGGAAGGCCCCGCCGAAAAGGCGCTCTTGAGGGAAAGAGGATACCGAATTGCTGCCGGCCTGTCAGGACCCCCTGGCCCGACATCCTTCAGCCTGTCCAGTATCCGCCCCTGGCCCGCTGGCGGCAGTGACGGCCATCACTCGAACGGGCATCACTCGCCGCGCACGCTTTCGACCATGTCTTCGAGCTTGCCGATGTCGAGCACCAGCAAGGCGTCGCGGTCACGCCGCACGATGCCCGACCGCGCGAGATCGTTCATGACGCGGGCGACGGTTTCGCGGGTGGTGCTGACCCGGCTGGCAACGTCGCCATGCACCGGAATGGGCTTGATGACGGCGGCGCCGTCCGCGTCGAACTCGGCGGCGCGGGCCTGACGTAAAAGCTCGGCGTGGACGCGGTTGTTGGCGCCCAGGGTGGACAGGTCGATGATCCGCTCGGTCGCCGTGCGCACGATGGCGGCCAGCCGGCGCATGACGCGGGTGGCCATTTCAGGGTAATCGTGCAGCAGGCGCAGGAACTGGTCGGCCGGCAGCGAGGCGATGACCGTATCCTGCACCGCCATGACGCTGGCCGAGCGCGGCAGCCCGTCGATGGCCGCCAGTTCGCCAAAGAACGCCCCGGTCAACAGGTCGTCCAGGGTCAGTTCGCGGCCGCTGGCCGAATAGATCACGATACGCACGCCGCCCTGAACCACGAAATAGACGTCGCGGCTGTCGCTTTCCCGGTCGATGATCTGTTCCTGGGGCGCATAGCGCTTCCAGCGACACAACCGCACCACCTCGGCCTTGAGGTCATCGGGCAGGCCACGCAGCATCTCAATATGATCAAGGGTGTGGAGAGGCGTATCGCTCATGCTCGCTCAAGATCTCCATGGTGCGGCGGGGGCAAGGTGCGGCAGTCTATCCCCCAAGGCGTGAACGAAATCTTTACCGATCCTCGGCAGCTTCCGATTGGAACCCACACTGGATGAAAGGACAATCAAGACCGATCAGGCCCCCTCCCTGCCGAACTCCCGGCGACACGTAGCTTGGCGGTCGGCGAGGTCCTGTTCCGCGAAGGCGACGTAGGCGACGCCGCCGACAGGCTGACCCTGGGCCTCAGATAGAACCCACTCCCGAAATCAGGCTTTCACTTTTCACGCCCCTCGCGGAAGCGTACCCTGGTAAAAAATAATACCTGGGGAGGGCGCGAACGGTGCTGGAGATCCGTATTCACGGCCGGGGTGGGCAGGGCAACGTGGTTGCCGCCTACCTGCTTGCCGGCGCGGCGTTCGAGGTCGGGCGGCACTGCCAGGCCTTCCCCGCCTTTGGGGCCGAGCGGCGCGGCGCCCCGGTGACCGCCTTCGTGCGCATTGCCGACTGCCCCATCCGGCGGCGCAATCAGGTGCGCACCCCGGCCTTCCTCATCATTCAGGACGACAGCCTGCTCCATGTGCCGGGCGTGCTCGACGGCCTGCTGCCCGGCGGCGGCGTGCTGGTCAACAGCACCGAGTCCTCGGAGTCCCTCAGCGCGCGGCTTGGCGTGGCGACGGCCAGCATCCCGGCCACCACGCTGTCCACCGAGGTCCTCGGTCGGCCGATGCCTAACGTGGCGCTGTTGGCCGCCTTCCTCACCGCCACCGGCGCGTTGCCCCACGACGCCCTCGACAAGGCCCTGGCCCACCGCTTCAAGGGCGACGTTCTGGAGCGCAACCGCGCCCTGATGGCCCGCGCCGAGGCCAGCGTGCCGGCCGGCCTGTGGTCCATCGACATCAGCGAAAGGGAAACCCATGCGGCAGGCGCTTGAAGGCTCCCAGGCCATTGCCCGCGCCGTGGCCCTGTGCCGGCCCGGCGTGGTGGCGGCCTACCCGATCACCCCGCAGACCCACATCGTCGAGGGCATTTCCAAGCTGGTGGCCGACGGCGTGATGGACTGCGAACTGGTCAGCGTGGAGAGCGAGTTCTCGGCCGCGTCGGTGGCCCTTGGCGCAGCGGCGGCAGGCTCGCGGGCCTATACCGCGTCAAGCTCGCAGGGCATCATGCTGATGAGCGAGGTGCTCTACAACATCGCCGGCCTGCGCGTGCCCATGGTGTTGACCTGCGCCAACCGGGCGGTCGGGGCGCCGCTGTCGATCTGGAACGACCAGCAGGACAGCATGGCGGTGCGCGACGCGGGCTGGATCCAGCTCTATTGCGCCGACAACCAGGAGGCCGTGGACACCACCATTCAGGCGTTCCGAATCGCCGAGGCCACCGAACTGCCGGTCATGGTGTGCGTTGACGGGTTCGTCCTGACCCACACCATGGAACCCATCGACCTGCCCGACCAGGACGTGGTGGACGCCTTCCTGCCGCCCTACCATTTCGCCCGGATGCTGGACCCGGCGCGTCCGATCAGCCTAGGCACCCTGGTCGATCCCGCCTGGTTCACCGAGGCGCGGCACAGCCATCACCACGCCCTACTCAAGGCCCTGCCGGTCATCGAGCAGGTTGACCGCGACTGGCAGGCCGCCACCGGCCGCGCCGCCGGGGGACTGCTGGAGGTCATCGGCCCGGCCGACGCGCCGACCGCCATCCTGTGCCTGGGCTCGGTCGCCTCCACCTTTACCGAGGTGCTGGAGGACCACCCGCCGGACGACCCGGTCAAGCTCATCAAGTTGCGCGCCTTCCGCCCCTTCCCGGCCGAGGCGTTGCGGGCCGCCTGCATCGGGGTCAAGACCCTGATCGTGCTGGAACGCGCCCTGTCGCCGGGCCTCGGCGGCATCGTGGCGGTCGAGGTGCAAGCCATCCTCGCTACCGTGCCCGACGCCCCGGCCGTCCATGGCTTCGCCGCCGGATTGGGCGGCCGCGACATGCCGGTCGAACTGCTGCCCGACCTGCTGGCCGCCGCACGGGCCGGGCGGCCGGGGGAGTTCACCATCGCCGACGTGCAGCTTTCCAAGTTGCCCGAGGAGGACCGCTGAGATGCCCCCCGAACTGGATCAAACTGCGCTCGACGACCTGCGCCGCCGCCAGCCCCGCTTCCGGGGCCTGGAGGCCGGACACCGCGCCTGCCAGGGCTGCGGCGAGGCGCTGGCAGCCCGGCTGGTCATGGAGTCCATCGGCCCGGATGTGGTGGTCACCAACGCCACCGGCTGCCTGGAGGTGTTCACCACCCCGTGGCCGCAAAGCGCATGGCGGGTGCCATGGATGCACTCGCTGTTCGAGAACTCCGCCGCCATCGCCTCGGGCGTCGAGGCCGCGCTCAAGCACCAGGGCCGCGACGGCACCAAGGTCGTGGCATTGGGCGGCGACGGCGGGACCTTCGACATCGGGTTCCAGGCCCTGTCGGGGATGCTGGAGCGCACCCACGACATCCTCTATGTGTGCTTCGACAACGAGGCCTACATGAACACCGGCATCCAGCGGTCCAGCTCCACGCCCCACGCCGCAGCCACCACCACGTCCCCGTCCGGCAAGGCGCGCATGGGCAAGCGGCACCTCAAGAAAGATCTGTTGAGCATCATCGCGGCCCACCACATCCCCTATGCGGCCAGCGCCTCGGTGGCCTATCCGGCAGACTTGCGGCGCAAGGTGCGGCACGCCATCGGCATCAAGGGGCCAACCTTCCTGCTGGTCCACAGCCCCTGCCCCCTGGGCTGGGCGCACGATGCCGCGCGCACGGTGGAGATCGCCCGGTTGGCGGTACAGACCGGGCTGTTCCCGTTGATCGAGATGGAACGGTCCGAGGTCGTCGGCGTCATGCCCATCCGTGACCCGCGCCCGGTGACCGATTATCTGTCCCTGCAAGGCCGCTTCCGCCACCTGTTCACCGAGGGCGACCCGCGCGCCCTGGAGGAACGGGAACACCTCCAGGCCCTGGCCGACCACACCATCGCCAAGTTCGGACTGCGCGGGGCCGGGCCGGACCCGCTCGACAGCGACGGCGCCGACACCGTGCGACGCGGGGGGAACAGCGCATGACCACGCCAACAACGCTCACCAGAGGATGTTACGCCGAAGCGGGAACGTCGCTGGAGTTCCGCACCGGGGACTGGCGCACGGAAAAGCCCGTACACGTTCATGCCGCCGCCCCCTGTCACACCGCCTGCCCGGCCGGAGAGGACGCGCAAGACTGGCTCGCCCGCCTTCAGGAGGGCAACCCGCGCGCCGCGTGGGAAACTATCGTGCGGGTCAACCCGCTGCCCGCCGTCACCGGGCGCGTCTGCCCGCACCCCTGCGAGGGCGGCTGCAACCGAGGGGCCTTTGACGGCGCCGTCAACATCCACGGTCTGGAACGCTGGCTGGGCGACCGGGCGCTGGCCGAGGGCTGGACGCTGCCCGTCGATGCCCTCACCGGCGTTCCCGACAAGAGGGTCGCCGTGGTCGGGGCCGGGCCGGGCGGCCTGTCCTGCGCATGGCACCTGCGCCGCCGGGGCTATGCCGTGACGCTGTACGACGCCCTGCCCGAGGCCGGGGGCCTGTGCCGCACAGCCATTCCCCTCAACCGCCTGCCGCGCGCCGTACTGGATGCCGAGATCAAGCGCATCCTGGACCTTGGCGTGGAGTTCGTGCCACACACCCGCGTCGGCGCGCCCGGCGCCCTGACAGTCTCCGATCTGCGGTCCCGCCACGACGCGGTGTTCCTCGCCCCCGGCACCGGACGCAGCCGGGAATGGAGCGTCCAGGGCGCCGTACCGGAGAACCATCGCGCGGCGCTGGCCCTGCTTCAGGAATGGATTGCCGTTGGTGCCCTGCCAACGCCGCGTGCGGTGGCCATCCATGGCGGCGGCAACACGGCGGTGGATCTCGCCCGCGTATTCAAGCGGGCCGGCGTGGCCGAGGTCCACCTGATTACCGCCTCGGGCCTGCCCGGTCCTGACGCCGATCCCGACGACGTGCTGAACGTGGTGCCACGCGAGTATGTCCAGGCGGTGGAGGAAGGCATCGTCTTCCACGGCCACCGCACGGTCCAGCGCCTGCTGATGCGCGGCTCGACCCTGTTTGGCCTGGAAATGGTCGCCCTGCGCAAACTGCCGGCCGGCGGTGGGCGGACCAGCCGCGTGCCATTCGAGGGCACCGAGAGCATTCTGCATGTGGACATGGTGATCCCCGCCATCGGCGAACAGGTCGATCCGGCGGGGTTCGAGACGCTGCTTGGCGCCGCCTCGACATTCCGCCCGGCTGACCGCTGGGGGACCCTCGCGGGACAGGACGGCGTGTTCGTCGGCGGGGACGCGCGCGGCGGCAGCCATGGACCGGGC
>LAEA01000206.1 GCA_000961745.1 Rhodospirillaceae bacterium BRH_c57 | reverse complement strand
AGAGGTGGCCCCGTTTGTTCGGACAGTTTGGCGGCTGAGTTAAGCTGGTCCCCAGGTCATTGTCATGCCGCCAGCGCGGTGATCGGCACCGTCTCCGAGGCATGCCCCGGAGACGGTGCCGGCGCGATTTGATGATAGGCCTCGTTGGGCGTCTGTCCAGTCAGGGCTGAGTGGGGACGCCTGGTGTTGTAGTAGCGGATCCAGCGCTCCAGTCCGGCCCGCAATTCGGAGCCGGTTTCAAAGGCGTGGAGGTAGACGCATTCGTATTTCAGGGACCGCCACAGGCGTTCGATAAAGACGTTGTCCATCCAGCGGCCTCGACCGTCCATGCTGATGCGCACGCCGGCCTCCCGTAGGACCTCCGTGAAGCGGGGGCTGGTAAACTGGCTGCCTTGGTCCGTGTTGAAGATCTCCGGCGCCCCGAAGGCGGTCAGGGCCTCCTCCAGCGCCTCGATGCAGAAGTCGGCCTCCATGGTATTGGAGACCCGCCACGACAGCACCTTCCTGGTGGCCCAGTCCATGACCGCCACCAAGTACAGAAAGCCCCGCCGCATCGGGATATAGGTGATGTCGGCGCACCAGACCTGATTGGGCCGGGTGATCTCCTGATCGCGCAGCAGGTACTTGTAGACTGGATGCTGTGGGTGGGGTGTGCTGGTCCTGGGCTTCTGGTAGATCGGCGCCAAGCCCATCTTGGCCATCAGCCGCGAGACGCGCTTGCGGCCCACCGTGTAGCCTTCCCGCCGCAGGTGGCGGGCCATCTGTCGGGCGCCATAGAACGGGCACTCCAGGAACGCCTCGTCGATCAGACGCATCAGCGCCAGGTTCAGCGGGCTCTCCCCGGTCGGCCGGTAGTAGAAGGCCGACCGGTTGATCGACACCAGGGCGCATTGCTGGACGATGGACAGACCGGAATGGTCGGGTTCAATCATCTGCCGCCTCCGCTCGATGCTCATCGACCGAAGGCCTTGGACAAAAAATCCCGCTCCACCACCAATTGACCGATCTTGGCGTGCAGCTTCTCGACCTCGGCCGCACCGGCGTCCTTGGCGGCCTCCGCCTTGCCCGAGAACGTCGCGGCCATCCCCTCGATGGCTTGGCGTTTCCACGTCGCAATCATCGTCTGGTGGATGCCATGCCGGGCAGCCAGTTCGGCCACCGTCTGCTCCCCCTTGATCGCCTCTAGCGCCACCTTGGCCTTGAACTCAGCCGAGTAGCGCTTCCTCGTCACTTTCCCCATCAGAACAGGTCCTTCTTGCAGGCGGGACCAGCTTAACATCCTGTCCGGTTTTTGGGGGCCACCTCTCGAAGGCCCCTCTTTCAGCAATGCCAGCACTGCGCACTGCGCTCCAATCGGTTCTTCCGATGCTCTACTCAGCGGGGCCTACCGATCGCGATATTTGGGAGCGTGCGGGCGGCGATCTCGCCACGATCACTCTTGGCAAGCCGGGTAGAAGTATGTGGTTCGAGGCCCTGAAGCTTCTCGGCAATGGCGGGGGCGGGGATATTGACGCCCGCAGTCTCGTTGCAGAGGCTCTGAAAGACTATCCGCGCAACGAAACTCTGCTCGCTCTGTCCTGACAAACTTGTCGTCCAGGATGTGACCGGGGCTGAGAACGCCGTTCCAGAGAGCCTGCGCCGGGACCGCTGGAGACCAGCGAGAGCAAGAGCTGCCGACATTGATAGGCATGATCCGCGTCAGCATCAAACGTCAGCCGCGCACGGCTAGCGAGGAAGCCGCAACGGAACCTGGACGCCGAGGCGCGGCCGCATCGGCTGAAGACGATTCGCTGAGCTCACGATAACACGGTCGTAGAGATCGCGTGCCGATCGATTGCGGAGCGTCAAAACCAGCGCGAACTTCATGTTCGAAGGGCGAGCCCCACCGTGACCATTCTCCCGCGCAACATAGCTGACATCGAACGCTGGCTGGACGAGGGAGGATGCGCGCTTGGTCTTCGCACGGGTTAGCGTTGTCTCCCACTTCTGAGCGTCGTCGCGTTGCATGTACTCGGTTGCATAGAAGTTCTTGGCCGAGAAGAAGCTCTCCGAGGCAGGCACGGTCGGCCTAATAAGCCTGCCATCCTTCATGTAAGGCGGCGGGATGCGCGTCGTGTCCGGGCGGAACTGGATGTCGAGACCGCCGCGCGTATAATTAATCGCGTCTTCGGGATCGACAGCGCAGTAGAAACTAAAGGTCGCCTTGATCTCCACGTTGCCGCTCAGGCCGGGAGGGACGGGAAGATACAGCCGCACTGCGCCTGTGGTGGGCATCTGCCGCTGATAAACGATATGTGCTTCGTAGTCATTGCACAACACTAGATCACCCAGGCCGTGCGACAGCAGGCCCCAGCCTATCTCGGAACGCTTTGCTAGTTCACCGGCAGCATGGTGGACGAGCAGCGCCTTGACAGCTGGCGCCCAAAGGCCCTCTGTGAACTGAGCGCGGATACCGGCGCCACTTCGCATGGCGCTCGGCGCTGCAATGCTCGTTCCCATAGTTCCTTGAGCACCTGCCGGCGAGACCTCGCTGAGGGCGAGAAAAGGCTGGCCATGGCACCCGCCGAACGCGACGAGATCAGGTTTGACGTAGCCCGGACTGCGGCCTGGTCCCCACGCGCTATAGGGTGCCCTCTGCCAGCCGGCCGCAAACCCGTCGCTGGCCCCGACGCCGAGCACGTTCACGCCATCGGATGGTGGCTGAATGCGATGCAGGCGGCTCGCTTGGTCGGCTGCGCCGTTATTGCCGCATGCGATCGTAGCAACTGTATCGCCGCCAGCGAGTAATTGATCGAGCCGGGCGGTCCATGGGCTCACATCGTCGTCCTCAATTGCGTAGGACGGGCCCAGGCTAATATTAATGAAGTCGTAGCGCCGCGAGGTGAGCACGTCCTCAATCCGGTCGAGGATGGCGAACGACTCGAAATCATCGTCATCGCCCTCGCCATAGACGCGCCAATGATCCACGTTGGTGTAGGGGACGGAAGGGGGCTGATCAGGCGTTAGCGGCCCGAACAGAAATGCCGAGGTTACGGCAAGTCCGTGACGCTGGCCACTGGCTACCGCCGCGCCGACGCCGGGCGCGTCGTGCAGGGTCACCCAACGGTCAAGCCCGTGGTTGGCAGGCAAGCCGCCGTCGAAGATCGCAACCGTTAGATCAGCAGCCACAGCATCATCGGCAGGCAGCTGCACCGGAAAAGCACTACCGATAGAGCGCGTCACCGGATCGAAAGGGACGATGCGAGGCGCCTCTCTGAGCACGCGCAAGAAGGTGAACTCAAGGATAGACTCAATCTGATCATGCGGCGCCCGCAAAGGTAGGAACGCCAATCCACCCACGTGCCGAGTCCGCTCGATATCGCATGAGACGCCAAGTGAGCGCAGAAATTTCTGGAAGGCCAAAATGACGTAAGCGTTTCCACCAACCGCGTCCGGACTGTGAAGTACCACTTCCAAGGGGACGTCATCGCAGTCTGTAAAGCGGTCCGACAATGTCTTCAAGCGGTTGCGGCTGGGAGTTGTGACGGTCTCAATCTTGCGGAAATCTTCCTGCACGCGCTCCTCGCGCGGCATCCAATTTTCGACCTCGTCGCTGAAAGCGATCAGGCGGTCGAGTTTTCCGCCAAGGTACAGAACGGGCGCGGGCTGCGCTTGGCCGCGCTCGCTCGCTCGCGAGGAGACGACCTTTTCGGGCACAACGTGCGCGGCACGTGAGCCGAGATGAAACAAACCAAGCTCACGCAGCAGATTACCGGGATAGTAGCTTTTCGCGAGATAACTCGGATGTAGCGTCATCTCGATTGCTGCCTCGCCTGCGGGACAAGCAAGGCTAGGCAAGCAGCGCAAGGCGTCGCCGGCGCGTCGCCATTGGGGAGCCAGGCGCCGACGCGCCTCGGGGAAAGCATATGGATGGGCCTTTTCGCCCATGCCGCGCGGCGGGCGCGCGATTTCCTCCGAGAGCTTTTCGCCCTGTCCGATCAGATAGCGCGGTGTCGCCATGTTTACCCCCTGCCCTTACGAATGGTATCGCGCGAGATGCCGACCAATTCGCTGATTCGCCGATCACTGTACCCTGCCTCGCTGAGAAGCTTGGCCGCCCGCTTGCGCGTTTCGGCGGAGCTAATTCGAAGTTCACCGCCGATCTGATCAAGCAATACCTCGATCACATCAGTTCCTTTGGTTGTCGCGCGGCGGCGAACCCACTGCACGCTGCGCCTCAAGTCGCTGAACGAGCGGTCCCCCCAAAAGTCACTTAGAATTGGCAGCCACGCTCCGAGGTGTCGCGCGTCGTCACCGAACAAGTCCCGCAGCGCCACCTCGCGCTGACAGCTCGAGGGTAGAGGGAATTCGAGGACATCGTCGAATCGGCGCCAGATCGCAGGATCAAGAAGCTCGCCGTGGTTGGTGGCTGCGATCAGAAGGCTGGTCGAGGGCCAATCATCGACTTCCTGCAGGATCACCGTGACCAAGCGCTTAAGCTCACCGACATCACCCTCGTCGTCTCGGCGTTTCGCGATCGCATCGAATTCATCGAGCAGCAGCACTGACTCGACGCTCTTGGCATACTCGAGCACCGCGCGAATGTTGGAGCCGGTCTTTCCAAGATAACTACTCATCACTGTCGCGAGATCGAGAGTGATTAAAGGCCGTTTGAGCAGACAAGCGAGCCAGCGTGCGCTCATCGTCTTGCCAACGCCAGGTGGTCCAACGAACAGGAGTGATCGGGTCGGCCCGAGACCCTGCGCTTCGAGTGCTGCCAGATGCGAGCGCTCCTGGACCACCTGTTCAATCTTGACGCGGAGCGCGTCCTCCAAAATAGGCGAGTTCTGCACCAGAACGGGATATTCGTTCTTAACCAGAGCCAGTCGCGAATCGGCGTCTATGGGCATGATCGTGCTGCCGAAGTCGCGCAACGGCGACAACGAGCTAGGTGCCATCGCTAGCAGCTCCGACAATTGCTGCGCAAGCGCGGGCTCGGCCTTTCGAACGCGCCGGACGATTTGGCGCAGATAAGCCTGCACGTCTTGCGATCGACCCGCAAGACCCAAGCGGGCCAACTGGACTAGATTTTCGGAAATTTGACCTAGCAAGTCCATAACTGGCATTAATCCCATTCTATAGGCCGCCCCTATGGCCGGACTAGATAATAGCCGATACGAGTAATCTAGTCCATAGGGACGCCGGATTTTTTTGGGATCAGGGCGGGCACGAGATCGGTCGCTGCACTCCATGCCGGGACGCGCCTCAGCCTCGCCGCAACTACGGTCGTAGACCATAAGCAATCTCCTGACACCGATGCCAAAGCGGCGAGGAGGAGGAGGTGAGACCAAGCGGCCAAGTAGCCGCCACAAGACGGATACATCGACCAGTCAGACCAGATTTCGTTTAAGCAATAAAAGCGTTAAACGCTGCCCACTCCCAGCACCTTCCCCATCAACCTCTCCGTCCATGCCCCCAGGTAATCCTCGTCGCTCTGCTTGCCCTGCTGCCGCAACACCTTCCGCAGGCGGCGGCAGGCCACAAACTCTGGAAGCGCGCGTTCAGCCGCGGTATCCCATCGCCCGCACCGCACCACCAAGGCGTCCAGAAGCGTCTTGATATGCAGCTCCATCTCGCGCAAAGGGCAATGGCGGCTGTAGCGCAGGAGCAGGCTCGACAGGCCGCGGATGCCGGAATGGTCGACGTCCAGCAGCACGGTTGGCGGGGCGCCCGGTAGCTGGAAAAATGCGACTAGGCAGACCCGGTCCTGGCGGCCCGCCATCGAGAAGGCCCGCCCGGTCTTCATGTAGCACAGCGACATCGCCACGTTCAGGGCGGGGTGACGCCCGGCCATCAGGTTGATGGCCGCCATCAACGGCCCCAGTTCTCCGACGTAGTCCCAGCCTGCGGGCTCAAGGATTTGGAACTCGATCGGCGGAAGGCCGTTGTGATCAACGCTCTCCCCCACACTGGACGACTCCGCCTTGGTCCGCGGCCTGGCTGCGCGGCTATCGCCAGTCCCGGCCTTGGCCTCGGGGACTGTTCCGGCGGCGGGATGCGGAACGGCGTCCGGGGCGCAGGGGCGGTCTTCGACGTACTTGACCTTCTCGACCCGCACCACGGCGTCAAAAGCACTGAACTTGCCCAACATTGGCAGGGCCTTTTGGTGGACATCAACCCGGCTGCCCTGCGTGGGCTCGACCTCATCCGAATCAGGCTGCTGCTTGTCTCTGGACATCGGCGTGCGGCGGACGGGGCGGATGCTCGCGCCGTCCCGGTCCAGAATATAGCGAAGGTGCCGTTCCACCGGATGGGAGTAGCGAATGTGGTCGCAGGGCAGGCTTCGCCCGGACAGTTGGCGAATTTCCAGCACCAGGCAGGTGGACCGCATTTCAACGCCGTGAAAGGACATCCGGCAGTTCTGGAGAGGCGGCACCAGAAGGCCGACATGACGGTTCCCAAGGGTGCGCTCGCGGACGCTGTCCCAGGACAGGCGGCCATCCGGATGCACGGCGAGCCACGCAAACTCCTGCACAAGAAGGGGGGACAAGCTGCGCCGGGGCATTTGACGGGTGAAATGCAGGTGCAGGCACGGATGGTGCCCCGGCAGTTCGGGCGCGGCCAGCGCGAGCAAGCCCGCAGGCTGCATGATGGCATTGGCCAAGGTCTTGTTGTGCAGGAACAGATAGCGGACCAACTCCATGGTCGGTATCAGGTAGGTCTTCCAGCCAATCCGGTAGCGAAGCAGATGTTGGCCCCAGCCGCGATGACCCTCGAAAGAGTAAAGCCAGCGCGGCACGCTGTTCGCTTCAACCACTTCACCGGCGGCCAAATCGGGTATGCCGGCATGGCTGATGCGGCCCGTGACCGGGGTCCGCATCAGGTCGCCGCGAGAGAATCCCCGCCCCGGAGCGAGAAGGGGCAGCAGGCCGATCGGCAAGTCCCACTGACGCACCGCCCGGCTGATAACGCCGCGCATGATCGCCCGGACTTGCCAGCCTTTGTCGCGAGTTTGAAACAGTCCCGCCAGCCAGAGCACTTCCAAGTCTTCATCCAGGGATGCCCACGGGCGGATCAGTGCCAAAGCGGTTCCCCCTCTGTCGGAAGGGCCGCCAGGGCGTCCTCGACACGCGGCGATGCGGGTGCCGGCAATCCGGCCAGATGGCGGACCCGCCACGCCCGAACAGGGAGTTCCCGCCTCTCAAGCTCCGCCACGGCCCAAGCAATCCGGCGGAGCTGGAATGCCTCCACCGTCTCCTCCATCTCGTCCAAAACCGACGCGCACGCCGGAAGTTTGTCCAGCCGCCGGAGAAGCCAGCCGGGCGCGCCAAGACGACGCTCAAGAACGGGGCGGGACAGGCGCGACAGGAACCGAAGGTTCTTCAGGGCAACCGCCTCCCAACGAAGACGGGCCGACAGGTCCCGGTCGATCTTCGGCCAGTCGAAACGCTGGCTGGCCGGTGCAGGTCGACGGACGGGCGGCTTGTTGGCCGCCAGCCATTCCCGATCATTGCGCAGCAGCCAGCTATGCTCCGCCGGAAGCATCCGGCGCAACTGCTGGCGGGAAAGGGCGGGATCGTTCTGCCATGCCGCCAACCATCGCCCTCGCACAGCCTCCCGGTCGATCGGCGGCAGGTGGGGCCGTTGGCGAAGCGGTTTCCACGGCACGGCCAGTTCCAGCCGCTCGGCATGACGACGTACGGTGCCCGGATCGACGTGAAGAGCGCGGGCGGCGGCGCGGAGGCCGACGCCCTCGGCAGCCAGGGTTCGCAAACGGTCTTCGAACAGCCGGCCCAAGGCGAGAACGCGCAGGCGGCTCCCCTCCTCTGATGCCAGACTGAACACGTAGCCACAGGTGCAGGCAAAGCGCCCGATGGTCTTGCCGCCCTCCTGATAGACCTCAACGCGGGAGATCACCGTCTGTCCGTGGTGATCGGCCAAGGGATTGCGGCAGGGCCAGGGGCCGCGCCCAAAGGGGCGCCGCTCAGAGACCGGCACGTGGACCTTCAGCAGTTCCGTCAGCAGGACATGGCGCAGCGGATGAAACGCCTTGCGGTGCTTGCGGGCGAGCGCCGCCAGCCATCCGCCGTCGCTTCCCCGTGGGTCCGCATCCGCCAGTATCCCCAGGATAGGGCCGAACATGGCAGCGAAAGCATCGGCCAGACGCTCCTGGGCAATGCTGTCGTGCCCCTTGCCGAAGCCGCGCGCCACCAGGGCATCATGATAGTACGCTCCCCAGCCCTGCGGGGTCCGTGCCGGCGGCGGGTCCGTGAGCAGGGCTGCACTGGTGCCCGCCAGCATGCACAGCAGCGCCATGCACTTCGGGTCATCGCTCCAGGGCGAGCGCCGATCCCCCGGCGGGCAGTTCTCGATGTCGGCAGCGACGAACGCGTGCTGACCGACGAGATTTGGATGGACGGCGCTGTCAACCAATGGAACGGCGTGATCGGAACAGACCACGACGCCGGGTAATTGGTGGCTGCGCCGCCAATACAGTTCACCGAAGGCCGCCAACATCTCCGTCCGGCACTGCGGACACAGGCGCAAGGCTGCCGGAGGCCGCACCGCGCTGGCGGCCAGTCCCAGGCGGACATGCACCCAGTCGGCAGGACCATCGCGCAGGGCGGCAAGAACGGCACCTCGGACCCTCGCTGGCTGGAACGCGGTGAGATAGGGAAACAGGGTGAAGTCACGGGCCAAGCACTCAGCCGTCAGTCCCCTTTGTGGTGGAATACGGCGGCTCAACGGCCCCAGGCCCGCTTGCAGATCGACGGCTGAATGAATCCGCCGGCTCCCAAACAAATCCTCCAGGGCCTGCTTCGGGCCGGACGAGCAGACATGCCGGTGGTAGCGGCCCAGCACGCTGTAGAGAAGTTCGTCAGGATAGGTTCTGGGAAAGTAGGCCAGCATCGGCGTCAGCCCCTACAGCGGAAAGGCCGAGAGCGGCGGTTTGATCAATCCCGCCTCCAGCAGGGACTCATAGCCCGATTTGCCGGAGGCGCCTCCCGCAGCCACCACCGCCCGCAGGTCAGAGGCCCCCAAGGCAGGTTTGACCTTGGCACTGCGGCGGGGCTTTGCGGGTTTGGTCTCCGGCCCCCGCTGGCTCAGCTTCGCCGAGATCCCGGCCACCAGATCCAGCGGGGATGCATTTGGGGCTTCCGCCTTCGCTTCGGCCAGCATCAAGCGGGCGATATCGTCGGCCAGTCCCAAAGTCGCCAGAACGCCAAGCATCGGATCGACGGCTTCGGGGGCATCTGTCTCCATGGTCTGGGCTGGGGGCTGGGCTGGGGGTGGGGCCGGGCGCGTTGCGGACAGCCGCATCTGTGCGTCGCTGAAAATCTGCTTCACATGGTCCCGGAGGGGGCGAATGTCATCGTACTTGGCGATGGCTTTCCTATCGTTGCGCTTCAGGGCGTCGATCATCGGCTTTATCATGCGAAAGCTCTCGCCCGCCACATGGCGCAACAGGCCGCCATCAAGCACTTCGGGGCGCTTGCGGGTGGCGCCCAGTTGCAGGGCACGGAGCTGGGTCAGCATGAACAGCTTGATCACCACGTCGATAATTCCCTGGCTTTCCTCGTAGAGGATCTGCCGGATGTCGTCGCTCAGCGGGGTGATCTCCTGGGTCCACTGGTAGCGCCACAGGTTTTCCGTGAAATGGTCCCATGCCGCTTCTGGCTCCATGCGCTCCCACACCAGACTGCCCAGGCCGCTGGCGCGGCGGGCTTGGCGAAAGTCGCCCTGAAGCAGCGGCAGGGCGCCCATGGTCCCAATGATGATGACCGGGATGCCGATGGTGTTCACCAGCGTCACCAGGAAATTCAGCATCGCATCGGGGGCCGTGCCACGCGCCTGGTTGAGGTGCTGGATCTCGTCGATGATCAGCACGCCCAGGGCATGGAGATTGGCGACATGCGCCATATGCACCATCATTTCGTCGATGGAGGACCGGGCACCACCGTGCTTACGCAGGTAGGACGTCCCGAGGAGACGGTCCATTTCCTTAAAGAAGCTGATGCAGAGCTGCTTGGGAGAGCCAATGTAGGGGCAATCCAGCTTCAGCCACACCACCTGATCAAGACTGAACGGCTCGGCATGGTTGATAACCGGCTGATAGAGTTCAAGGACGCGCTCGATCCCATTGCTTTTGCCGACGCCCGAACAGCCCACGAGGGCGAAGCTGCTGGCTGTCGAGCGCACGCAGTGACGAACGGCGGACAGATCACGCAGGCGAACGCGCTCGTGCCCGTCGTGGAGGCGATAGATGTAGTCGGTGGTCAGCGGGTTGCGGCTGATGTAGCCCTGACGCAGGAGGATGGAGAACGTTTCCTCCAGTTGCAGATGGCGTTGAAGCGGCTCAAAATAGCGGCCCAGGCGCTGAATGCATTGGACCCGCACATGGGCCGGGTAGAGGCGCTCCTCCTCCCGGTGGATCGGTGGGTCGGCCAGCGCCGTCCACACCTCCTGTACCGACATGAGCGCGGGCAGCCGGGCGATGAACGGGTTGTCGCGGTACTCCGGAAGCTCGTTGATGCTACTTGTCGGCTCCGTCATCGTCGGCCTCCTCTCGGAAGCTGCGCAGATATTCGGTGATGTCCGGCAGGCTGTAGTCCTCCTCGGACTTGGTGCCGGGGAAGGGCAGCACTTCGGCCTTCTGGTCGGAAGGAGGCGAGGGCCGGGCCGTGGAGCGCCTTTGAAGGTCGCGCCGTTCCTCCCGCCGGTTTTCCCGGATGTCCTTCGTTCGCTGCCGTTTGGACATATGTGCGGTGTCAGGGCGCATCGCCTCGGCCTGGGCAAGCTCGTCCTTGATCGCCTTCGTCAGATTGATGCGGCTGCGTAATCCGTCGGGGCGATGGTCTGCCTGTTGGCGGCGCTCCTCCTGGTGGATCTGATCGATCTCCCACAACGTCCGGCCCTGGTGATGACGGCTCCGCGTGGTCAGCGAGCAGGGAATGAAGCGGCCCCTGTCGTCATGCAGATAGATGTCGTCCATGAGGCGGGGGTCATAGGATATCTGCACTTTCCAGGTACCCCGCTGGCGGGCCCGTTCAAACCAGTGTTCCTCGATTGCCTTGGCGCAGCTGTAGTAGCACCCCGCATAACGGATGCCATGCAAGGTGACCACACCCTGATCGCTGGGCAGCAGGGTCAGGCGGACCTGTTCCGGTGGGAAAGTGCGCAGTCGTCCGCTCCGCCGGGCGATGCCCCATTCCCACAATTCGATCGGCAGGGGCCTGACCTTGTCCGCGATCATCTGCGGAGCCATCTCGTAGTTCTGCAGCATATGATCATTGTTGTAGTACAGGACGCAGAGCAGAATGATGCGGGTAAAGCCATCAATATCAAGTGTTGCATCAAGGCGGTAGTCGGTCCCTCCGCGTTCCTTGAAATCGTGCTGGATGTAACCCGGAACGTAGGCCTTGAACTTCGCGGGCAACAGGCGGAACCGCTGCTCCACGATCCCTTTCCAGTCGGCCCGGTATGGAGCAGAATTCTCCACATGAACCTGGAAATTGTTGATGAGCGTCTCGACCATTCTGCTGGCCAGTTCGCCGCGATCGCCCAGCAAGACATCAGGCATGCCCTGGCAAGGCCAATCGGCCTCGTTTATGTCGATGCCGAACTGCTGGCAGTAGGAGACTTTGTCCCCTGCGGCGATGGCCAGGGCTTCCATGGCTCCAACCCAGGACGGACCTTCAAATCCGACGTAGACGCCAACGATCATCCGGGTGAACACGTCGATGACGACATAGAGGACGGGGCGGCCAACGATCTTCGTCCGATCATAGCGCGACACCAGATAAACATCGGCAATGGTGGCATCGATCTGGTAGCGCGATCCGGGCCCGATGGTTTCGGCGGTCGAGGATCCCAATAGCGCCCGCATGTCCTTGTCATAAATGCGCGGCGTGCGGCGGCGCCGCTCGATCGCGAAGATGTCATTGTCCTTGTGATACCAGTAGCTGAACTGCCGAAGGCTGGGAGCATCGGGCCACGGCACCAGGATCTGTCGGCCGGTCCGCTCATCAATGGCCGAATCCGAGAAGTGCTGGCCGATCATCTCCTCATAGGCGCCCTGCAGGGTCAGGGCCGACTTGCCGCCAAAGCATCCGGTGACGACGGAGCGAAACAACGCCCTCATTTCAGGTGTCACATTGCTGCCCGGCGTGCCGAATGTCGGCGGGCGGCCGCGTAGTTTTCCGGTGGCAGTCTTGTCCTTGCCCCGCCCGCCGCACCGGTCGTAGTCGGGCAGCAGGGCATTCGGAGTCAGACCGCGCTGCCAGTACCGCCGAAGCAGGCGGTAGAGTGTCACCTTGTTGCTGCCGTTGTCGGCCATGACTCGCGCAACGGCGGGGCCGCGCGACGCCGGATGGAAGATAGCCGGCTGATCGAACACTAATGGCTTGATCAGTGCCCAGGCTTTATCGCGGCGAGCCCGGTGGGGCGGTAAAATGGTGTCCTCGTCACCGGCCAAACCAGCCCAAGGATCTTCAGTCGCAAAGCGGCAATCCCCACTTTCCAAACGAGGGGAAAGCTCCACATCGGCGCGAAATTCAGGAAATGCTCCGGGATCGTTGATATCGATCACGTAGAAGCCTGCCCGGTGTGGATCGATCCACAGAACCCGCTCAATGCGCTCGCTGTCTGGGTATTCCAGAAGCCGGTTGACCGTCAGCCCGTTCATCGCAGCGCCTCCGCCACATCATGCACTCGAGCCTGAAACCATTGAGGCTGCGTCTGATCGTCAAGCACCTGCTCCATGGGAAAATGGAGGGTCTTCCGCGCCAGCAGGTGTCTCACCAGCAGCAGGGCTGTCCCCTGGTCCATACCCAGGCGCAGGTCCATTTCATCGCTGAACTGCCGCAGGCTGGGCGCCCGGCTGTTCGGCAACTCGCGGGCCAGCAGATCCGCTTTCTCGCGGAAATATCCCTCATAGGGCTGGCTGAGATGATCGACCGAAGCGAAACTGTGGACCCACGCGATGTTGCGGATCGGGATCTCCGGCAGGTCTTTTTCGGTGACGATGCCCCACTCGGCCCCCTGTTCCGTCCAGTAGCGGCGTTCAATTTCCAGCTTGGCCAGCGTGCGGGCATCGTCCAGGTCCTTGGCAGGCTTTACCGCCCGTGCGTGCAGTGCCATGCGACCGTTCTTGATGCTATCAACCACGAAATCGGTGGTCATCACCAGCGGTGTCCGTGTCGCCACGTCACGGGGATGGTCTATCCCCATCTCCTCGGCGATGCGTTGGGTGACCGCCCGATCCAGCGGGAACTGCTCGCGGATATCGATGACGGCATCGCTCCAGTCGAGCAGGTAGAAGAGGCCGCGCTCGATATCCGACAGCAGGTGGTGGACCCTGCCGGTCTTGAGGCCCTGAAGCCGATGAGAGCGCCCCCGCGAAGGCACATCGCTGATGATCAACCAGGGCTTGTAGCCAACACCGTCCCCCTGGCCGCGCCCTTCTTTGTGAAAGCGCGCGATCTTGGCTTCATTGAACCCGTAGCGGTGCCGAGGCATGAGCGTTCTCTGGGCGGATGTGTCTCTCTGATGTGGAACACCCTGTTAAGGGCGATGGATCGGTAATATACTTTATTGCTCAGTAACAAACTTTATTGTCTAGTAACGAACATTTTTGTCCGCATATACA
>LAEA01000205.1 GCA_000961745.1 Rhodospirillaceae bacterium BRH_c57 | reverse complement strand
GCGAGTTCGGCCTTTTGGATGACCGCACCCGAGGCCCCAGGTTGAACAACCGAGGCGGAGGGCGGAGGCCGGACAACCGCGGCCTCAGCCGCAGGCTGGGCGACTACGGCGATAGCCGCAGGCTGGGCGACCGAGGCGGAGGGTGCCTTTTGAACGACCTCCGATGACACCGCCGGGCTGACGCTCTCGACCACGGAACGCTGCGGCGCTGGCGCTTCCTCTTCGTTCAGGGACCGGGTGGAGGTCGGCTGGCGACGCGTGCCGGGGCCGTAGTCCGGCGGCTGCTGGTCGCCCCTCAGGCCCTGCGGAATGGGCTGTGCGGCTGCGGCGTCGGCTACCGCGTCGGCCTCCCCCGAACCCTGGGCCGGCGTGGCCACGTCCGCCGCGCTGTCGTCGCTGAACACATAGTCCCAACTGTCCTCGACGGTCGAGCACGCCCCAAGGGCCAGCACCACGGCCAGCGCCGTCATCGACCCCGTCTTCCGCATCTTCCGCATTGGTCGCTCCACAATCGACTTTGTTCACCCTGGCTGCGCCATCCTGGAACCCTAAAGGAGTACCACGCGTTACCCTTTGATGAAATCCAATCGTCAAAACAGTTAAAAGACGTGTGTACAGGTTTCCTGCACCGGGTGTACCCCTTAACAAATAGCTGAATCCGGTCTATACGGCTAGAGGACGCGCGCCACGGGTTTGCCGCAGGGTTGGACCGCCCTTGCCAACGCAACGCCCGAGACTATCTCAGGGGCAGGTCCCATACGTGGGAGGAGACCACTTTTCCATGGCCGATCATCAGCAGAAGACGCACGCACAGCAAACTCAGGATCATCCGCACCATCCCGACATGAAGATGCCGGACCCGGAACAGGTGTCCAAGGCGATGTCCAACATCGCCGAACGCAGCCAGCGCCTGGTCAACGACTTCCTCACCCGGCAAGCGACCAACACCGACACGTCAACCGATCCCGATCCCATGAACGTCGGCAAGGCGTTCATGGAAATGACCTCCCGCCTGATGTCCAACCCGGCCAAGCTGGTCGAGGCCCAGATGTCGCTGTGGCAGGATTACATGAGCCTGTGGCAGAACACCGCCCGCCGCATGATGGGCGAACAGGCCGAGCCGGTGGTGGAGCCTGACCGTGGCGACCGCCGCTTCAAGGACGAGTCCTGGCAAGAAAACGACATTTTCGACTTCATCAAGCAGTCGTACCTGCTGAGCAGCCGCTGGCTGACCTCGGTGGTCCACGACGTTGATGGCCTGGACGACAAGACCGCCCAGAAGGTCGATTTCTACACCCGCCAGTTCATTGATGCGCTGTCGCCGTCGAACTTCGTGATGACCAATCCCGAGGTTCTGCGCGTCACCGCCGAAACCGGCGGCGAGAACCTGCTCAAGGGCCTGGAACACCTGCTGTCGGATCTGGAGCGGGGCGGCGGCAAGCTGCGCATCTCCATGACCGACGAGACGGCGTTCGAGGTCGGCCGCAACGTCGCCGTGACGCCGGGCCATGTCGTTTACCAGAACGACATGATGCAGCTCATCCAGTACACCCCGACGACCGAAAAGGTCGCCCAGGTGCCGGTGCTGATCGTGCCGCCGTGGATCAACAAGTTCTACATCCTCGACCTGCGCGAAAAGAATTCCTTCATCAAGTGGTGCGTGGACCAGGGCCTGACCACCTTCGTGATCTCGTGGGTCAACCCCGACGAGCATCACAAGGACAAGTCCTTCGAGCACTACATGGACGAAGGCATCCTGGCCGCCATCGGCGCCATCCAGAAGCAGACCGGGACCGAGAAGGTCAACGCCGTCGGCTACTGCCTTGGCGGGACCCTGCTGTCATCCACCCTGGCCTACATGGCGGCCAAAAAGGACGACCGCATCAGCGCGGCCACCCTGCTGACCACCCTGCTCGACTTCTCCGAGCCGGGCGAACTCGGCGTGTTCATCGACGAGGACCAGCTCGCCGCCCTTGACGAACGCATGGAGAAATGCGGCTACCTCGACGGCGCCGACATGGCCAACAGCTTCAACATGCTGCGCGCCAACGACCTGATCTGGTCGTTCGTGGTCAACAACTACCTGCTGGGCAAGGAGCCGTTCCCGTTCGACCTGCTGTACTGGAACAGCGACTCGACGCGTATGCCGGCCGCCATGCACAGCTTCTACCTGCACAACATGTACGAGAAGAACAAGCTGATCGAGCCCGGCGGCATCACCCTCAAGGGCGTGCCGATCGACCTGGGCAACATCAAGACCCCGATGTACATGCTGTCAACCCGCGAAGACCACATCGCCCCGTGGCTGGCCACCTTCAAGGGCACGCCCATGTTTGGCGGCAAGGTCAAGTTCGTGCTGTCCGCCTCCGGCCACATCGCCGGCGTGGTCAACCCCCCGGTGTCCAACAAGTACTGCTACTGGACCAACAACCGCAAGGTGAAGGACCCGGAAGCCTGGCTCAAGGGCGCCACCCAGACCGAAGGGTCGTGGTGGACCGACTGGCGCGAATGGCTCAAGGACTACGCCGGCCCCGAAGTGGACGCCCGCGACCCGGCCAAGGGCAAGCTCAAGCCCATCGAACCGGCCCCCGGCAGCTACGTGAAGGTCCGCGCGGTCTGATCCGTACGGGTTGAAATGAACGCGGCGCCGTCCTGAAAGGGGCGGCGCCGTTTTCTATGGGAGAATTGAACCGGGGAGAGACAGGGGGCACCGAGGACGCAGACAGCCGGGCTCTGCCCGGACCCGCCAGGAGACTCGATCTCCAGGACCTCGGGAACAAGGCATCCCAAGCCGCGCGCAGCGCAACAAATGCTGAGGGAGTACCTGCCTGCGGCGCAAGGAAGAGGATGCCCCCAAACTCACGGGGTCAAGGGGCCGCTCGGCCCCTTGCGGGTGTGGGCAGAGCCCACATCCTTGCTCCCCTCCCCTACAACACCGGCAGCATGGCCCGGTAGTCGCGCGCCAACTCGGCGTAGTGGGCGCATTGGCGAATAAAGCCGGCCATGTCGTCTTCGCTGAGATCGCGGAACTTCTTGGCTGGAGCGCCGGCCCACAGTTCGCCGCGCGGTACGCGTTTGCCTGGGGTGACGGTGGCTCCGGCGGCGACCATGGCGCCGCTTTCGACCACCGCGCCGTCGAGGATGGTGGCGCCCATGCCGACGAAACACCCGCTTTCCAGGGTGCAGGCATGGATGACGCAGCCGTGGCCGATCAGCACATCGTCCCCGATATAGGTGCCGAACTTGCCCTTGCTGACGTGGATGACGGTGCCGTCCTGGACGTTGGTGCGCGCCCCGATGCGGATCTCATGGACATCGCCGCGCACCGTACATCCGAACCAGATGCTGGAGTCGGCGCCGATGTGCGTGTCCCCGATCACCGTGGCGCTCGGCGCGATAAAGGCCGTGGCGTCGATGGTCGGGCTGACGCCCTTCCAGGGCAGGATGATGGGGCTGTGCGTGGTCATGGCATGACCTCCGATTACAGAACTACGGGAACATGGGCGGCAGGGCGAGGCCTTCGGTCTCGTCGAAGCCCAGCATGACGTTCATGTTCTGGATGGCCTGGCCCGAGGCGCCCTTGACCAGATTGTCGATCACGCTGAACAGCATGACGCGGCCGGTGATGCGGTCATCGACGGCGTTGATCAGGCACAGGTTGGAGCCGCGCACATGGCGGGTCTGCGGCATCACGCCCTCGGGCAGGATCTTGACGAAGGGCTCGTTGGCATAGGCCGTGGCGAGGGTTTCGCGGATCACCTTGGCGTCGGCGCCGCCCTTGGTCTTGGCATAGATGCTGGCCAGGATGCCCCGGCTCATGGGCATGAGGTGGGGGGTGAAGTTGACCGTCATGGGACGTTCGGCGGCCTCGGACAGGCCCTGCTCGATTTCCGGGCTGTGGCGGTGACTGGCCACGCCATAGGGGTGGATGCCCTCGGCTACTTCGGCGAACAGGGTGCCTTCCTTGGGCGCGCGGCCGGCGCCGGTAACGCCGGACTTGGCGTCGATGATGATGTCATCGGGCTCGATCATCCCGGCCTTGAGCAGCGGGATGAGCGGAAGCTGGCTGGCCGTCGGGTAACAGCCGGGGTTGGCGACCAGCCGGGCCTGCTTGACCTTGCCGCGATTGACCTCGGTCAGGCCATAGACGGCGTCCTTCTGGAGCTTCGGCGCCTTGTGGTCGTGGCCGTACCACTGGGCATAGGTCTTGACGTCGAACAGCCGGAAGTCGGCCGACAGGTCAACCACCTTCACCCGGTCGGGCAGGCCGGCGATGACCTCCTGCGTGGTGCCGTGCGGCAGGGCACAGAACACCATGTCGATGCCGTCCCAATCGACTTCGGAGATGGCCACCATGTCGGGCAGGTCGAGGGCGGCAAGATGCGGGAACACCGCGCTCATCGGCTGCCCGGCCCGGCGGTCGGCGGTCAGGGCCGCGATGCGGGTCCGGCCGTGCGCGGCGAGCAGACGTACCAGCTCGGCCCCCGTGTAGCCGCTGGCTCCCAAAATGGCGACGTTGACCTTGTCCGACATGACCTAAGGACTCCCAGATTTTGCGCTGGGGGCTGATATAACACTGATCGGCCCGAAGCGTAACACCGTGCCTCGTTCCATCCCCCACGCCGTCAGTTTCACGCGATTGCCGGCTAAAAATTTCATGCTACGATGGCGCAGAACCTTCCGATTCCCATCATTTTGCACACGAGGAACACTGAATGACCGAGTCCGCAGCGGCCGTTGCCACCCGCCCCGCGCCTTCCGTGGGGGAACCCGAGGCGGGAAACCTGATCTTCTGCACGACCTGCGGAAACAAGATGGCGCCGAACGCGGCCGCCTGCCCCAAGTGCGGCGCCCCCAATGCCGGCGCGGCCCCCCGGACGTCCGAGAAGGGCTTCCTTCCGGCGGTTCTGCTGTGCTTCTTCTTTGGGGTCTTCGGGTTCCATCGGTTTTACGTGGGCAAGATCGGAACGGGCGTTCTCCAGCTTCTGACCCTCGGTGGCCTGGGAATCTGGTCGTTCATCGACTTCATCATGATTCTCGTCGGCAACTTCAAGGACGGTGACGGACTGCCCCTGAAACGCTGAGCCGCCCGCCCACATGGCCCTCATCCGTGGGAGGCAAGTCCTGTGACGATGCATACGCAGCCTGGCTTCAAATTCTGTCGCCAGTGCGGGGTCAAGATTGCCTTTTCGGCCCCGCAGTGCCCCTATTGTCAGGCGCCCGATCCGGACGCCGCCGTTGCACGCCCGGACGTCAGCCCGAAATCCTTCGGAACAGCCGTGACCCTTTGCGGCCTGTTCGGCGTGGTCGGTGTACACCATTTCTACCTGGGGAACGTTCTCCACGGGCTGATTGACTTGGGGCTGTTCCTCCTGGCCATGGCCCTGTTCATCACGGGAAGCGTCACGGAAGACGATGGGTATACGATTTTGGGATGGCTGGTTTTCGGAATTGATGCCATCCACAGCACCATCGTCTTTTTCCTGCTGATCGTCGGAAAAGCCCGAGACTCCCAGGGGCGCATCGTCGCCTATCCGGGGCAGATGACCTGAAGGTCTCTCTGGTTCTGGCGGTACACATGAAACAAGGGCGCCTTCCCGTGGGAAGACGCCCTTTTTCTGTGCCGCAGTGCTCGTCGCGGATTAGCGCTTGGAGAACTGGAAGGAGCGGCGGGCCTTGGCCTTGCCGTACTTCTTACGCTCGACGACACGCGAATCGCGGGTCAGGAAGCCGGCGGCCTTGAGGGCCGGACGGTTGGTCGGCTCGTAATACGTCAGGGCGCGGCTGATGCCCAGACGGATGGCGCCAGCCTGACCGGACAGACCACCACCGGTGACGGTCGCCATGATGTCGAACTGGCCGGACACGTTGACGGTGCCGAACGGCTGGTTGATCACCATGCGCAGCACGGGGCGCGGGAAGTAGTCTTCCAGCACGCGGCCGTTGACCACGAACTTGCCGGTGCCCGGCTTGATCCAGACGCGGGCGATGGCGTTCTTGCGGCGCCCGGTAGCGTAAGACCGGCCGAGCGAATCGCGCTTCGGCTCAGCCTTGGGGGTGTCCTGCACGGTGGCCGCACCCTTCAGATCTTCAAGGGACATGGCTTACCTCTTGTTCTTCGGGTTGCGAGCCGCCAGGTCCAGGACCTCGGGCTGCTGGGCATCGTGCGGATGTTCGGTGCCGGCGTAAACGCGCAGCTTCTTGAGCTGGGCGCGGCCGAGCGGCCCACGGGGAACCATGCGCTCGATGGCCTTCTCGATAACCCGCTCAGGATGGGCGCCGGTCAGGATCTGGCCCATGGTGCGGTTCTTGATGCCACCCGGATACCCGGTGTGCCAGAAGAAGCGCTTGTCGGCCAGCTTGTTGCCGGTCAGCTTGACCTTGTCGGCATTGATGATGACGACATGGTCGCCCGTATCAATGTGCGGGGTGAACATCGGCTTGTGCTTGCCGCGCAGAATATTTGCGACAATGGCGGCCAGGCGGCCGAGAACGACACCTTCGGCGTCGATCACGAACCATTTCCTGTCGACCTCGGTCGGCTTTGCGGAATAGGTCTTCATCGCTCTCACTTCAGTCGGTATCTCCCCGCCACCCCGCCCCCGGAAAGGGAACGACGGGCTTTGGAGCCGGTGAATCCAGGGGGCGGAGTATGCCACGGAAAGAAGTTCCGTCAACATAATAAAACATAGCTAAATCAATGACTTATAAAGTGGTATTATAATACCACGCTTGAAAGCGCCATTTTACGGGGTTTTCGGCACGGAAACGAAAGACGTGCAGCCCGCCGCCCCTGCTCCTATCTTGGCACCATGAGCTTCGCTGCCCAAGGATCCCGCCCACCATGGAACACCTGTCCATATCCGTCCTGACTATATGCGGCATCGACGAGTTGCCGTCCCATGGCCCCCGCAAGGTCAGCCATGTGCTGTCCCTGCTCGACCCCGGCTGGCCGGAGATCGACAGTTTCCAGGATTACGACGCGCATCACCGGACGACCCTGCGGTTCCACGACATCATCGACCCGCAGCCCGGAATGACCCTTCCGACGCGGGAGCATGTGGCCGAAATCCTCGCCTTTGGAACGGACCTCGCCGCGTCGCGCGACAGCCGGACGGAGGGCCACCTGCTGGTTCACTGTCACATGGGGGTATCGCGGTCCACGGCGGCAATGGTGTCCCTTCTGGCCCAGGCCTTCCCCGACGCTCCCGAAGACAGCCTGTTTGAGCAACTGCGCACCATCCGGCCGCAGGCGTGGCCCAACTCGGTGATGATCGGCCATGCCGACGCGCTGCTCGGGCGGGACGGGCGCATGGTCGCGGCCCTGCGCCGGCACTACGGGACGCAGATCGGCCGCAAGCCCGACTTCGAGGACTGGATGACCCGCCACGGTCGCGGCCGCGAGGTCGAAATGGCCGACCCCAAACCTTGACTGGCGCCCTCTGTAAGGGCAGCCTGTCGGCTGGTTCCGGGGACAAACAGGGGGGACGCACGCCATGACCAAGACAGTTGCCGCCATTTCCTTCAACAGCAACCACTCCATCAGCATGGATGTGGAGGACGTGCAGGACATCTCGCTCGGCAAGCCGACCCAACTGGACGAGAACCAGTGGGCCTGCGAACTCGTCCTGCACACAGCCAACGGTAATGTGGCGGTGCAGATGCTGGCCGATGGCCCCGACCGCTTCCACATCCGCGAGAACGACGACGGCGGCGCGTTTTAACGGGTTCCGCTGTCGCGGACGGTCTCCCGCCCGAACCCGGCTAGAGCAAGCGGCAGCCCACCATACTTACGGGTCATGCAAACAGCCTAATTCCCCCCCTCCTGCGACGGAATGCTGTAGGTCCCGGTGACGTGGGCGACCATGTCGTCCGGTGCGCCATCGGAGAACAACTCGACTTCCGCCACCGCCAGCCGCTTGCCGCGCTTTAGAATTCGACCGTGGGCGATCATGTCGGCCGGGCCGGGTTTGCGCAGGAAGTTGATGTTGAGGTTGGTGGTCACCGCCAGTTCGACTCGCCCGACCAAGCTCAGCACCACCACGTACATGGCCAGATCGGCCAGGGCCATGGTGGCCGGGCCGGCGATGGTGCCGCCCGGACGGATCAGTTCGGGCTTGAACGCCATGCGCACGGTGCAGCGGCCGGCGCCCACATCCTCGATGGCACAGCCCAGGATGTTGACCAGGGGAAGCTCGGCGTCGAGGATTTCCTGGATTTCGGGAATGGTGATTTTGGACATTCTTTGAACCAAAGCTCCCCTGTCGGTATGCTGTTTCTTCAAACCTAAAACAAGTCATGGAGCCCGTCCATCATGTCCCTCGCCCCAACCACTCCCCCCGCCGACCAGAAAACGGACGAACCCATCCTGCTGCGCGCCGACGCCGATGGCGTGTGCACCCTGACGCTCAACCGGCCGCAGGCCCGCAACGCCCTGTCGGTGGCCCTGATGGCGGCGTTGCAGGAGATGCTCGACGCCATTGCCAAAGACGACTCGGTCAAGGTCGTGGTGATTGCCGCCAACGGCCCGGCGTTTTGCGCCGGCCATGACCTGAAGGAGGTGCGCGGCCTGCCCGCCGAGCAACACCGCCCGCTGTTCGACCAGTGCTCGCGCCTGATGACCACCGTCGTCCACCTGCCCAAGCCGGTAATCGCCAAGGTCCACGCCATGGCCACGGCGGCGGGCTGCCAGTTGGTGGCCAGTTGCGATCTGGCCTATGCGGCGGACGGCGCCAAGTTCGCCACGCCCGGCGTCAACATCGGGCTGTTCTGCTCGACGCCCATGGTTGCCCTCAGCCGCGCGGTGGGCCGCAAGAAAGCCATGGAGATGCTGCTCTCGGGCCGCCCCATCACCGCCGCCGAGGCCGAGGCCGCCGGCCTCATCAACCACGCCGTTCCGGCCGCTGACCTGGACGCTGCGGTGGCCGACATGGCTGGCGTGATCGCGTCGAAGTCGCCCCTGACCCTGGCCATCGGCAAGGAAGCTTTCTACCGGCAAGTAGAAATGTCGCTGGAAGATGCCTATACTTACGCGAGCAAGGTCATGGCCCGCAACATGGCCGCCCGCGATGCCTCCGAAGGGATCGACGCCTTTTTAGAAAAGCGCCAACCAACGTGGCAGGGCCGCTGATAACACGGCATAATTTGGAACGTTCAGGTGCCACGAGACTTAATGCTCAAAGGGGAAACCATCAGGATAAACCCATGAAGGGAGGAGGCGGCCATGCTGTTGTCCCGGCTATTAGATCGGCTGATCTGTTTCGGCGAATTGACCGTCATCGACGCGCGCGGCACTCCCCATCGCTTTGCCGGGCGCCCGATCACCGACCTGCCGCCGGCCCACACGCCTCCCCCCGTCACCATCCGCCTGCACGATCCCGCGCTACACTGGCGCCTGATGACCGACACGCATCTGGCGGCCGGCGAAGCTTACACCGATGGCACGCTGACCATCGAGCAGGGCACGCTGTACGATTTCGTCGCCCTGGCCGTGTACAACATCGCCCGGTCCCCTGGGCACTGGAGCCTGCGCGCCCAGCGGCGCCTGAGCCGCGCCCTGCGGTGGATCCACCAACATAACCCGCTGTCGCGGGCCCAGGCCAACGTGGCGCACCACTACGACCTGTCGGGCGCGCTTTACGACTTGTTCCTGGACAGTGACCGCCAGTATTCCTGCGCCTACTATTCCACCGGGCGGGAGACCCTGGAGCAGGCCCAGGAGGCCAAAAAGCGCCACATTGCGGCCAAACTGCTGCTCGAACCGCACCACCGGGTGTTGGACATCGGATCGGGCTGGGGCGGCATGGCGCTGTATCTGGCCCGCACCTTCGGCTGCCGGGTCGAGGGGGTGACCCTGTCGCGCGAACAGCTTGCCGTGGCCCGCCAGCGGGCGCGCGAGGCCGAAATGTCCGGTCAGGTCGAGTTCTTCCTGCGCGACTACCGCTACCACCGCAGCCGCTATGACCGCATCGTGTCGATCGGCATGTTCGAGCATGTCGGGGTCGGCCATTACGACGAATACTTCTCCACGGTCGCCAACCTCCTGGCCGAGGATGGCGTATTCCTGCTGCACACCATCGGCCGCACCACCCCGCCGGCCGGCACCAACGCGTGGCTGCGCAAGTACATCTTCCCAGGCGGCTACACCCCGGCCCTGTCCGAACTGATGGCGGCGGTGGAACGCTCCGGCTTGATGGTCAACGACATCGAGGTCCTGCGGCATCACTATGCCGACACCCTGCGCGCCTGGCGCGACCGCTTCATGGCCCGCCGCGACGCCGCCGCCCGCCTCTACGACGAGCGGTTCTGCCGCATGTGGGAGTTCTATCTGGCTGGCTGCGAGGCGGTGTTCCGCTTCGACGATCAGGTGGTGTTCCAGATCCAGATCACCCGGCGCAACGACGTGGTGCCGCTGACCCGCGACTACATCACGACATTCGAGAAACGCCACCTCCTGACCACCGTCCCACCCCGGACACCGACCAAGGCGGCAGCGGAGTAACTCAAAACTGCTGGCGCCTCAGTGCCGGTCGCCGTCAGACTGTACCGAAGTCTTCTCTGCCACGGTGAGCGCGGGCGTGGCGGCGATGGACTGGACCGCCGGGCTTTCTGCCGGCTGAGGGGTCTGCGCAGCGGTGCCCGAAGGCGGTGCAACGACCGTGTCCTGCGGGTCGAGGACCGTATGGGCCATGCGTTTTGAGAAGTAGTAAACGCGCCGGAGCTTTTCGATGACCTCCATCTCCCGAGTGTAGGACCGCATCCGGTTGGGTGCGTCGGATGTAAGGCGTTTGGCGCCGTGCTCGGCGGCTTGGTGGGCCAGCGCACTAAACCCTGGTTTCATGGCGACCACCTGCGCGGCCATATCGGCATCGTGCGCCACCACCGCATCGACGGCCAGACGCAGGCCAAAGCGCGCCCGCTCGTGCAGGTCGAGCAGCAGTTGCTGGGTCGGCGCGCTGACTTGCACGCCGCCTTCGGCCCGGCGCAGGCCGGTCTGAACCAGTTCGGTTTCGATGATGTCGCCTATCTGCTCCAGGGAGTTGGCGACCTCCATCAGGCGGATGTAACGCCTGGACTGCTTTTGCGACAGCGTTTGCCGGCCGACCCGGCGGGCGTATTCGATCATTGCCGCGTGCAGGGCGTCCACGTCGGCGTCCATCGCCGCGATGCGGTGCAACTCGGACGGCGTGCCCTTCAGCGCGGCCGGCATGATGACCGCCATCATGCCGTCAACCAGGGCGCCCAAGTGGCCGATTTCGCGCTGAACGGCATCAAGCGCCAGGGACGGCGTGGTGATGAGGTCGGGAGCCAGATGTTTGGGCTGCGCCGCCGGCGGCAGGACCACCGGCCGATCCGGCACCAGCCACACCACCAGCCGCGCCATGGTGTCCACGAACCCGATGAACAAGAACGTGTTGATGACGTTGAACAGGGTGTGGGCGTTGGCGACCTGACGCGGCACCTCGGCGGCCAGACGGTCAATGCCGTCAAGGTCCGGCCGGGCTGGCGAAACCAGCGCCACCAGATCGGCCAGATAGGGGATGAACGCCACCCACAGGATGACGCCGAACACGTTGAACAGAACGTGGACCAGAGCGGCGCGCACCGCCTCGCGCGACTTGCCGATGGCGGCCAGCAGCGCCGTGGCGCAGGTGCCGACGTTGGACCCGAAGGCCACGGCAATGCCCGCCTCCAGGCTGATGAGCCCCTGGGACGCCATGACGATGACAATGCCGGTGGTCGCCGCCGAGGACTGGATGAGCGCGGTGACCATCGCCCCGACCAGAATGCCGAGGATCGGGTTGCTGAGGCTGCGCATCAAATCGAGGAACGGCGGATAGTCGCGCAACGGCGCCATGGAATCGCCCATCAACGCCATGCCGAACAGCACCAGCCCAAGGCCCATGATCAGCGCGCCCCAATGGCGCACCACGTCCTGCTTGGCGAGCAGCGCGGCGGCAAAGCCCACGGTAACCATGGGCAATCCGATGGCGGTGAACTTGAAGGCGATGATCTGGGCGGTGAAGGTGGACCCGATGTTGGCCCCGAAGATGATCGGAATGGCCTGGGTCAGGGTCATCACCTGGGCACTGATGAGGCCGACCACCAGAACCGTGGTCACCGACGACGAGTTGATGACGGCGGTCAGGGTGGCTCCAGTGGCCGCCCCGGCCCAGCGGTTGCGGGTCAGCGAGGCCAGCAGCGGCTGCATCTTCTCGCCAACCACGGCTTTCAGGGCGGCCGCCAGCTTGTCGAGGCCGTACAGGAACAGGGCCAGCCCGCCCAGCAACCCCGAAACGAGTCCCAGCCAATCAAGCGTCATGCACCCGGTCCCCCAAAAGCCTTAGCCCTGAAGGATAGACTAGGCCGAGCCGCTAGTAATCAAACTTCCCCTGATTACCCTAGTAATCAAACTTCCACTGCACCCCGATGTCGGCGCCGCTGCGGGCCGAGCCGCGTGTTTCCAGGGTCACGCCCGGCGCCAGCTCGACCTCGACCTCGACCGAACCACTGCCGGACCCGCCGCCTTCGACGCCGACGTAGACGTTCTCGCCGATGTAGCGCCCGGCCTCCACGGTCGGCCCATCGGCCCCGCCGCCCACGCTGAGAACGTCCAGGGCCAACGCACCGCGCACCTGTTCGAGGACCCCCGGCCCACTGCCGCCGATGCCGGCCATGCGGGCGGCCATCTGCGCCACGGCCAGCCCCTCGGCGGGACCCAAGGCGCCCATCTCCCGACCGAACAACACGCGGGCGATGATTTCGTCCTCAGGCAGGGCGGGGCGGGACTCCAGGGCAAGCTGCGGGTCGCTGGCCCTGCCGGTGACCAGGACGATGGCGGTGATGTCCTCGGCCTCGTGCACGGCGCGCAGCGAGATGGCCGGGTCGATGCTTTCGCCGCCGGTGAACTCGACCGTGCCGTTCTCCAGGGCGAAACTGCGATTGAGGGCGGCGAAGGTTCCGCGCACCACTTGCAGGGCACCGGAGATCCGCGCATCGGCCAAAGTGCCGCTAATGTTAAGGTCGCCCCGCCATTCGGACTCCAGCCCCTGCCCCGTCACATAGATGCGGTTGGGCATCCGCACCCGGATATCGAGGGCGACGGCCCTGCCGAAGGCCGGACCCTCGGCGCGCCCCTCGACATCGAGTTCGTTGGGGTCACCCAGCGCGGCGCGGTTGACCTCAACGACATTCAATTCAGAAACGCCGCCGCCCAGGGACGCCCCCAAGGTCAGGCGCACGGTCTCGGTGGTCAGGTCACCACGCACAATGCCTGCATCAAGCGCGCCGTCATAGGTCACCTCGCCGCTGATCCCAGCCCGCAGGTCGTCGCGGCGCACCACTTGGACCTGTTGCAGGGTGATGCGGGCGTTGACCTGGCTGGCACCGGACTGGCTGTTGTCAATGGTGCCGTCCACCGACAGCCGCCCGGCCCCACCATCGGTGGCCGAGGCGTTGAGCGATACGTCGCCCGTCGGGGTCAGCCCGGCAGTCACCTGCACCTGACGCAGCACCGTGCCCCATTCCAGATTTTCGTAAGACCCGTCCGCCAGCGACGCCTCGCCGGCAAACTCCGGGGCGTCCAGGCTGCCGGTCAAGCGCGCCTGCACCACCGCCTGCCCGGTGACCCGGTGGCCGATCTGCGGCACCAGATCCCAGATGGCCTGCACCGGCCCGCGCCAATCGGCACCGATGGTAAGCGGTTGCGTCGCCGGCACCGAGGGAACGCCCGTTTCCGAGAACACCAGCGGCACGTCGGCCGTGATGATGGCTGGTTCGGGCGCGAGGCCGGAGAACCGCGCCCGGCCGCTCAGGCGGCCCTGCCCAATGTCGGCCTCCGCATCGACCATCAGGCCTTGCACCCCGGCCTCGGGCAGCGCCAGCGGAGACGTGCGCAGTTGCATCCGCCCACTGGGTCCATCAAGGGGGCCACTCAGGTGCAGATCCACCGCCACCGTGCCCCGCACCGGGTAGTCCGGCACCACGAGTTCCAGCACATCGAGGGGAATTTCGCGCCCGGACACCGTCAGGGTCATCGCCCCACCGGCCAGCCGTGCCTCAAGGTCGAGGGCGCCGCCGTCCACGTTAAGCCGCGTCGGGGCCACCGCAATGTCGGTCCCCTTCAAGGTCACGGTCGTCGGAGCGACCAGACGCACGGCGTGATCGGGATTGGCGACGCGCAAGGTGTTCAGGCGCACGGCAAGGACCTCGCCCAACTCCAGGCGCCCGGCCGTCTCGACCACATAGGGCGCCGTCGGGGTGCCCTGCACGGTCACCGAGAACGCCCCGCCGCCGTCGTCCAAATCGGCCCGCAGCGCGGCGTCCTGCCACGCCACGCCACCGGCCCCGCCGTCCCCGGCGGTGACAGTGATGGTGCCGTCGGGCGCCCCAAACAGGTCCCGCAACTGGGCGCGGGCCTGTAGGCTGGTGACCAGCACGCCAGCATCGGGCAGGGCCAGAGCTTCGGCGAACAGCCGGGCCGACAGGCCCTGCGTGCCGTCCACCGGGGCCAGCGTGAGCTCGCCGTTCAGGCTACCGGTCAAAGGCTGACCAGTCAGGGCGGCCAGATCCTCGGGCGATTCCAGTTTCAGGGTGAAGGCGCCGTCGAGCAGCGGGGCCTCGAACGGCATCGCCACCTGCCCGGCCACCCGGACACCCGCGACCATGGCGTCGATCTTGGTCACCTCCATGCCCTGGGCCGTCAGGCGCAGCGCGGCAGAAGGCTGGCGCACTCCGACCCCAGCCACCTGAACGCCCTGCCCGCCAACCGTGACAGCCACCACCGGTGCGGCAAGGGTGCCGGCAAAAGTGCCCTCGGCCCGTACCGCGCCTTCGACACCAACATTCAGGCGACCAAGTTCGGGCGCCTCCAGAACGAACGTTCCCCCCAGATCATTGAAGTTGTTCAGGGCGAGGGAGGCATCCAGGCTGGCCCCTGGCGCCCGCAAATGCAGGTCACGCAGCCGGACTTCCTGGCCGTGCCACTCGACGCCTGACGTCGCATCCACCTGCCCGGCAACCAGGGCGTCGGCCTGGGGGATGCCGGTGGCGAAGTCGCGCAGGGTCAGGCGCAGATCGCCGACAATGGTGTCCTGATCGGCCTTCAGGTCCGCGCCAATGGTCCCGACGCCCCGCAGCGCCACGCCGGTCAGCGGCTCCAGCGCCGACAGGTCGGTGACCGAGGCTTCCAGCCCGCCCGCCACCTGCAAGGGCGCCGTGCCGATGGTGCCGACGTACTCGGCGCCGATCACCGGGGACTGCACGGTCAGGCGTTCGACGCCAATGTCGCCGGTATCGGTCCAGAACGTCCCGGTCACGGCAAAGTCCAGCCCCTCCCCGACGATGGGCGCGGCCTGCGGGACCAGTTCGCCAACCCCTTCGACCCGGCCTTCGGCGGAAAATGGCACCGCGTCGCCACCCAGCACGCCGCGCGCCCGCACCTCGGCCCGGCGCACCACGGTATCGGTCACGGTGCCGTCGAGGGCGACCTCCAACCCGTCGAGCGGTCCCTGCATGCGGGCCTCCAGCCGCCCCTGCCCGACCGGCACCCCGGCCAGGGCCTCAAGCCCCGTACCGTCGGTGATGTCGAGCACGGCCTGACCATTAACCACCATATTCTCATCGGCCTGGGCCGTTCCGTCCAACGTCCAGCCCTGCCCGCGCACGCGCACGTCCTCGGCCGAAAGGGTCCCGGCGCCGTCGTTGCGCAGAGTGGCGGCCAGTTCCAGCGCCTCCCCGGTCAGATTGGAAATCTCGGCCGGCATCTGTGGGCCGGGGCGGAGCGTGGCGGCAATGGTGGCCGTTCGCGTATCGCCCGAGGACAGGTGAAGGTCTGCCTCGATCGTCACGAAGTCCTCGGCCTCGGCCAGCATGGCGCCGTCCCACTCACTCACCGGCCCCTCGCCATTGAGCGACAGGCGCACGCCCGGCAGGCCCGGCAGATCCAGCAAGCGCGCCACGGCACCGCCGGGCGGCTCGTAGACGGCGAGATGAACGCCCAGGACGCCGCCCGGCCGGTATTGGACCTCCAGGCGCGCTTCACCGGGGGCATCAAGACGCTGGGCCTCAAGGAATGACTCGATGCCGCCCCGCTCGGCCCCGGTGACCTGCCCGGCGGCGCGAAAGCTCAAGGACGTGCCCAGCACCGGCGCAGCCAGATGCACCCCGTCGAGGGTCAGGGCGTGCAGGGTCACGCGCTCCAGCAGGTCGAAATTGGCGGCGCCCCCCTCGT
Organism: Rhodospirillaceae bacterium BRH_c57; assembly: GCA_000961745.1. Classification (GTDB taxonomy): domain Bacteria; phylum Pseudomonadota; class Alphaproteobacteria; order Rhodospirillales; family Rhodospirillaceae; genus Cauispirillum. Next base: position 9,208 of record LAEA01000205.1, on the reverse strand, counting down.
CCTCCGCCCCTTCCGGCTGTGCTTCGGGCGGGCGGGCGACGTTCACCTCGCTGACCGTCAGAAGATCAACCCACAGGCGGCCACCAAGAAGCTTGGTCGGACGCCAGTCCACAATCGCCGTCCGGGCGGTCAACCACGTTCCGGTACTATCGCTGACCTCCACGCCATGCAGGGTCAGGCGGTCGAGAACCGTTCCCTCGATGCGCTCCACGCGCACGTCGGTCACGGCGTCGAGCGCGCGCGCAACCACCCAATGGCTGCCCGGCGCGGTGCCAAGCAGCACCGCGAGAGCGGCAACGAGAAGCACGACCAGGGCCAGAACCCCGATCAGAACACGACGTACCCAGATCATCTTAAAATGCCTGCCCCAGGCTGATATACAGTTGATAGGGGTCGTCCACGTTTTCCCGGCGGTCCAGCGGAACCGCCACGTCGAACCGGATCGGACCGACCGGCGAGTAGTACCGCACCCCGATGCCCGCCCCCCAGAACAGATCCCCCGCCGGGTTGGGGATCTGGTCACTGAACGCGCGGCCACCCTCAATGAACGGCACAATCCCTATGGTCTCGGTGATCTGGCGGCGCAGTTCCAGGCCGATTTCGAACAGCGACTTGCCGCCGATGGGATCATTGTTCTCGTCGATGTCGGTCGCCAACTGATAGCCATAGCCGCGCACGGACCCGCCGCCGCCGGCATAGAACCGCTTGTCCGGCGGCACGTCGCGGCGCCCGGCGCCGACGATGGCCCCGATGGCGACACGCCCGGCCAACACCGTCCATTTGTCGTCGGTCAGCGGGTAGTACAGGCGGCCCTCCGCCCGGTTGCGCGCAAACAGGATGCTGCCGTCGTACACCCCGGTGTAGGGCACCACCTCGAAGTTAAGCCGCGAGCCGTCGCGCGGGTCGAGGCGGTTGTCGGTGTCATCGCGCCACGCCCGCACCGGCAGGCCCCACAAGATGGACTGCTTGGTGCCCTCGCCATCGGTGATCTCGGCGTATTCGATATTGGTCCCGACCGATGCGGTCCACGTCGGGCTGAGCCTGCGTTCGACACTGACCTCGGCCAGAATGCCGGTGCGGTCATAGGCCTCGAATTCCTCCGTTCCCCCTTCGAGAGTGGCGCGCAGGAACTGCCCCCGGCGGTTCAGGAACAGGGGCTTGGAGAAATCAGCCCCCAGGGTCTGGGCGCGTTCGGACACATCCAGTTGAGCCCGGAAGTCCTCGTCCTCGCCGAGCAGGTTGCGGTGTTCCCAGAACACGTCGGCCCCCAACCCAAGGCTTGAGGAAAAACGCGCCCCGACGCCGATGCTGCGGTGGTCGGCCTCCTCCACCGTGACAGTCAGCGGCAGCGCGCCATCGGCCCCAACGGTTTCGGCCGGATCGACCGAGATGGCCTGAAACAACCCGGTCTTCAGCAGCGTCTGGCGCAGGTCCTGAACCTCGCGCTGGTCATAGGGCGCGCCCTGATGAAACTCGATGAGGCGACGGAGGTAGTCCTCCTGGACGCTGTCGAGGCCCTCGAACGCGGTGCGGCCGAACACCGCCGATGGCCCGCTTTCGGCCTTGACGGTTACCGCCATGGTGCGCTCGGCATGATCGACACGGGCGGTGTGCCCGACCGCCTTGCCGAACGGATAGCCCTGATTGCGCAGGGCCTCGCCGACCCGCGCCACGGCCGACAGCACATCGGCGGCCAGGGCCGGCTGACCCCGCTCAAGCCCCAGCGCCGCAAGGTCGCGCGGGACATTGGCGTCGGCGGGCGGTGGCGGATCGACGTATTCGACATCAAAGGCAACGATGCCATAGACCGGGCCAGGGTCCACGCGCAGGGTCACCTCGGCCGGATCGATGTCCTGATTGATGACCGGCGCGACCGTCGCGGCATAGTGCCCCTGGCTGCGCAGCACACGGCCCAGGCGGTCGGCGTCATCGGCGGCGCGGCGGCGCAGGGCCAGCATCGAGGCGGGCGGGTCTTCCTGCAACTGGCGCAGGCGGGAGGCCTCTTCCAGCGCGGTTTGCAGGTCTGCGTCCTCAACCCCCTCAATCGACACCTCATAGGGAACGCGCGGCCCGTCCAGCGGCGCCACGTCGGGGACGACACTGCCCTGTGCCGAGGGCGCAGCATCATCATCGCCGAATCCCAATCGGGCGCAGCCGGACAGCAGCAGCGCCGCGACGATCACGGCACTCCAAAAAATCCCACGCCGGGCGGGCGAAAACGTCAGGCGAACGGACAAGCCGCAATCCCCAAAGAGAAGCCAATAGCTTGATGTAACGTTGGAAACGGTCCCATTGGCTTCTTATATCGCCTTGCTGTACGGTGGAGACAACCCTTGCACCACCCGCCGCACCCCAAAAGGCGATGCGGCTACATGCCGGGCAACCTGTACCGACGGCCCTACGTTGATGATGCGAATGAAGGCGAATTCAGCCCAGCGGGCACGAAACCACCACGAGGGGAGACACGAGATGCTGTCGCACGGTAACACGAAAAGCCAAATGTCGCGGATGCAGGATGATCTTGATCGCCTTCGCCAGCAACTCGCCGTCTATTCCGAACGGCTGGGCGAAAGTGCGTCCGAAGCTGGGCGCCACGGGCTGGCCGGACTGCGCGATGCCTATGATCGCGCCCAGGTCAATGCCCGCGTCTATGGCGACACCGCCCGCCGTCAGGCCGAGGAAGCCACCGGCAAGGCACGCGAACAGGTCAAGGCCCACCCGCTGTCCACCGTCGCCGGGGCATTCGCCGTGGGCGTCATCCTGGGCGCCTTGCTCGGCCGGCGCTGAGTAGCACGCAGACGGAGGGGGACACGATGATACTTGGAGCACTCTCCGCCCAGGCGGGGCTGGTGAAGTCAGCACTGCGCCTGCATTTGTCCGCCTCCATGATTAGCGGCGTCACCCTGCTGCTGGCTGGCGTTTTCGTGCTGTTCGCCCTGGCCTTCGGCGCGGCCGCCTTGTTCTTTAAACTTGAGGAGTCCATGAGCCGGACCGGCGCCGCCCTGTGGGTCGGGCTGCTCGCCCTGTTCCTGGCCGTGCTGGTCTGGCTCATCGGGGTGCTGGTCGCCCGGCCGCGGCGCCGCGCGGCAAAGACCACCATGACGGCGGCCATGGCACCGCTGACAGCATTGGGCATGACCGCCGCGCGCCCTCCAGCGGCCGCCCGTGGCACCACCGCGCCGCCCCCACCGCCGAGCACCCACGCCATGATGCTCGACCAGGGGATGGAGGTCGGGGCGCGGGCTCATGCCGCCTTGGCCGCCCACCCGGTGGGGCTATTGGCGGCCGGGCTGGGCATGGGGCTGGCCGTGGGGTTCAGCCCCGGCTTGCGGCGCGGGATCAGGCGGCTGCTCCCTTGGTAGGGTTGGCTTGGTAGGGTTGGCCTGTTCGGAAGGTATTGGGTACACTCGGCCCCGCGATCCTTATCTGCGGAGTTCCCCCACGCCATGACATTCCTGCACGCCTCGGCCGTCCTGCCCGATGATCCCAACGCCCCCCTGCCCTATCCCGACGCCTATTTGCGGGATGTCCTGGGGACCGTGAAGACCATTGCCGTAGTGGGCGCCTCGGCGGATGCCAACCGGCCCAGCCACTTTGTCATGAAGTACCTGCGGGACAAGGGATACCGGGTCATTCCGGTCAATCCCAAGCTGGCCGGGCAGACCCTGTTGGGGGAAACCGTCTACGCATCTTTGGCCGACATTCCCGGCCCGGTGGACATGGTCGATATCTTCCGCAACTCGGCCGCCGCCGGGCCGATCACCGACGAGGCCATCGCCGCTGCGCCGAAGCTGGGCCTCAAGGTCGTCTGGATGCAGCTTGCCGTGCGCAACGACGACGCCGCCATGCGGGCCGAGGAAGCCGGCCTCGCCGTGGTCATGAACCGCTGTCCCAAGATCGAGTTCGGCCGCCTGTGCGGCGAACTGTCGTGGCAGGGCGTCAACACCGGCATCATTTCCAGCAAAAAGCGCAAGGCGCCGGGGCAAGGCAACGGCAGCAACGAAGGCTTGGCCGACTGCGGGTTCGAGACTCTGGCCATCCACGCCGGAGCCTCGCCCGACCCGACCACCGGTGCCCGCTCGACGCCCATTTTCCAGACCACGTCCTATGTGTTCGACGATGCCGACCATGCGGCCAACCTGTTCAATCTGCACACCTTCGGCTACATCTACTCGCGCCTGACCAACCCCACAGTCAGCGTTCTGGAGGAACGCATCGCCAGTCTGGAGGGCGGGCGGGCCGCGCTGTGCTGCGCCTCGGGCCATGCGGCGCAGTTCATGACCTTCTTCACCCTGCTGGAGCCCGGCGACGAGTTCATCGCCAGCCGCAACCTCTATGGCGGGTCGATCACCCAGTTCGGGCAGTCGTTCCGCAAGCTGGGCTGGACCTGCCACTTCGTGGACCCGTCCGACCCCGACAACTTCCGCGTTGCCATCACGCCGAAGACCAAGGCCATCTTCCTGGAGGCCCTGGCCAACCCCGGCGGCATCATCGTCGACATCGAGGCGGTCGCCCGCGTGGCCGAGGACGCCGGCATTCCGCTGATCGTCGATAACACCATGGCGACGCCCTACCTGTGCCGGCCCATGGAGTGGGGGGCCGACATCGTGGTCCATTCGACCACCAAGTTCCTGTCCGGCCACGGCAACGCGGTCGGCGGGGCGATTGTCGAGAGTGGCCGGTTCGATTGGGCCAAAAACGACAAGTTCCCGTCGCTGGCCCAACCGGAACCCGCCTATCACGGCCTGACCTTCTACGAGACGTTCGGCGATTTCGCCTTCACCACCAAGGCCCGCGCCGTGGCCCTGCGTGATTTCGGCCCGGCGCTCAGCCCCATGAATGCGTGGCTGACCATCACCGGCATCGAAACCCTGCACCTGCGCATGGAACGCCATGTGGAGAACGCCACGGCCGTGGCGCATTTCCTGGCCGGGCATCCGGCGGTGGCCTGGGTCAGCCATGCCGGGCTGGACACCTCGCCCTACAAGGCGTTGCAGGAAAAGTACCTGCCCAAGGGACCGGGCGCGGTGTTCACCTTCGGGCTCAAGGGCGGCTACGCGGCGGGCAAGGCGCTGGTCGAGCGGGTCAAGCTGTTCAGCCACTTGGCCAACATCGGGGACACCCGTTCGCTCATCCTGCACCCGGCCAGCACCACCCACCGCCAGCTCAGCGAGGAGCAACGCCAGACCGCCGGGGCGGGCGACGAGGTGATCCGCCTGTCGGTCGGTATCGAAACCGCGGCCGACCTCATCCGCGACCTGGATCAGGCCCTTTTGGAGGCGCCATGACTTTCCGCCACACCCCGGACGTCCTGCCCGAAGACCTATGGGGCCGCATCCCCTATCCAGAGGACTACCTGCGCGACATCCTCGACGGGGTGAAATCCATCGCCGTGGTGGGTTTTTCGGCCAAGCGGTCGCGGCCCAGCCATGACATCGCCCTGTTCCTCAAGGCCAAGGGGTACCGCGTCATCCCGGTCAATCCGGGCCTTGCGGGGCAGGAGTTCCTGGGCCAGACGGTGCGGGCGTCCCTGGCCGACGTGCCCGCCCCGGTCGATCTGGTGGACGTGTTCCGCAATTCCGACGCCGCCGGGGAGGTGGTGGACGAGGCCATCGCCGTGGCGGCGGAAAAGGGCATTCACGCGGTGTGGCTGCAATCGGGCATCCGCAGCGACGCGGCAGCCGAGCGGGCCGAGGCTGCTGGCCTGAAGATGGTCATGAACCGCTGTCTGAAAGTGGAAATCGCCCGCCTGCACCTGTGACCTTGCGCCGGGCGTTGCCGTCAGAGGTTTCACCCAGACGGAGGCACCCCCATGACCGACTTCCGCCACACGACGGAGGCCGTTGGCGACGGCGGCCGCATTCCCTATCCCGACGACTATGTGCGCGACTGCCTGAAGGACACCTTCAAGGTGGCCGTCATCGGCTACAAGCTCGGCCAGGAGAGCGAGCAGCGCGCCCTTGAACTGCGCCACGAGGGGTACAGGGTCATCCCCGTGAACCCTGACCTCGCCGGCGAGATGCACCTGGGCGAGGTGGTGCCCGGCCGCATCGCAGACATTCCGACCACGGTGGACATGGTCGTCGTCTACGGCACCGCCAAGGACGCCGAAATGGCCGCCGAGGGTGCCCGCCTCGCCAAGGACCCCTTCGGCCTCAAGGTGCTGTGGTTCGCCCCCGGCGCCCGCAACGACGACGCCGCGCGCCGTGCCGAGGACGCCGGCCTGCGCGTCGTCCAGGACCGCGACCCGGCCGAAGAGGCCCGCCGTTTGGGCGTTTCCCATTAGAGCCAAGCCTACCCCTGTGCGATTTAGCCGAACGCGGCGGGTCGATAGGCGTTGTGTGGTGGGGCGAGCACGCGGCACGCCACCCCCGGCAGGCCGCACGGAGGTTCAAACCAACTGACCACCAGGAGTTTTCGATGAAAAAACAGCTTCTTCTGTCGACCGTTCTGGCCGCGGCCCTGGCCGCCGGGTCCGCCCACGCCGCCGGGTCCGGGTATGGCTCGCAGTCCACCGACGCCCAGATGGACCGCACGCAAGGCATGGAACAGACCCAGGAGCAGACCGGCCAAATGGGCGCGTCGCCTGGCCAAGCCGCCTCCGGCGAGCAGGGCTATGACCCGAGCCGGGCCGGGGTTGGCGGCGTGTCCGCCGACCAGACCGCCCAGATCACCAACAACACCGATGCCGTGCGCCAGATCCAGCAAGCCCTTCAGGAAAAAGGCCAGGACATCCAGGTGGATGGCATCTGGGGTCCGAACACCCAGCAGGCATTGCGCGATTTCCAGGAACAACAGGGCCAGACACAGGCCACTGGCGAGCTGAACCAGGAAACCCTCCAGGCCCTGGACGTGGAACTCAGCCAGATGCAGCCTCAGACGGCGGAAACCCCGACCGACATGCCGATGGGTTCTGGCATGGGATCTGGCATGGGCCAGGACCGCATGGAGTCCGCGCCCGGAATGGGCTCGGAAGGCATGGGTTCAGAAGGTGTGGGTTCAGAAGGCGCGGGCTCCTCGCCCAGCCGTTAAACGTTCCCGACCTGAACACAGCGGCGCCCCACCTTCCGGCGGGGCGCCGTTTTTATGGGCGCTTGCCCTCGTCCGGTGCCCATCGCCCTAGACGTTCAACAGCAGGAACTCGCGTTCCCATGAACTGATGACGTCCTGGTAGGCGTCCCACTCTGCCCCCTTCACGGCAGCGAAGGCCTTGCAGAACATGCCGCCCAGCACGTCGTGGAGGCGGCGGGCGTGCTGGAACCGCTCGATGGCGTCGGGCAGGTGCTTGGGCAGGGCGTGGGCCTTGGTATAGCCCGACCCGGTGATCGGCTTGGTCGGCTCGACCTTTTCGATCATGCCCAGATAGCCGCACACCAGCGATGCCGCGATGGCCAGATAGGGGTTGGCGTCGGCTCCAGACAGGCGGTTTTCGATGCGCATGTTGGCCGGTTCGGACACCGGGACGCGCAGACCCACGGTACGGTTGTCATGCCCCCAGTGCATGTTGATCGGGGCCGAGAAGTTCTTCACCAGACGGCGGTAGCTGTTGACGTTGGGGGCCAGCAGCAACATGGCTTGGGGCAGGTACTTCTGAAGGCCACCGATGTGCCAGCGGAACAGTTCGCTTTCCTCGCCCTCGGGCGTGGCGAACAGGTTGCGGCTGGTTTCGACGTCGGCCACCGACTGGTGCAGGTGCATGGCGCTACCCGGCTGGCCTTCCAGGGGCTTGGCCATGAACGTCGCATAGACATTGTGGCGCAGGGCGGTCTGGTGCAGCGTGCGCTTGAACAGGAACACCTGATCGGCCAGCGACAAGGCGTCGCCGTGCTCGAAGTTGATTTCCATCTGCGCCGCGCCGCCTTCGTGGTGCAGGGTATCGACGTCCAGGCCCTGGGCCTCGGCATAGTCGTAGACGTCCTCGAACAACGGATCGAACTCGTTGACCGCATCAATGCCAAAGGCCTGGCGGCCGATCTCGGGCCGGCCCGACCGGCCAATGGGCGGCTCCAGGGGATAATCGGGGTCGGTGTTGACCTTGACCAGATAGAATTCCAGTTCGGGCGCTACCACCGGCCGCCACCCCTTGGCCGCATACAGGTCCAGCACCCGGCGCAGGACGTGGCGCGGCGCCATGTCAACCGGGCTGCCGTCGCGGTAATAACAGTCGTTGATAACCTGGGCGGTCGGCTCGTCGTACCACGGCACCACGCGTATGGACGACGGATCAGGCCGCAGGTACATATCCTGGTCGATGTCGGGCATGATGTCTTCTTCGGGGTAGTCGCCCGTCACCGACTGGATGAACAACGATTCGGGCAGGCGCAGGCCGCGCGCGTGCAGACCGCCGATGAACTTGTGGGCCGGCAGGATCTTGCCACGCGGCACGCCGGCCATGTCCGGCACCAGGCACTCCACCTCGGTCATGCCACGGGCGGTGATCCAGGCGATCAGTTCTTCCGTGGTGGTCGGCGGGGTGGTGTCGGGCGCACCGGCGGCCGCGGCGGCGTTGCGGCGGCGGGCAGAGGCGGTTTGCTCCATGGACATCAAGGCTCCGAGGGGACGACGTAGTGTTGCGCCTTCAACATGAGGCACGGCCGGGCCGCAGGCAAGCGGCGGCCTTGCATCCGCCCAAGGTCAAAGGAAGCGGCGGCCTTGCATCCGCCGCAGGGATGAACGACAGTAACCCCAACGTGTTCAGGGTGCAGTGAGGGACCCCACCCCATGAGTTTCGGAGCGGTTGCGGCCATCACCATTACCATCGCCCTGGTGCTCATCATGGGCATCGGGCTGATGTCCTACGTCTCGTCGCTGGTGAAGAACGCGTATCAGATCAAGGTCGAACTGCGAAACGACGTCGAAAGCGCCATCGCCCGGATGGACATGGAGATGGACCGTCGCGGCAAGGCCCTGCGCAAGGAGCTGGGCGACGACACCAGCAAGCTGCGCGACAGCGTGCAGCAGGACAACGAGCGCCGCATCAAGGAAATCGAGGACCGCCTGCAGAAGACCCTACAGGACCTCAGCGCCGCCGGCCGCGACGAAAAAACCGCCACGCAAACCGCCCTGACCGATATGCGCCGCCGCCTGAAGACGCTGGAAAGCGACGTGGTCGCCATCAAGAACGACCTGTCCCGCCGCGCCGCCCTGGGCCGCGCCATGCGCGACAAGGACCGGGCCGAACAGGGCGAGCCCGTAGCGACGGCGCCCG
>LAEA01000053.1 GCA_000961745.1 Rhodospirillaceae bacterium BRH_c57 | reverse complement strand
AAAGGCGGGCTCTGCCCGCGCCCGCCAGGAGGCGCGGCCTCCTGGACCTCATGAATGGGGCTGGGGAAAGCCGCGCGCAGCGCACTAAACGTCAGGGAGTGTCTGCCTGCGGCGCAAGTAAAGCACAGGCCCCCCCTAACGGGTTCCAAGGGCCAATGGCCCTTGGCGGGTCTGGGCAGAGCCCAGTTTCTCATAGCGAAGAAAAAGGAGGACACCATGGACCCCAAAACCCTCGCGGACCTCCGGGCCGCCGACCGGGCGCACCTGTTCCACCCCTCCACGCACATGCGCACCCACGCGGCGGGCGAGAGCCCCAACCGCATCGTGGTGGGCGGCGAGGGGGCGACCATTATTGATGCGGAGGGCAACCGCCTGCTCGACGGGTTCGCCGGGCTGTATTGCGTGAACATCGGCTATGGCCGCCCGGAAATGGCCCAGGCTGTTGCCCGGCAGATGACCGAGCTTGCTTATTACCATGCCTATGTTGGCCACGGCAGCGCCCCGGCGGCCGAGCTTTCGGCCCGCGTGATGGAATGGATGCCGGCCAACATGCGGCGCATTTACTATGGCCTGTCCGGGTCCGACGCCAACGAGACGCAGCTCAAGCTGATCCGCTACTTCTGGAACATCGAGGGGCGGCCGGAGAAGAAGAAGATCATTGCGCGCCACCGGGCCTACCACGGGTCGGGCATCATGACCGGGTCGTTGACCGGGCTCGAGGTCTTCCACAAGCCGTTCGACCTGCCCGAGGCGCCGATCCTGCACGTCGCAACGCCCCACTTCGCGCGTCACGGCCTGCCCGGAGAGACGGAGCGCGACTATTCCAAGCGTCTCGCGGCCGAACTTGACGCGTTCATCAAGGCCGAGGGGCCGGACACCGTGGCCGCCTTCTTTGCCGAGCCCGTCATGGGCACCGGCGGCATCCTGCCCCCGCCCAAAGGCTATTTTGACGAGATCGTGCCGGTTCTGCGCCGCCACGACGTACTGTTCGTGGCCGACGAGGTAGTCACCGCCTTTGGTCGCCTGGGCGCGCCGTGCGGGGCACTGTACTACGGCTTCGAGCCTGACCTGATTACCGTCGCCAAGGGCATGACCTCGGCCTACCTGCCGCTGTCGGGCGCGGTGGTGTCCGAACGGGTGTGGGCGACGCTGGAGCGGGGATCCGACGCGCTGGGGCCGATTGGCCACGGGTGGACCTATTCCGCCCACCCGACCTGTGCGGCGGCCGGGCTTGCCAACCTCGCCATTCTGCGCGACGAGAACCTGATGGAGCGCGCGGCGGAGGCGGGCCGTCTGCTGCTGTCGGGCCTGCGAGAGGCCTTCGACGGCCTGCCCGGCGTGTTCGAGGTGCGTGGCGAGGGCCTTTTGGCCGCCGTCGAGTTTGGCCTCGACGCCAAGGGCACGCCGTTCGATCCGTCTCGCAAGGTCGGGCCTCGGATCGCAGCGGCGATGGCCGAGGACGGCGTGATCGCCCGCGCCCTGCCGCACGGTGACATTCTCGCCTTCGCCCCGCCGTTCGTGATTGCGCCCGAGGAGATCGAACGTCTGGTGTCCACGGCCCGCCGTGCCGCCGAGCGGGTGTTGAAGGAGGAGGGCGCGTTGGCGGCCTGACGAAACTGGGTCGCATTATCTCTTTGGGTTCCTTTTCGCACCTGCACTACCCGGAAAACCGTTGTGTCATGCGGGACCGTCCATCGGGCTGTGGCCCGGCTGTGAAAAGAGGACATGGATAATGCGAATTGCCCAGGTTTCCCCCCTTTACGAGGCGGTTCCGCCCAGGCTGTACGGGGGTACCGAGCGTGTGGTCGCCACCTTGAGCGATGCGCTGTCCGATCTCGGTCACGACGTTACCCTGTTTGCCAGCGCCGGCAGCCAGACGCGGGCCACGCTGGTCGCCATGCGCGACCAGCCTCTCCGCATGGATCCCGCGCTGTCGTGTGATGTTGCGGCGCATTTGAACATGCTGCACGAGGTGCGCGAGCGAGCTGACGAGTTCGACCTGATCCACTTCCATATCGACTGCTTCCAAATGCCGCTGTTCAGCGACATTGCGCACAAGACACTGACCACCCTGCACGGGCGCCTGGACCTCAAGGATCTCGGGGAGTTTTTGATGCGATGGCGGCGTTATCCCCTGTCGTCCATCTCCAACCATCAAAGGCGGCCCATTCCTGCGGCGCATTTCGTCGGCACCGTTTATCATGGGTTCCCCGAGGATATGTTCCGTTTCACCCCGGTTCCGAAGGGGGATTATCTTGCCTTTCTCGGCCGGATTTCCCCGGAGAAGCGCCTTGACCGGGCCATCGAGATCGCCCTGGCAACCGGAATCCCGTTGCGCATTGCGGCCAAGGTGGATCGGGCCGACGTGCATTATTTCCATGAGGTCGTCGAACCGCTGCTCGATCATCCGCTGATCGAGTTTATCGGCGAGATTGGCGATGACCAGAAATCGGACTTCCTGGGCAACGCGCGCGCCTTGCTGTTCCCCATCGACTGGCCGGAGCCTTTCGGGCTGGTCATGATCGAGGCCATGGCGTGCGGCACCCCGGTAATCGCCTGGCCCTGCGGGGCGGTGCCCGAGGTGATCGACGACGGCGTTACGGGCCTGATCGTGGACTCTGTCGAAGCTGCTGTCCATGCCGTCTCGCAAGTCTCCGCCCTCGACCGCGGTCGCGTGCGGGAGACTTTTGAACGGCGTTTCTCGGCCGAGGCGATGGCGCGCGGATACCTGAGCATTTACGAAAGTTTGGTCGCACGGGGTCGCCCTGTGGTTTCCCCGTATATCGTGGCGGCACGGGCGGCTGCGCCTGTCTTCCTTCCCGTCTCGCCCGCGCAGAGGATGTAACCAGTGCCAAAAGCACAGCAGCCGATCGTTCTGGAGGCATCCGGGCCGACTGATTTCTTCATCCGCGCGTCCTCCTCCATGGCCGAGGCGCGGCCGCGCATCCTCAAACACGGCGACACCTTCGGCGTATTCGACCACTACGGCGACATTCTGCCGGACGCCGAAGGCAACGGCCTTTATCACCACGACACCCGGCACCTGGCGGGGTTTCAGTTGTTCGTGGCGGGGCGCCATCCGATGTTGCTCAGTTCAACGGTGTTGCTGAACAACGCGGCCCTGAAGGCCGACCTCACCAATCCCGATATCCTGGATGACGACGGGCGGCTGGTGCTGCCGCGCGACGTCATTCATATGGCGCGGACCCGGTTCCTGTGGCAGGGCCGGCTGCATGAGCGTCTGGCGGTGCGGAACTTCGCGCCCCAGGCCGTGGAGGTCGATGTGGACCTTGTCTTCGCGGCCGACTTTGCCGACCTGTTCGAGGCGCGCGGCATGGCACGGCAATCGCGTGGCCAGGTCCGGGGTGATGTCCAGGCCGACCACACGGTGCGCTTTGATTACGATGCCCAGGATGGCTGCCAGCGCACCACCACCGTGCGGTTTGAACCGCCTCCGACGCGGCTCAGCATCTTTCAGGCCCGTTATCGCCTGCACCTCGCATCCGGAGAGCAGAGCGTCATTTTCCTGTCGGTGGACTGCGCTGATGCGACCGACACGATGACGCCGATGCAGGCCTTTTTCCATGGCATCCGCCATGCCCGCCGGCCCATTCGCGAGGTCGCGGCCCGCTCCGCTGGTGTGCATAGTTCCAACGAGGTGGTCAACGAAGTGCTGTGCCGGAGCGCCGCCGACCTGACGATGCTGATGACCGAGACGGAGGGCGGTCCTTATCCCTACGCCGGGGTGCCCTGGTACAGCACGGCGTTCGGCCGCGACGGCCTGATTACCGCGTTGCTCATGCTGTGGGTGGATCCGGCCCTGGCGCGCGGGGTGCTCGGGTCCCTGGCGAACACTCAGGCGACCACCGAGGATCCTGCCGCCGATGCGGAGCCCGGCAAGATCATCCACGAAATGCGCGACGGGGAGATGGCCCGCCTCGGGCTCGTGCCGTTCCGGCGGTACTACGGGACGGTGGACGCCACGCCGCTGTTCGTCGTTCTGGCCGGCGCCTACTATGCGCGAACCGGCGACCTGGAGGCTATCCGCGTTCTGGACCCGAACATCCAGGCGGCGTTGGGGTGGATGGAACAGTACGGTGACCGCGACGGCGACGGCTTGCTCGAATACGGCCGTCGGCGCGAGGACGGCTTGTTGAACCAGGGCTGGAAGGACTCCCACGACTCCATCTTCCATGCCACGGGCGAAATCGCGCGCGGCCCCATCGCCCTGATCGAGGTGCAGGGCTATGCCCATGCGGCCTACAAGGCGGCGGCGGACATTGCCACGGCGCTGGGCCGGCCCGAGGAGGCGGTGGTCCGGCAGGCTCAGGCGGAAACTCTGCGGACCGCCGTGGAGAAACAGTTTTGGTGCGAGGATCTGGGTCTTTATGCCTTGGCCCTGGATGGCGACAAACGGCCGTGCGCGGTGCGAACCTCCAACGCCGGACAGCTTTTGTTCAGCGGACTGCCGGCCCCGAACCGCGCGGCGCGGGTGGCCGAGGCGATGCTGGCGCCGCCGTTCTTCTCGGGCTTTGGCATCCGCACGGTTGCCACTGGCGACGCCCGCTATAACCCGATGTCCTACCACAATGGGTCGATCTGGCCGCACGACAACGCCCTGATTGCCGTTGGGCTCGCCCGCTATGGCCATAAGGACGCCGTGTTACAGATCATGGAGGGGTTGTTCAACGCCGCCGCCTTCATGGACTTGCGGCGCCTGCCCGAGCTGTTCTGCGGCTTCCGGCGGGCACAGGGGGCCGCACCGACCCTCTATCCGGTGGCGTGCTCCCCGCAGGCGTGGGCCAGCGCGACCCCCTTCGCCCTGGTTCAGGCGGCGCTGGGAATCGGATTCGACCCTGCCCGCCGAACGGTACGCTTCGAGCGTCCCCGGCTTCCCGCCAGCCTGACCGAGATGCGTATCAACAACCTCAGCCTGGGTGATGCGGCGGTGGACGTGCTGCTCACCCGCGCCGGCAATGACGTCGCAGTCAACGTCCTGGAGCGCCGCGGTGAGGTCGAAGTGGTGGTGACGGTTTGAGGCGACCCTGCGCCGGAGAGTCATTGCAGGGGGTGGCGCAGGCCTGGGTAGGGGGTGGCGCAGGTCTGGCAGCCTGACTGAAAATGCTGCAGAATGTCTGCCTGAGCACCATGACCGGAGACTGCCGATGAAGACCCGCGCCGCTGTTGCCTTTGAAGCCGGAAAGCCGCTGGAGATCTGCGAGGTCGATCTTGAAGGCCCCAAGGCTGGCGAGGTGCTGGTTGAAATCAAGGCCACCGGAGTCTGCCATACCGACGAGTTCACCCGATCCGGCGCCGATCCCGAAGGCTTGTTCCCAGCCATTCTGGGTCACGAGGGCGCCGGCGTGGTGGTCGAGGTCGGCCCCGGCGTGACTTCGGTCGCGGTCGGCGATCACGTCATTCCCCTGTACACGCCGGAATGCCGCCAGTGCGAGTACTGCCTCAGCGGCAAGACCAATCTGTGCCAGGCCATCCGCAACACCCAGGGCAAGGGCCTGATGCCTGACGGCACCAGCCGGTTTTCCTACAAGGGGCAGATGCTGCACCACTATATGGGCTGCTCGACGTTCTCCAACTACACCGTGCTGCCCGAGATCGCCGTCGCCAAAATCCGCGACGACGCGCCGTTCGAAAAGGTGTGCTACGTCGGTTGCGGGGTCACCACGGGCATTGGTGCGGTCATCTACACCAACCATGTGGAGCCGGGCGCCAAGGTCGTGGTGTTCGGGCTCGGCGGCATCGGCCTGAACGTCATCCAGGGCGCCCGGCTGGCCGGCGCCGGCATGATCGTCGGCGTGGACATCAACCCCGGCCGCGTTGCCATGGCCGAACGCTTCGGCATGACCCACTTCGTCAACCCGACAGAGGTGACCGACGGTGACGTGGTCGGCCATCTGGTGGATCTGACCGGCGGCGGCGCCGATTACAGCTTTGAGTGCATCGGCAACGTGAACGTCATGCGCCAGGCCCTGGAGTGCTGCCACAAGGGGTGGGGTGTCAGCACCATCATTGGCGTGGCCGGCGCCGGTCAGGAAATCGCCACACGGCCGTTCCAACTGGTGACCGGACGGGTGTGGAAGGGCTCGGCCTTTGGCGGGGCGCGCGGCCGGACGGACGTGCCCAAGCTGGTCGATTGGTACATGAACGGCAAGATCGAGATCGATCCGCTCATCACCCACGTCCTGCCGCTGGAGCGCATCAACGACGCCTTCGACCTGATGCACCATGGTGAGTCGATCCGCACCGTCATCACCTTCGACGGGGGGCGCTCATGACCGTGAGGACGGTTTCCGAAGCGCGGTGCTTCGACGGCGTACAGGGGATCTATGAGCACGCTTCGGCGGCCACCGGCACGACCATGCGGTTTTCCCTGTACCTGCCGCCGCAAGCGCGCAGCGGCCCGGTGCCGTTGCTGACCTGGCTGTCCGGGCTGACGTGCACGGAGGAGAACTTTACGGTCAAGGCCGGTGCCCAGCGCACCGCCGCCGAGGCGGGGATCGCCCTGCTTGCCCCGGACACCAGTCCGCGCGGCCTGGGCCTGCCGGGTGAAGACGACAGTTATGACTTCGGCAGTGGCGCCGGGTTCTACGTGGATGCGACGCAGGACCCGTGGGCCCGGAATTACCGCATGTATACCTACGTCACAGAAGAGTTGCCGAAGGTGGTGGGGGAGGCTTTTCCCCTCGACATGGCACGGCAGGGCATCTTTGGGCACTCCATGGGCGGGCACGGGGCGCTGGTCTGTGCCCTGCGCAATCCGCAGCGCTACCGCTCGGTTTCGGCTTTTGCACCGATTGTCGCACCGTCGCGGGTGCCGTGGGGCGTCAAGGCGCTTGGCGGATATCTGGGCGAGGACCGCGCGGCGTGGCGGGCCTATGACGCAACGGAGCTGGTCGCTACCAGCGGCTGGCGCGATACCATCCTGATCGACCAGGGCGAGGCGGACAGCTTCCTCGATCAACAGCTTCAGCCCGAGCACTTCGTCAGCGCGGCGGAGCGTGCTGGCGTGCCGGTGAACCTGCGCCTGCATCCCGGCTACGACCACAGTTACTTCTTTATCGCCACCTTCGTTGGCGAGCATATTGCCCACCACGCCGCCCGCCTGACGTCCTGATCCCCTTTCTGTGGGGTAAACTGCGGGGCGTCAGGCCCTATCAGGCAGAGAGCGTCTGTTCAGCGGGTGGGTGGTGCACCTCCGGCGGGGTCAGACGACGTTCGGGGATTGACGAGGAACGGGTGGCGTGGCGCCGTCGGCAGGGTCCGAAATACCCCGGAGCCTTGACGAAGGCACGCTGTGTGGTCAGCACCCTGTGAATGCGACTGTACAGGGAATGGGCAGAGACGGGCTTGGCGAGGAATTCGTGGACGCCAGCGTCGCGGGCCGCGATGACATTATGAAGCTCAGTCCCTGCGGCAACCATGATGACGGGGGTCAGGGGACAAGGGCTGTCGGGGCTGGTCCGCAGCATTCGCGTGAACTCCACCCCGTCCAGGGGCGACATTCTGTTGTCGGTAAGGATAATGGAGGGCTGATAGGTGCGCAGGATCTTGAACGCATCCGCGCCATCATTGGCTTCCTGAACGTCCTTGCTGCCACAGGCGGCGAGAATGCCGCGCAGCAGATTGCGCATGTAGCGGTTCTCATCGACCAGCAAAAAACGGACACCTTGCAGGTTCAGCATAGTCTGCCGGCTGGCAGGTCCTGCCGGATGCCCCCGGCCGGAATTATGCCATGCAGTGTCGTTCATGGCTGTGCGCTCCCGTCAATTTTACGATGGCCCCCAAGGGGCGGCCCTCATGCGTGTATCTCAGATGCACTATGAAGCCCTCGGACTCCGCTTCGCCGGTGCCGCTCTCGGCTTCGGCCATCGCCGTGCCAAGCGTCGGCAGCCACGTTTGCAGCGTCTCGCCCATCAGGGTGTCCGGCGTCGTTCCGAGGAGGTTGGCAAAGGCCGTGGAGCAGGCCGAGAGCACCTGATGAGGGTCGATCACGGCAAGGGCATCTGAACTGATAGCCAGCAGGTCGTGCATCAACGCCATTTGGTCCCCCAGGATCGCAAAGGCGTTTTCCCGAAAGCTCTCGATGGTGCGAATGTCTTCATAGGCCCGGAGGGCGGCGACGACGCTGGTATACAAACGATCTGCCGTCAGTTCGCTCTTGGCCTTGTAGTCGTTGATGTCGTAGTCGGCCACCACGCGGCGTTCCGGGGCCTGGCCCGGCTGTCCCGTACGAAGAATGATACGGACGGCTTGGTTGCGCATGTCTTCCCGGATGGCCCGGACCAGACACAGCCCCGCGTCCTTGGTTTCCATGACGACGTCCAGGAGAATTACAGCGATGTCAGGATGTTGCCCCAAGCAGACCTCAGCGTCTTGCGCCGAGCGGGCGCCGAGCAACGTCAGGGGCCGGTTGCGAAAGTTCAGGTTCTCCAGCACCAGCCGGGACACGGTGTGAATCTCGGGCTCGTCGTCAACCACCAGGATCTTCCAGGGTAAAACGGCTGCCGGGGATTTATCGTCCTCAACCGGGTCTGGCTCAACCGGGTCAGGATGAAAAATCAAAGGGGCGTCGTCACGCTGCATCACAGGACTCCTGCGTCATGGGCCGGACCGTCGTTGAGGCAGTCCAGGAAAGCATCGAAGACAATGGGATCGAAGTGGCTGCCCCGTGCCTCCCGCATGGTTGCGACGGCGACATTGAGGGGCCATGCCGGCTTGTGGAAGCGTTCGGAAAGAAGCGCATCATAGACATCGGTGACGGCGGTGATGCGCGCCTCCAGCGGGATGTCATGGCCGCTGAGTCCATCGGGATAGCCACTGCCATCGAACCGTTCGTGGTGATGGCGCGCAACGGTGGCCGCCATGCTCAGGTAGGTCAGCCCCGTCAGGGCGCGCGCCGTGCGGGACAGGATGGCGCAGCCTGTCTCCGTGTGGCGTTTCATGATGTCCCACTCTGCCGGCGACAGTCTTCCCGGCTTGCAGAGAATGTGATCGGGAACAAACATCTTGCCCACGTCGCGCAGGCTGCTCGCCAAGCCGATGTCGGCGAGGAAGTCCCTGGTAAGGGTGGCGGTATGGTGCCCGCCTTCCCTCAGCCGCTCGGCGATGGCCTGTGACAGGTCGTGAACACGGTACGAAAGGGCGCTGGCGTGCGGGTCAGCGTCGCGGCGCTCGGCCACTTCGGCCAACGCGAAAGCCGTTGCCCGGTGAGCCTTGCGGAGGGCCGCCAAGCGCTTGCCGTGGGCGGTGATCTGCTTGTAGGACCGTAGAGCGGCGATGACGGTCGAAAACACCCTGTCAGACGTCATCTCCGCCTTGGAGCGGTAGTCGTTAATGTCGTAGGTGAGGATGATCCGTCGATCCTGGGCATGGGCCGGATGACCGGTCCGCAGGATGATGCGGATATCCGTGTTTCCGATGCCATTGCGGATCCAGCGGACCAACGACAGGCCGGCAGTATCGGTCTCCATCACCATATCAAGCAAGACCACCGCCACATTGGTCTTTGTCTGGAGCAGGGCCATGGCCTCGGCTGCGGAATAGGCCGACAGCATCCGCAAGGGCCGCCCTTCAAAGCTCAGGCCGTCAAGGGCAAGCTGCGTTACCGCGTGCACCTGCTCTTCGTCATCTACCACCAGCAGCGTCCACGGCGTTGCACGTGTCGCGTCGTCAAATGTGGTTTCGAGGCCCTGAAGGATTTGAAGTCCGTCGTCGTACATGGTGCCCTCCGATCATGGAACCCGGCCAAACGGCGGAACCCGGCCAGGCAGCGCGCGGGGAAACGTGAAGTGGAAGGTGGTTCCCTGGCCCGGTTGGCTTGACAGGCGGACGGAGCCGGCCAACCGCCCGGTCGTCAGGTCATGGACAATGGCCAGACCCAGCCCGCTGCCGCCGTTGTCCCGGCAACTGGTCACGTAGGGTTCAAATGCAGTGCTCCGTAGGGCCGGCGGGATGCCCTTGCCATCGTCCGAATAAACCAATGTCCATCCTCCCTCCGCCGTCGGACCGGCAGTGAGCGTGATCATGATGGACCTTGGATCCTGGGCCGAGGGCAGGTGTTCCGGCTGGGCGTGGCGGGCGGTGTTGGCAAGCAGGTTGAGCAAAATGCTGGCGAGCGCACCGGGCAGGGTCTCCACCACCAGATCATCGGGGCAGCCGATGTGCAGTTGGTGCGGGCAGTCATGCAGCAGGCCCCGCGCCGAGCGCGTGACCTCCTCCAGGAACCGATGAACGTTGAGATGTTGCTGATCCGTGTGGTTATGGGCGACGGAGACATGTTTGATGCTGGAAACAAGATCGCTCGCGCGGTCCAGGTTGATGAGGATGATGTCCTCGGCCCGCCGGGCGTCGTCCAAGTATCGGCCGAGCCCGGTTCGTGTCAGCCCGTCGGCGTCGAAGCGTTCGTGCAAATCCCGGCGCAGCCGGCTGAGGTGTGACGCGGCGGTGCCTATAACGCCCAGCAGCGTGTTGATCTCATGGGCGATTCCAGGGATCAGCCGACCCAGCATGGCCAGCCGATGAAGGTCTGTATCCCTGTCATCGGGCGGGGCGGCGGAACGGTCCTGGGGCATCGGTCCTCTCCTGCGTCAATGCACGGCCGCGTGGCGGCGACTTCTTCGCTCAGCGAGGGGGGCAAGCGGCAGGAGGATGCGAAAGGCCGAATGATGGTTGATGACGGACTCCACCGAAATGCTTCCCCCCAGTGCGTGGGAGATCACATTGTAGGCCATGGTCAGGCCAAGGCCCCGGCAGGCTCCCGCACCGCTGCCATTGAAGAAGGGGTCGAAGATGCGGGGCAGGTCGTCCGGCGGAATGCCCATTCCGTTGTCGCGTATGGTGATGGACACCCTGTTCCCGGCCTGCCGTGCCCACAGCATGACGCGCCCGGCGCGGCCATCGGCGAAGCCATGGCGCAAGGCGTTGTCCAGCAGCGCCACGATGACTTGACTGAGGGCCCTTGGCCGGGTCGTGAAGGAAAGATCGGTCGGTACTTCTATCCGCACGTCTGCCTGTCGGGCCGCGAGGTCAGGGGCCAGGGCGTGCAGGCACGCCATCATATGGGGCCGGAGTGCCAGGAGCCTCGGTTCTTCATGCTCGCGGTCCGTGGAAATCTGGCGGAACCCCTGGACCAGAGTGCTTGCCCGTTGGGTGCTGCTGAGGACAAGTCCCAGGGTTTGCTCGGCTGTTTCGAGGAAAGCCTCGAAGGTTCTCCGGGACAGCGTTCCCTCCGTCATCTCCTGGCGCAGCCCGCAGACCTTTTCAAGAAGATGACTGCTGCTGGTCAGCGTGATCCCGATGGGGGTGTTCAGTTCATGCGCGACGCCGCAGATGAGGTCGTCGAGGGAGGCCATTTTTTGAGCCTGCAACAAGCTTTGATGGCCGGAGCGCATTTGACAGATGGCCGCCCTGACGCAGTCCGTGGCGTGCTGCATTTCGCGTTCCTCCCGCCGATGATCGGTCATGTCGATCGTCGTCGTGACACGAAACGGCTGGGCTCCCTCCCCATGGCACAGCACGGACTGACTCTTGACGTAGATCTCGCGGCCGTCCTTGTGGCAGAGCTGCCAGTAAGACGGTCGTTCCTGGCCGGTCAGGAAAAAGTCTCGTGCAGGCGTTGCAGTGGCGCGTGCAGGCGCTTCGGGGACACCGCCGTAAAATGGCGGCCGAGGAGTTCGTGACGGTCGTAGCCATGCAGTCGGCAGTAGTGAGCGTTGAAATCCACCAGCACTCCCTGGCGATCCACGACGGCGACGGCGGCCTGAACATGCTGGGCGAGGTCTGGAAGGGATCGCGGTTGCCCCGGATGTCCGGTGGTGGAGATGTTCGACGTCATGACCCGCCCTCCATGGTAGGTTCGCCGCTGCCTGAAACCTTAGAAAGATTGTAGTGCTGAGTAAGTGATTTTGCAACTCATTCTCAATAAATAAGCGTACTTATAATACGGCTATGCCTTGAGTTTACGGCAGTTATGGAAGATCGGCGGGCCCGGACGTCATGACTCCGCAGTCGCTGTCACCGACTCCAGGCGCTGCAAATGCCGGCTGCCCAGCATTCGCATCACCCAGGCCGCCGTGATGACTGCTGCCGATGCCCCCACGATGCGTGCTCCTGCCGCCATTGGCGCCGCGGCAATGAGGGTGCTTTGGTAGAAAATCACCGAGGCGCAGTACCCCAACCCTGTCGTCCATCCGGCGCTGAACAGGGTCCAGCGCCACCCGATCTCTTGATTGATCGCGCCGGTGGCGGCGACACAGGGCATGTAGAGAAGAATCAGCAGCAGATATGCGAAGGCCCCGGCCGCTCCGTCGAAACGGCTGGTCATGGCGCCAAAGGCGCTATCCTCCACGTTCAGCGTGGTGGCCGCCAGACTGCGGTCTGTGGCATAGGAAATATCGAGTCCCAGTGGGTCGCCGACTGTATCGACCACTCTGGCCAGGTTTTCGGGAACGGTCAGGAGTGCCGCTATCAGCTTGTCTGTCAGACCGGCCGGAGTCTCACTCTGCACCTCGGCCGCTTGACCGGCGGCGGCGTCCTTATCGGCATTGCCCACCTGGGCGTAAAGGGTGTTCAAGGTGCCGACCACCGCTTCCTTGGCAAAAACTCCGGTGAAGATGCCGACAGCCGCCGGCCAATTGTCGTCGGTCATCCCCATGGGCGCGAACAACGGGATGATGCCGCGTCCGGCTTCGGCCAGGACGGACGTCTCGCGGTTCTCGTTGCCGAAACTGCCATCGGTTCCCAAGGCGTTCAGGAAGCTCAATATCACGACCATGGGGACGATAATGCGGCCCGCCCGGAACATGAAACCGCTGAGGCGATGACCGGCCCGCCGGGCAATCGTGCCAATGCTCGGCATGTGGTAGGGCGGCAGTTCCATGATGAAGGGAGAAGCTTCCCCCTGGAGCACCGTGTGCTTGAGGAGAAGGCCGGTGCCGATGGCAAAAGCCAGGCCAATCAGATAAAGGGCAAACACCACGTTCTGCCCACCTTCGGGGAAAAACGCGACTGCGAACAGGGCGTAGACCGGCAGCCGTGCCCCGCACGACATGAAGGGCGCCATCATGATGGTCAGCACCCGGTCGCGCCGGTTTTCCAGGGTTCGCGCCGCCATGATCGCCGGAACGTTGCAGCCGAAACCAACGATGAGGGGAACGAATGACTTGCCCGGCAGGCCGATGGCGCGCATGGCGCGATCCATCACGAAGGCGGCACGGGCCATGTATCCCGAGTCCTCCAGTAAGGATAGGAACAGGAACAGGGACCCGATGACCGGAATGAAGGTCGCCGCCGTTTGAATGCCGCCGCCAGCCCCGTTGGCGAGCAGAACAATCAGCCATTGCGATGTCCCTGCGCTCTGCAACAGGTCGCCCAGCCCCTCAACAAACACGGCCCCGAACACCTGATCGAAGAGATCGATGAAGGCGCCGCCGATGTTGATGGTGAACATGAACATCAGATACATCATCAGCAGGAACACGGGGATGCCCAGCACCCGGTCAAGCACCACCCTGTCGATGCGATCGGACATCGTGCGCGAGGCTTCGCGCGTCCGCCGGGTGCAGGTGCTGACAATGCCCGAGATGAAGGCGAAACGTCCATCGGCGATCACGATGTCGGCTTCCTCGCCGCATTCCGCCTCAATCGAGGCGGCCTTGGCCGCCGCAACGCCGCCAATCCCGTTCTTGATCAGGGTGCGGGCGTCGGGGTCCCCCTCCAGCAGCCTGGTGGCGATCCAGCGGGCGTCTCCCGCACCGGCGCCACGCGGGGGGACGATCATCCGCGACAGGTCGTCCAGGGCACGTTCGACCGCGTGATGGAAGGAAGGGCGCACCGTTGGCGGCACTGGCAAGGCCACTGTCGCCGCGATGGCCCGGATCACGCCGGCCAGTTCCTTTCTCCGAGTTGCCACCAGCGGCACGACAGGGCATCCCAGCTTTTCGGAGAGAGCGGCAAAATCGATGGCGATGCCGCGATCCTTGGCTATGTCCGTCATGTTGACGGCAACGACCATCGGCACCCGCATTTCCAGAAGTTGGGTGGTGAGGTAGAGATTGCGCTCCAGGTTCGTGGCATCGACGACGTTCACGATCAGGTTGGCTTGGCCTGAAAGCGCATAGTCATGGGCAACCGTCTCGTCCTCCGAGGAATGGATGGAGACGCCCAGGGAGTAAATTCCGGGCAGATCGACCAGCGTACACGTCGCCGAGCCCAGGTGGAGGGTTCCGGTTTTCTTCTCGACAGTGACCCCCGGCCAGTTGCCCACATGCTGCCGAGCGCCGGTCAGGGCATTGAACAGGGTCGTCTTGCCGCAATTGGGATTACCAATCATGCCGACGACGATCTCGGGTATCTCCGTGTCCTGTGGCTGGGTCTTCATCACGAATCCTCGCGGCAAGCATCGACCAATCGGACCCAGATTTCGGCGGCGGCGGCGCAGCCGACCGCCAGACGCCGGTCGTCCAGGGCCAGCAGAACACCGCCTCCCGGCAGTTGGCTGAAGACCACACAGACCCGGCCGACACTCAGTCCCGCAGCGATCATTTCCTGGATTTCAGGGCCAACAGCCCGAATGCGGACTACCCGAACCGTTTCTCCGGCAGCGGCGTTGCTCAATGGCATGGCGCGGATTGCCACGGTACGGCGTCGGGCGTCTGGGGGAGTGTTCATGCCTTCCATGCCTTCGTCTGATCGAACGTGACCGTAAAGCCGGACACGGCGGCGGCGGGAATGGGGCGGGCCAGCACGTTTCCTTGAGCCAGCAGGCCGTCATGGCGAAGAAGCAGATTTACCTGATCTGGAGTTTCAACATTCGTGACGATCAGGCGAGCCTCAAGGGACCGGGCGGCTTTCAACAGTTTGCGCAGGATGTCGTCGTTGCCGTTGGGGCCGTGGTTCAACAGCGTGATCGGCACGCGCAGGCGATCCGGGCGCATGTCGTCCGACCGGACGAAAACTTTCGCCATTTCAGTGAATCCCTCGACAGACAGGCCCAGTCCGAGCTGCCGTAATTGGCGCAGGGCCTCCCCGATGGCCGGGAGAGGGTCCCGCCATACGTCCTCGGCCACCGTGATTTCGATCATGTTCGCCGGGATGCCGTGCTTGTCGAGGAGCGACCGCAGTTCGTCGGCGACGGTGCCACTCACCATTTCCGCCCGTGACAGGGGGAGCGAAAGCGTCGTCCGGTCCAAACCCTCGTGCCGCCACGCCGCCAGAGCGGCCAGGGCCTCTGTGCGCGCCCATCGGCCAATGGGGTAGTCGTGGCCAGTGTCCGCGCTCAAGGGCCGCATTGGATCGGGGATGAAGGTTTCTCCGTCAACCCGCCGGTGACGAACCAGCGCATCGATCCCGTTGACCGACAGGGTCGTCAGGTCAATGACCGGCCGATACAGGATCGATAACTCGCCGTGATCGAAGGCGTGGGCCAAATGGAGCGTCTCGGTCGCAACCACGTTCTCCGGGGAGATCAGATCGGGGCCATGGAACCGATAGCCGTGCTTGCCGCCGCGCTTGACGGCGTACATGGCATCATCGGCCGCCTTCAACAGTCCTTCGGGGTCCTCCCCCGGATGCAGGATGCCAATGCCGATGCTGGCCGAAACTTGTAGCATGACGTCGGCGAACGGCACGGGCAGGGAGAGTTGATCGACAAGCGTTTCGGCCACGCGGGCAGCGGCGGCGCGGCTTTCCATGTCGGGCAGCAGCACGACGAACTCGTCGCCCCTCAGGCGGGCCACCATGTCCGTGGACCGGATGGTCGCGGTCATCCGGTGCGCCAGGGTCTTCAAGAGAATATCCCCGGCATCGTGCCCGTGGGTGTCGTTGACGGCCTTGAATCCATCAAGGTCGATCATCAGCACGGCCACCGCTCGCCCCTGACACGCCGCTTGTTCCGTGGTCAGGGCGAGGCTCCCCTCGAACATGCGTCGATTGGGCAAGCCGGTGAGGGCATCGTGGTTGGCGGCCTCGATGATGCGTTCCTCGTGACGCTTGCGTTCCGTGATGTCGAAGTAGAATGCGACCAGGAACCCGGCGCCTTCTATCCCTGCTGAAATCCTGGTGATGCTGAGCCATACCGCATAGGGCGTTCCGTCCTTGCGGCGGTTCCACACCTCGCCTTTCCAGGCGCCATCGCGGTCCAGGGCGGTACGGATGCCGGTGTGGAACGCCGCATCGTGACGGTCGGACCGCAGCGCCGAGACGGGCTGGCCGATGATTTCGTCGGGAGCATGACCAGACAGGCGGCTGAAGGCCGGATTGACGGTGATGATGGACCCCTTGTGGTCGGCAACGATAATGGCCTGTGCCGACCATTCAAGAACCGCTGCCGCCAGACGGCGGTTCTCTTCGGCGCTGCGGCGTTCGCGGATGTCATGGAAGACCGCCACCCGGCCCGTCACCTGCCCCCGCTCGACGATGGGGGAAAGGTGCATTTCCACCGGAATGGAATCGCCCGTCCGGCGGGGCAGGCTGGTTTCGACGCGGAACAGGGCTGCGTCGGGTGCGCTGGTCAGCCATTCGGAGACACAGAAGGTGTCTGCACAGGTCTTGCCGATCACCTCATCCTCGTTCCATCCGCTCAGTGTCTCGGCCGCCGGGTTGATGAAAGTGACCCGACCGGCGCAATCAAAACCGACGATGCCATCGACAACGGAGTCGAAGACGGCCTTGTTGAGTGCCGCGGCCGTTCGCCGTCCGGTCGCGGCGTCGGTCGCCCGGCGCCCGAAAGCCATTTGGGTGAAGATGACAGCGCAGGCCGCTGCGGCGCTGGATGTGTAGCCGGCTCCGGTCGTCGCCGCGGCCAGTCCGGCCGCAGCCGCGACGGCCGTACTTCTCCACCAGGGGATTAGGCCGAGGGAGCGCAGGAGCGGTAAGAGCCAAGTGCGTGCTGACATCAGCTCCCTCCTCCAAATGATCACACCTCTCTTGCGTGCAGGCTACTAAGAATTAGTTGCATGTAAATGGAAGTCAATATTATTCTTGTGGAGATGTCATCCACGGGGAGGCGAAGATGCATATTCACTGCATGGACAGTTATCGGCACAGCCACGTTGAATGCGGTGATTCGCGACTGGTGGAACGTAGAATCCGTTGGGTGATGGGGCTTACCATCGTCACCATGATCGCGGAAATCATCGCCGGGTGGGCGTTCGGCTCGCTGGCGTTGTTGGCTGACGGGTGGCACATGGCCAGCCATGGGCTGGCTCTGTTCATCGCGTTGTTCGCTCTTGCGTTTGCCCGCCGTCATAGCGCCGATCCCAAATTCACTTTTGGAACCGGGAAGGTCGATGCCCTGGGCGGGTTCGCCAGCGCCCTGGTGCTGGGAATGGTCGCCATTACCATGGTGGTGGAGGCCGTGCATCGCCTGCTGAACCCCACCGAGATTGCCTATGGCGAGGCCATGGTCGTGGCGGCGGTCGGTCTTGTGGTCAATCTTGCCAGCGTCCTGATCCTTGAGCCGCCTGGCGAGGCGGGGCACGGGGCAGGGGCCGAGGCCGGACACAGTGTTCATGCAACCTATCTGCATGTCCTGGCCGACCTGCTGACTTCGGTCGGCGCCATTGTCGCCCTGGGGGCCGGCATGATGCTGTCATGGAACTGGCTCGATCCCATGGTCGGTCTGGCCGGGGCGGTGGTTATCGCCGTGTGGGCACGCGGTCTGGTGCGGGATTCCAGTGGCATCCTTCTTGACCAGGCCCCGGACCCCGTCCTTGTGGACACGGTTCGCTCCCTGATCGAGGCCGATGCCGACAACCGTGTTGCGGATCTGCACTTATGGTCGATTCGGGCCGGGCAGAGCGCGGCCATCGTCTCGGTGGTGACCCATTTTCCACGTCCGACCGACCATTACAAAGCGCTCTTGGCCGGTATTCCTGGCTTGGGCCACGTGACGGTGGAGGTGCGCGACCATGGGGGGGAACCCTGCCTGCCCGCCGGTCCGGGCGCATTGGCCTCCGGTTTGGGAAGGGGGTGATCCATGGGCGCCTTAGCGCTTGACCACAAAGTCTTTGTGGTTGTACCTTTGCAATTGCGAATTGATCGCAACGTCAAGGTGATCCGCAGTACTACCGGCATTCCGCCCAGCTTGATTCTCGCGAGGTAGCCATGGAACCAACTCTGCACACCATGAAGCCCGGCGATTCCGCCCGCGTTACCGGATTTGTTCGGGGCGAGCGGGGATACCGGCAGCGTCTGCTGGCCATGGGATTGACGCCCGGAGCGATCTTTTCCGTTGTTCGCGTGGCTCCCCTGGGGGACCCCGTGGAAATCTCGGTGCGCAACTTCACCCTGACCCTGCGCAGGAGCGAAGCTGCCATTGTCCTGATTGAAAAGGTCTAACGCCATGACACACGTCATTGCCGTTGTCGGCAACCCAAACTGTGGCAAGACCACGCTGTTCAACGTTTTGACCGGGTCCACCCAGCAGGTCGGCAACTGGCCGGGCGTGACGGTGGAAAAGAAGGTTGGTTCTTACAAGTTCGAGGATGAACGCTACGATCTTGTCGATCTGCCGGGCATCTACATGGTTGGCGGGTTGGGCAAGGGGTCCGAGGATGAGCGGGTGGCCCGCGACTTCATCCTGTCGGGTAGCCCCAAGGTGGTGGTCAACATCATCGATGGCTATAACCTGGAGCGGAACCTCTACCTGACCAGCCAGCTTCTGGAAATGCGCGTGCCGGTGGTCGTGGCCGTCAACATGATGGACCTGGCCGAAAAAAGCGGGATGGTCATTGACGTTGAGGCGTTGTCTCGGGCGCTGGATTGTCCGGTCGTTCCCTTGGTCGCCAGTCGCGGCAAGGGGCTGCTTGAGCTGAAGGCGGCCATTGCCGCCGCCGCCGTCTCGCCGCGTGTTCCGGCCCCACGCCCGCCTCATTCCGCCGCCGTACAGGCGGCGGTGGCCTGTCTGGCGCCCAAGCTGGCCGAGCGGGCCTTTGCGCAGCGGGTTGACCCGGAATGGGCGGCGCTCAAACTGCTAGAAGGGGACAGTTTTGCGGAGGCCCTCTCCCGTGGGGCATTGGCTGATGACGTAAGGACGCACCGCGACGCCATCGAAAACACCTGCGGTGAGGAATCCGATATCATCATCGCCGATGGTCGCTATGCCTTTGTGGCGGAGGTCATGGCCGCCTGCCTCCGTCAACCGCGCCAAGTGTCCCTTGCGCTGACCCGGCGTATCGACAGGGTCGTGCTCAACCGGATTTTGGGCGTTCCCGTCTTCCTGTTCGCCATGTACCTGATGTTCCTGTTCACCATCAACGTTGGGGGCGCCTTTATCGACTTCTTCGACCAAGCGGCCGGGGCGTTGTTTGTCGATGAGGTGGGGGCGGCCATGACGGCCATCGGTGCCCCCGAATGGCTGGTGGTCGTTGTCCAGGGGCTGGGAAGTGGCGTCCAGACGGTGGCGACCTTCATTCCCATTATCGCCTGTCTGTTCCTGTTCCTGTCCTTCCTGGAGGACTCCGGTTACATGGCGCGTGCCGCCTTCGTCATGGATCGGGCGATGCGGTCGATCGGGCTTCCCGGAAAGTCGTTCGTGCCGCTGATCGTCGGGTTTGGGTGCAATGTGCCGTCCATCATGGCGACCCGCACCCTGGAAAGCCATCGTGACCGCATTCTGACCATTCTGATGGCGCCCTTCATGTCCTGTGGCGCGCGTCTGCCGGTTTTTGCGCTGTTTGCTGCGGCGTTTTTCCCCCAGAACGGCCAGAACATCGTGTTCGCGCTGTACCTTCTTGGGCTGGGCTTTGCCGTGGTGACCGGCTTGCTGCTGAAGTCTACGCTGCTGCCGGGCGAGGCCTCGCCGTTCGTCATGGAGTTGCCGCCCTACCATCTGCCCACGGTGCGGACGGTGGTCTTTCAGGCATGGCAGCGTCTGCGTGAATTCATCCTGCGGGCCGGGCAGATCATCGTTCCCATCGTGATGGTCCTGAGCTTCTTCAATGCCCTGGGCACGGATGGAACGTTCGGCAAGGAAGATAGCCGGGAGTCCGTGTTGGCCGCCGCCAGCCAAGCGATCACGCCGGTGTTCTATCCCATGGGCCTGACCGACGACAATTGGCCGGCAGCGGTTGGCCTGTTCACCGGCATCTTTGCCAAGGAAGCGGTGGTGGGCACTCTCAACACCCTTTACTCCCAGGCTGCGGCCGAGGATGCCGAAGCTGCCGCCGGAGCTGCGGGCAGTGCTGCCGATGCTGTTGAAGAGCCTGAACCGACGCTGCTGGACAAGCTGGCGGCGGCCGCGCTCACCATTCCCGACAATCTGGGAGTGATTGGTGACTCGTTGGGCGACCCCTTGGGCCTCGATGTGTCCTACGTCGGCAATGCCGCCGAGGCTGCCGCCGAGCTGGAAGTCGGGGATGGCGTGTTCGGAGCAATGACCAGTCGCTTCGACGGCACCGCCGGGGCCTTTTCCTACATGCTGCTCATCCTGCTGTACACGCCTTGCGTCGCCGCTCTGGGCGCCATCCGCCATGAAGCTGGCATGGGATGGACGGCCTTTGCCGCCGCCTGGACCACGTCGTTGGGGTATCTGTCCGCCGTGATGGTCTATCAGGTCGGCATCTTCACCCGCAATCCGGCCTCGGCCTCGGCGTGGCTGGTGGGCTGTAGTCTGGTTCTGGCTGCCGCTGTTGGAAGCATGTGGTGGGCCGGGCGTCTCCAAGGACAAAGGCTCGCTGTGGTGCATCCAGCAGAGTAGGCCAGCAGAGAGAGTAGGAGAACGACCGATGACCCTCAGTGAAGTGAAAGCTTATCTCGTGGACCGTCGCAGGGCCGGTCTCAGTGACATCGCCATCCACTTCGGTTCATCGCCGGATGCCGTGCGTCATGCCCTGCGGCATTGGGAGGACAAGGGGCGGGTCCGTGTTCTGAGTGGCGGCGGTTCCTGCTCCGGCAGTGGGGCAGGATGTTCCTGTGCCAAGAAAGCCGAGGACGTCTTTGAGTGGGTGCCCTGACCATGGCGTCATCGCCTCTTGTTTCCAGCCTCCCTGGCCGCTTGCGGGTCCGTCACCCGATCTTGCGCTCGGCCCGCCGCAATGCCGCCCTGGCGGCTGAACTGGAGGGCTGGGAGGGGGTAACCGCCGCCACCGGAACGGCGGCAACCGGGGGCATCCTCCTGCTTTATGACTCGGGGCGCGTTGCCCCCAAGGAGGTTGAGGCCAGGGTGCTTGCCTTGCTCGTACCGCATCCTGCCCCCGGCGCCGGACCGGATCCGGTCCGGCGTTCTATCCAGCATCCTGGCCAGCATCCGGGGGGCGGGGTGTCGTCCGTCCTGCGGACCCTCAATCGCCCGGCCAAGGTGCTCATGATAGCCAGCATGGCCGGGTCCCTTGCGGCGCTGTCGATCAGCAAGAAGGCACATGCCGCCTTGGGCGTGCTGCATCTTGCCGTACTTCTCATTCACCTGGCACATCATCGTTCCAGGCTGTTGCGGTAACAACAATGACGCTCAACCATCCGCATTCTGAAGTCCTTCTGGCCCAGTTCGCCACCCGCCTTCAGATCGCCCACCATATCCCAGGCCGGGTTCGCTTGAAGCTGACGAAGGGATCCGCCGCGATATCCACGTCCTTGATTGAGCAGGCCAAGCTGTTTGCCCGCGCGGTCAATGACGTGCCGGGTATCCGGTCGGTCGCCATCAACATCTTGGCGCAGTCCTGCCTGGTGGAATACGACACCGCCCTGATCGCGCCGTCAGCGTGGCCGGATCTGGTCAGTGGAACCCGATCTCCGGCCGCTGACAGCCTTCTGGAGGCCCTGGCCGCTGGAGCAACCTTCGCATGATGCGTTTTACTGGAGGGACCGGACCATGTTTCCTTTGTTGACCTTT
Organism: Rhodospirillaceae bacterium BRH_c57; assembly: GCA_000961745.1. GTDB lineage: Bacteria > Pseudomonadota > Alphaproteobacteria > Rhodospirillales > Rhodospirillaceae > Cauispirillum. The sequence continues at coordinate 29,632 of LAEA01000053.1, read as the reverse complement.
GCCTCGGGCCTGGTGGCGGGGGTTCTCGGCGTTCGCCTGCTGAAAGCCGCGAAAAACCCGGTTCGGGGGGGCGATGGCAGCGCGGATTTCGCCACCGCTCCCCTGGCTGACTCCCCCTTGGCCGAGCGGACCCGCCAGGGATTCAGCAAGGCGCGCGACGATCTTCGTCGAACCACCGTGTCTGGCCTGGAAAGCCTGGAGAAATCTTCAGCAGCCTTGCGCGACAAGCTGACCTCTCCAGACATCACGGTCCTGGAGTCCGCCGAGGATGCCGCCGCTCCGGACATCGGCACTCCCGAGGATTCTCCGAAGAAACCAGCGACAAGGCGCAGGCGGCCAAAGAAGCCGACGTCTGACACACCGCCCGCTTCCGGTCCAGATGAGGGAGCCGTCTCGTGAAGTGGGCGGCACGGCGCAGGCGGGCCGGTGCGGTTGCCGGGGCCGCCGACCTCTTTTTGCGCGGGTTCGTGGCGACGGCGTTGTTGACGGCGGTGCAAAAGGAACGCGGGGGGGCAGGAGTACGTGGCCGCCGTGTTCTGCGCCATGCGGTGCAGGGCGGTTTGGCCCTGGCTTCGGGGTCCGTCGCGGCATCGGCGATCCTGCGGCGGGACTATGGCACGGCTGCCATGGGCGTCGTGGCGGGTGCGGCGGGCATTCTCGTCACCGAACACCTGCTCGCGTCTCCGCAACCCCTCACTCACGCTGAAGATAAGGAGAACGGTCTTGGCCAAGAAGATGAGTAAAAAGCTGCGAAAGAAAATGCGTCGCCTGGAACAGCAGGCCGGGGGCTGGAATGGTAACGGAGGATGGCGCAACGGCACGGCCGCAGGCCCCGGCCTGTTCGGTACTCTGTCCCGCGCCTTGCCCAAGGGGCGCACCGAGCAGTTCCTATTGGGCGCCGCCGTCGGTGTCGCCGCTGCATATGTCCTGTCAGACGAGGACCTGCGCGGCAAGTTGATGACATCGGGCATCAAGCTGTACACGGGCCTTCTCGGCAATATTGAGGAATTGAAGGAGCAGGCGGCCGATATTCAGGCAGAGATGGCGGCCGAACACGGCAGCGACGTGTAAGAATGGCTGCTTGGCTGTCCAGGGTGGAGATCGCCCACCGCCTGCCGGGGCGGGTGCGCCTGCGTTATCGCCATCCAGTCGGGGGAGTGCTTGATCGAGCCGCCCTTGAACGTGCCGTCGGGGACCTTCCCGGTGTGACGCAGGTTCGGATAAATCCGCGTGCGGGGGGAGTGGGGGCGGGGGCGCTGATCGTCATCCACGATCCTTTCACCGATGCCGAAGGCCTTCGGAGGGCTGTGGCGGAGCTGCGCGCCCCGCTAGTCCGGGAACCGGGCCGCCCGGCCGAAGACGACGGCAAAGGGGCGGTGCTCTCCAGCATCGCTGTCCTTTTGGGCAGTCGATTCCTGCCTCCGCCCCTGCGGCTTGCGGTGGCGGTGAGCGGGGCGCTTCCCCTGTTGAAACATGCCATGGGGGACTTTCGGACCAAGGGCGTCTCGTCGCATGTTCTGGAAGGTGCCGCCGTGGCCATTTCATTGGCGCGGTCGGATACGACCGCCGCCAACACCACCACTTTCATGCTGAGTCTGGGGGAGTATTTGGAAACCTCCATTGCCCGGCAGTCTGACGCCATGCTCAAGCACTTGCTGCGGCCGTCGAGCGATCATGTGTGGCTGCTGAAAGACGGCCAGGAAGTCCAGGTTGCGATCACCGACGTTGCGGTCGGTGATTCGGTGGTGGTTGGGGCCGGATCGGTGGTTCCCGTCGATGGCACGGTTCTGGCCGGCGAGGCCACGGTCAACGAAGCGGCCATGACGGGCGAAAGCGCCCCGGTGGTCAAGGGGCGCGGGGCGACCGTCCTGTCGGGAACCTTGATTGAAGAGGGCCGGTTGACCGTTTATGCGGAACGGGTCGGGGGCGGCACCGCAGCGGCCCGCATTGCCGATTACGTGGAACAGTCCCTTCTTGCCAAGAGTGCCGCGCAGCTTGACGCGGCCCGCTTGGCTGATCGCCTGGTGCCCTCGGTTCTTGGGCTGGCCGGGGTGTCCTATGTAGTGTCGGGCGACTGGCGGCGAGCCGCCTCGGTTCTCCAGGCGGATTATTCCTGCGCGCTCAAGCTCGCCACGCCGGTTGCGTTCAAGTCGGCGATGTATGCTGCGGGCCGGGGGGGCATTCTGGTCAAGGGCGCCACCGCGCTGGAACGTCTGGCCGAGGCCGATACGGTCATCTTCGACAAGACCGGGACGTTGACCACCGGCCGTTTGGACGTCACCGATGCCGTGACGTTCGATGCCCAGTACACGCCCGAAGACCTGATCTGTCTGGCCGCCTCGGTCGAGGAGCATTACTTTCATCCGCTGGCCCTGGCGGTGGTGGCGGCGGCACAGTCCACCCACTATCGCCACTTCGACCACCAGGAAGTTCAATTCATTGTGGCCCATGGGGTGGTCAGCACGGTCGATGGACAGCGGATCGTGGTGGGGTCCAGGCACTTCATCGAAGAAGACGAGGGGATCGATATTTCAGCCCATCGCGCCAGCATCGATCACCTTTACCGGGATGGAAAGACGGTGCTGTTCATCGGTTTCGGGGGGCGTTTGCTGGGTTTGATCGCCCTCAAGGACAGTATCCGGGAAAGCAGCGCCCGCACCATCGGACGGCTGCGTCGGGCTGGGGTCAAGACCCTGCTGCTGCTCACCGGCGACCATTACGACCGCGCCGCAGAACTCGCCCAAGAGCTTGGGCTGGACGGATTTCACGCCGAGTTGATGCCGCAGGACAAGGCCCGGATCATCGAACAACTGGCCGCCAAGGGCGCAAAAATCGCCTTTGTGGGCGACGGCATCAACGACGCTCCGGCGCTGGCGGGCGCCCATGTGGGGATTGCCATGCAGCAGGGGGCCGACATCGCCCGCCTTACCGCCGATGTCGCCCTTTTGGAGGACGATGTCGAACGGGTGGCCGACGCCAAGGATGCCGCCAACAGGGTGATGGCGCGCATCGATACCAACTATCGCCTGACCGTGGGGCTGAACACGGCCATCCTGGGAGCGGCGGCGCTAGGGCTGCTGTCCCCCGTCGCTACGGCGGTGCTGCACAATGGGACCACGATCGGCATTCTTCTGAATGCCCTGCGGCGGCGTGGTGGCGGGTAGGCGGTCCCGTCAGCGCATGTGTGGTCACGGAATGGATAGCGGAGTCCGACAAGACCGTCGGGCCGATGACGTGACCGCAGTCGCCCTTGCCAGCCCCAGGAGGCTATACGGGCACCGGAGCTTCGGCGGCGATCAGCCGCGTGGCCGGGAAGTGGACTGTCACGGCGGTCCCCTTTCCTTCCTTGCTGGTGATCGACAACGTGCCACCGTGCAGTTCCATCAGGGATTTGGAGATGGGAAGGCCCAGGCCGACACCCTCGCGCCCCTTGACCTCGGATCGCTGGCTGCTCTGTTCGAACGGCTTCAGCACCCGCTCGATGTCGGCCGCCCGGATGCCGATCCCGGTATCGCGCACGCACAGGGTGGCGCCGGTCGCGTCATGGACGGCGGTCAGGGTGACCGAGCCGCCCGGCGGCGTGAACTTGAGCGCGTTGCCGAGCAGGTTGAGCAGCACCCGCTGGACGGCCGTCAGGTCGCCGCGCAGCATCGGCAGGTCCGGCGGCACTTCGCTGGTCAGGCGGATGTCATCCTTTTCCGCCTGGGAGGACAGCAGCCGCACCGAACTGGTGATGGCGTCCTCAAGGTTGATGACACTTTCCTGTAGCACCGAGCGTCCGGCCTCGATCACCGACATGTCGAGAACCTGGCCGATCAGCGACAGGAGGTGCCGGCCGCTGCCGACGATGATGTCGGAATATTCCTTGTAGCGGGGATGGCCCAGGTCGCCCCACATCTGGTCAGCCATCATTTGGGCAAACCCCAGCACGGCGTTGAGCGGCGTGCGCAGTTCGTGGCTCATGTTGGCCAGGAAGTCGGACTTGGCGCGGTTGGCGGCCTCGGCCACTTCCTTGGCCAGGCGGGCTTCCTCCTGCGCGGCGTTCAGGCCGACGATGCTGGCCTCCAGATCCTTTTGAATGGTCCGCAGGTCGGTCTCGTCGATGAAGGTGAGGATGGCGCCAGCCGTCTGTTCCCGCAGATCGCGGTAGGGAACTATCCCCATGCGGTAGATGCGCCCATCGGCTTCGAGGATCTGTTCGTGGGCGGTGTCGTTGGAAATGACGTCGATCAGCAGGTTGCGCAGGTCCTGGATGTGAAGCTGGCTCGGCACCGCAGTAATCAACTGGCCGGCATCGGATGGCTGTAGGCCGAACAGGCGGGCCGCCTGATGGGTGAAGCGGGTGATGCGCAGCGCCTTATCGACCACCAGCAACGGGAAACCGATGTTGTCCTGGACGTTCTTCAGGTCGGCGTTGACCCCGGCAAGGTCGGAGGTGCGGACTTGCAACTCTTCATTGACGGTGGTCAGTTCCTCGTTGGTTGACTGTAGTTCCTCGTTTGAGGTTTCGAGTTCCTCGTTCGAGGACTGGAGTTCCTCGTTAGCGGCCTGCATTTCCTCGTTGAGGGCCTGAAGTTCCTCGTTGGAGGTCTCCAGTTCCTCGACCACGGTCTGAAGGTGTTCGCGCGTGGCGACCAGTTCCTGCTCCAGTTCGAGCAGGCGGATCTCCCCGCCCGGCGGCAGTGCGGCTTCGGCCACGCCAGCCTCGGCCGGCACTTCGACCTTGTCGCAGGAGACCAGGAACAGGCCCTCGTGACCGCCTTCCAGGTGCAGCGGCCGGACGACCAGGCGGGCCTGGATGTCACCCTCGCGGGTCCGCAGGTCGCGCTTGCTGCCAATCGCCACCTCGCCCGATTCCCGCGCCCGGTGGACGAGGCCGCGCAGGTCGATGCGGAAATCGTCGGCGATCAGCTTGCCGAGGTTCTGGTTGGGGCGCCCCTGCGGGAAGCGGACGAAGGTGTCCACGTCGCCGTGATAGAACAGGATGTCGAGGTTTTCGTTGATCGCCACACTGGCCGGCATGCACGCCTTGACGAAGCCGTCACGGACCACTGTTTCGATGGTGGTCCCGCCAACCGGCAGCATGGTGTCGCTGCCCTCCGGGGGCTTGAGCCGGAAGGCGCCGAACACCGGAGAGGCGGGCCGCTGGCCGCCCAGGCGCTTCTGGAAGATCTTGGACGTGGCCTTGATCGGCCGGAACAGATCCGAGTGGCTGCCAACCGATTCGGACTTGCCGAGAAACAGGTGGCCTTCCGGGTTGAGGGCGTAGTGGAAGACCTGGAAAATACGGCTTTGCAGATCCGCGTTGAAGTAGATCAGGACGTTGCGGCAACTGATGACATCGACCTTGACGAACGGCGGGTCCTTGATGAGGTCCTGACGCGCAAAGACGACCATCTCGCGGATGGGCTTCTTGATCTGGTAGTTCTGCCCCATGGGGTCGAAGTATTTTGACACATACGCCCGGTCAAGGCCCTCGACCGTGGTTGCCGAGTAGGTGCCCTTGCGGGCGTGGCGCATGGCGTCGAGGTCGATGTCGGTGGCGAAGACCTGGATCTTGAATGACCGCGCGGCGTCGCCCAGCAGTTCTGTGAGCATGATGGCGAAGGTGTAGGCTTCTTCTCCGGTCGCGCAGGCCGGCACCCAAATGCGGATGCTGTCGCCCGGCCGCTTGGTGGCCAGCAATTCGGCCAGGGTGACCTTGACGTCATCGAACGCCTTGCCGTCCCGGAAGAACGACGTGACCGAAATCAGGATGTCCTTGCACAGCAGGTCGAGTTCGGCTGGCTCGTGGCGGACCAAATCCAAATAGGCGGCCAGTGTTTCGATGCGGTTGGCGGCCATGCGCCGTTCCAGGCGGCGGCGGATGGTGTTCAGCTTGTACTGGGAAAAGTCCACGCTGGTATGCTTGCGCACCAGATGGAAAATCTCCGTGATCGTGTCCTGGGTCTTGGTCTCTTCGGACTTCTGGTTGACCACGGGGCGGGGGAAGCGGGAAATGGACGCCAGTTCCGGGCCGATGCCATCGGGCGCCAGGGTTTGGTCCACGCAGCCGGAATCGATGGCCGCCTTGGGCATTCCGTCGTACTTGGCCGTCTCGGGGTCCTGGGCGATGGTCAGGCCGCCGCTGGCCTTGATGGCGCGCATGCCATGGGCGCCGTCGCTGCCGGTGCCTGACAGGATCACGCCGATGGCATGTTGGCCGCGATCCTCGGCCAGCGAGGCAAAGAACACATCGACCGATGGCTTGGGTCCCAGCGGCGCTGAGGGTTCACGCAGCCACAGGGTGGAATTCTTGATCCGCACGTCCTTGTTGGGCGGCGTGATGTAGATGGTGTTGGCGGCCAGGACCGTGCCGTCCTTGATCTCCTCGACCGGCAGCTTGGTTTCGCGGCCCAGAAGTTGGACCATCATGCTGCGGTAAGCCGGTGACAGGTGCTGGACGATGACATAGGCCATGTTGACGGTCAGGGGCAGGTTGGCGACGAACGGCCGCAACGCCTCAAGTCCGCCAGCCGAGGCGCCGATCCCGACCACATACAGGTTGCTGCGTCGGGCCCGCGTCCGCTTGGGCACTTCGTTGGGCGTTTCCAGGTCTGTTGCTGCGGGATCCTTACTGGATGCCGCGCGCTTCGCCGCCGGTTTGCGTGCCATCAGTCCCCCAGTCGCCCCCCCCCCATGACGGGGAAGCTTGATACCCATGCTGCCCGAAGAAGTATCATAATGGTGAATGATTGCGCTGCCATTAGTTTTGAATCGCCTGGGTCTTGCGCATAAAAGCACCCCAGGAGGGCGTTTGCCCACTCTGGGGTATATTTTTATTTTGAAGAATAATTGAGCGAAAACGGCTTTGTGGCGGGTCTTTTAAGATGGATCGTGAAGGTCGTCATGTGGTCTGGAACGCTGACCACCTCGATCCGGCCGCCGTGCTGTTCAATGATGGTCCTGGCGATGCTCAGGCCCAGCCCCAGACCCGCCGTGTTCTCAAGCGACTTGTGGCCGCGGAAGTACTTCTCGTAGATGTGAGGCAGATCCTGTGAGGCAATGCCCGGTCCCTGGTTGCTTACCGTGATGATCGCGGCGTCGGCATCGTGCGCGATGGTAACGTCCACCGGCGTGTCCGGCAGGGAGTACTTGACGGCATTTTCGACGATGTTGCGCACCGCGATGCCCAACAACGGAGCATCGACGGGCACGCGACGCGCCTTGTCCGGTGTCGCCGCATCGTCCCGCACCACGACGCGGGGCCAGTCGTAGGCAACCCCGTGCACCAGCGCCGCAAGGTTCGTCGGCGCCAGTTGCAAGGCGTTGGCCGCACCCTCCAGCCTGTCTTCCGCCAAACACGTTTCGATCAGGGCGTTGAGTCTCCGGGTGGCACGCTGGATCTTTTCCAGCTTGGCGGCAGCCGGAGCAGACCCTCCGTTCGCGCCCAGGCGGGCCAGGACCTGCACCGTGCTGTCGATGATGGCGAGCGGCGTGCGGAATTCGTGTGACACCGTGTCCAGGAACATGCGTTGCCGCAGGGCGACGGTTTGCTGGTCACGCAAAAGCTGCTGTTGATGGTCGTTAAGTTGTTCGAGCGAGGTCCGCACTTTGGCCTCGGCGCCCATCGACCGCACGCCCAGGCGGACGACAAAGAACAGCGGCACCAGCGAAGCCAGGAACATGGCGCCATAGGCCATCGCTTCCGGACGCCACAACTGCCACAGGACGTCCACCGGCACCAGGACGGAGGCGACCATCGCATGATGCGCTGTCTTGTGCCACGCCTGGAGAACCGGGGCCTCGTCATCCGTGAACAATGCCGGTCCCTCGCGCCAGCCCGCCGTTTCGGGGGACATGACGATGGCGTCGAACTCCGGACTGGCGGGGGTCGGGCGGCCGAGCAGGGCATCGTTCATGGGCTGGCGCATGACCAGGTTGCCGTCGATGCGGCGCACACTGAGCACCGCGCCGGGGCCAAGGTCCACGGCCCGATGAATGCCTTGCAGGCCGGTGTCCTCCATGGCCGCCAGCACGACGCCGGCGAACCGGCCGTCCGGTGTGTTGAGGCGTCGGCTGACCAGCCAGTGGTACTGCGAGGTGATGCGGCCTTTGACGGCACTGCTAAGATAGCTTTCGGTGCCGCCCTGGTGATGCGGGAAGTATTCGCGGTCACTGAAGTTGTGCGTCGGGGTTTCGCGTTCCGTGGAGGTCATCCGCAACTGTCCGTTGGCGTCGATCATCCACAGCGAGCCGGGATCGGGCAGGGCCTGGGCCGCCTCGTGAAAGTCTTCCCACGGAAGTTGATCCAGGCGCCCGGTCCGTGCGAGGGACTCTTCTGCGTCGGCCTGGACATGGCGCAGGATGATGTCCGCAGAGGTTGCGCTGCGGTCGAACCGCTCGACCATGAGGACGGCCAGACGCGATGCCTCGGCCAGCTTCATCTCGTGCAGGTGCAGCATGTCCTTCCAGCTTGCAAGGCCTATCAACAGGAGCACTACAGAGACATAAGTCGCGGCAAACAGGAAAATGGGGCGGCTAGAGGGTGTCGTGGGCATTCTTTTCGGACCGCTATTTTAGAGAATGCAGTGATCTGCGCCGATCATGCAAGCGTACCGCCTTTGATACACCTGTGGCCGGTGGGCGGCATCAACAAAGCCCTGTGTGCCCCTCTCGTGAAGCAGAATTGGGCAGATCTGGTCTTTTCTTGAGGGTGGCTTGTCGGCGCCCACCGGGTGTACGCCATCGGTGAGGCATATTCGTCTGGGGGGCAAATGCTCAGCGTTGCTGTTGTTGAAGATGAAACCGATCTGCGCGAGGAAATCTGCGAATTTCTGGCACTGTCGGGCATGGTTGCCCGCGGCATGGGGAGCGCCGAGGAACTGGACGATCATTTGCTGGTCCATGCCTGCGACGCCGTGGTTCTCGACGTCAATCTTCCCGGTGAGGACGGCTTTCGGATTGCCCGTCGTCTCGGGACCCGCGATGGGCTGGGGGTCGTCATGGTCACGTCCCGTGCCGCCCTGGAAGACCGTGTGCATGGCCTGAGAACCGGCGCCGATGCCTACATGGTCAAGCCGGTCGATCTTCAGGAACTGGTCGCCACCGTGGAGAGCGTCTGTCGGCGGACCAAGCGCGACGCCTCTGCCGCGCTCCCGCCGCCTGCGGCTCAAGGTCCGTCCGTCGAGGACTGTACCGGAGAATGGCGCCTGCGTCGGCTGGGGTGGGAACTGGTCGGGCCGAACGGCCAGTTTGTGGCCCTGACCGCCGCCGAACATGATTTTCTCGGTCATCTGGTTGCCGCGCCAGGGCTGCCGGTCAGCCGCGCCGACCTGCTGGGCGCACAAGCCCCCGCAGACAGCGGCGACCTCCGCAAGCTGGACGCCGTCGTGCGTCGCCTGCGCCGCAAGGTCGAGGAGGAAATCGGCCTGCCGCTGCCGGTTCGCGCGGTGCACGGGGTTGGATATACCGCTACCGAAATAATTGCGGGCTGACAGCGTGTCGGTTTGCCGCGAAACCCGGTTCATCTAGGACAAAGACATGAGTAATCAGGAGCATTCTGATCGCATCCGCCTGCTGCGGATCGATCAGGTGACGCGGGACGATCTGCGTCTGGCGGCCGTGGTGATCGGTCAGCACATCGACGCGGTCATCCCGCGTTTTTATGACTTCGTGCGCGCCACGCCGGGGATGCGGGAGAGGTTCCCCAGCGAAGACATGATCCTGCGGGCCGGGCGGGCGCAGAAGATCCACTGGATGGAGAACCTGTTCTCCGGCCGCTGGGATGACAGCTACACGGCCGCCGTGCGGCGCATCGGCCAAGCGCATATCGTGCACGACATCCGGCCGACCGTCTACATGGCCGGTTACGCCTTCTTCATGGATGCCGTGACTGACATCCTGGTCACCCATTACCGCAAGAAGCCCGAGGTGCTGGCCCGCCTTTTGAAGGCGGTGAACAAGGCGATCATGCTCGACCTCAACAGCGTGCTGTCGCTGTACTTCGAGATGGAGCGTGACAAGGCGCGGGAAACCCTGAACGGCCACGCCCTCCAATTCGAGACGGACGTCCACGGCTTGGTGGAGACGGTGTCGTCCGCCGCGACCGAACTGGAGGCCACCTCCGGTGCCATGAACGCCTCGGCCGAGATGGTCGGCCAGCAGTCGGCCACGGCGCTGTCGGCGGCCGAACAGGCGTCGGGTAACGTGGAAAGCGTGGCGGCGGCGGCCGAACAACTGGCGTCCTCCATCAGCGAAATCTCGCGTCAGGTGGCCCATGCCAACACCGTGGCGCGCGATGCCGACAGCAAGGCGCGGGCCAGCGCGGCAACCGTTGAAGGGCTGCAACGCGCCGCCGCCGAGATTGGCGAAACGGTGCGCCTGATCTCCGACATCGCCAGCCAGACCAATCTTCTGGCCCTCAACGCGACGATTGAGGCCGCGCGGGCCGGGAATGCCGGCAAGGGCTTTGCCGTGGTCGCCAACGAGGTCAAAACCCTGGCCGGACAAACCGCCAAGGCCACCAACCAGATCACCGCCAAGGTCGAGAGCATCCGGGGCGCGGTGGCCGGTGCGGTGACGGAAATCCGGTCCATCACGGAGATCATCGCCGAGGTGTCCAATGTGTCGGCCTCCATCGCCGCCGCGGTCGAGGAACAGGGCGCCGCCACGGCCGAGATTTCGCGCTCCGTCAAGGAAGCGTCGTCCAACGCCGGGGAGGTCCGCAACGTCGTCCAGGGCACCGAGGAAATCTCCAAGGGCACCGTCAACGCCGCCCAGGATGTCATGGGCGCGGCCGGCGACCTGGCCCGCCAGTCGGAACAATTGCGCACCAAGGTGGACGAGTTCCTGCGCCGCATCCGCGCCGCCTGAGGAAGAGGGAATACGAACGGCCTGCCGCCGCCTATCCCTTTGGATAGGCGTGCGGCGGGCTGCTCCGCCCGGTGATGCGAAGGACTAGTAGCCACACGGATGTTGGGTTGTTAAGGTTTTAGGGCGCATGACGACGAGCGTCGGTTGACCCAGGACCATCAATGACCGCCACAGAAGCATTCCCAATCGTTGCGGTCGGTGCCTCCGCTGGCGGATTGGAGCCCCTTGAGGGCTTGTTGAAGGTGATGCCAGCCGAACCGGCCATGGCGTTCGTCATCGCAACGCACCTCAATCCCGAGCGCCCGTCCATGCTGCCCGAAATCCTCGCCCGCGCCACCTGGATGCAGGTCGAGGCAGCGGCGGATGGGATGGAAGTGCAGCCCGGCCACGTCTATGTCCTGGCCCCGAACACCATCGTCGGCCTGGAAAACGGCAGGTTACGTGTGCGGCCGCCGGACCCCGGCCACCGCGAGCGCAACCCCATCGACATCTTGTTCGGGTCCCTGGCCACCGATCAGGGCCACCGCGCGGTCGGCATCGTGCTGTCTGGTGGCGGGTCGGACGGCACCTTGGGCCTGAAGGCGATCAAGGAGGCCGGGGGCGTCACCATGGCGCAAGGCATCGACCACACCGCCCCCCGCCATCCCAGTATGCCCTCAAGCGCTATTGCCACCGGCACCGTGGATATCGTCGCTCCGGTTGAAAATATGGCCGAACATCTGGTTAGAATTGCGGTGGGCAGCCCTCTTGTCGCGGTGCCCGACGACAACAAGGACGATAAGGCGGCCAGGGCCCTCAACGCGACGCGCAAGACAATCTGCGCCATCCTGAAAAAGCAGACCCACCACGATTTCAGCGGCTATAAGCCGTCAACCTTTCTGCGCCGTGTGGGGCGACGGATGCAGGTCCTGCATCTGAGGGACATCGACGACTTCGTCGGCGTGCTGCGGCGTGACCCCGACGAGGTGCAGGCCCTGTTTCGGGACCTGCTCATCAACGTCACCAACTTCTTTCGGGACACAGAGGCGTTTGACGCTCTGGAAACCCACATCCCGCGCCTGCTGGACGGCAAGGGACCGGACGACGCCGTCCGTGTGTGGGTACCGGGTTGCGCCACGGGCGAGGAGGTGTACTCCATCGCCATGTTGATGCTCGAACACACCAAGGCGCGACAGGACGCGCCGAAGGTGCAGATTTTCGCCACCGATATTGATGAATCGGCGTTGTCCGTGGCCCGGCGCGGGCATTATCCGGCAGCCTTGGTGGAACGGGTTTCGCCGGGCCGCCTGGAGAGGTTTTTCGTGCGTGGGGAGGGAGCCTATACGGTCAGTAAGGATGTGCGGGATATGGTCATTTTTTCATCGCACAGCCTGGTGCGGGATCCGCCGTTCTCGCGCATCGATCTGGTGTCCTGTCGTAACCTGCTGATCTACCTGGGGGCTGAGTTGCAGGACCGTGTGGTGCCGATCTTCCACTATGCGCTGCGGCCCGGCGGGCTGCTGTTCCTGGGGCTGGCCGAAAACGTTACCCAGCACCCTGACCTGTTCGCTCCGTGCGACAAAAAGAACCGTATCTTCAGGCGACTGGATCGCGATTTGCCGACGCCTCCGTTTCCGGTCTACATCGCTGGAAGCGGCTTGCCGCAACTTGACGGCAGGTCAGCCGGCCCACGTGAAGGGACGCGCGGTTTGCTCCGTCTGGTGGCCGAGGCGCGGGTTCTGGAACGCTATGCGCCGGCCTTCGTGGTGGTCGATGCCGACGGCGACATCCTCCATTTTTCGGGCCGCACCGGAAAGTACGTTGAGCAGCCGGCCGGGTCGCCGACGCGGCAACTGCTGTCGATGGCCCGCAAGGGCTTGCGGCTCGACCTGGGCGCCGTTATGGCCGAGGTCCGCCATTCCCAACGGCCGGTCACGCGCTCCGGCCTGATGGTGGATGTGGATGACCGGGTGCAGGTCTTCGACCTGACAGTCGAGCCGTTCGCGGCGGAGGGCGAGGGATCCCTTTATCTCGTCATCTTCACCGACATCGGGGTTCCGGTGACAGCCGACGAGGCGGCGGCCGGAAGATGCCTGTACGGTGCGCCGGACGGCGACACTGTCCACCATTTGGAACAGGAACTGCACGAGACGCGGGAGCGCCTGCAGTCGTTGATCGAGGAATATGAAACAGCGATCGAGGAACTGAAATCGTCCAACGAGGAACTCGTTTCCATGAACGAGGAACTTCAGTCGACGACGGAAGAACTGGAGACGGCCAAGGAGGAACAGCAATCGGTCAACGAGGAACTGGAGACGGTGAACCTCGAACTGCACCGCAAGGTGTCCGACCTCGACCGCGCCAACGACGACATGCGGAATCTGTTTGCCAGCATCCGCATCGCCACGGTGTTTCTGGACCGCAATCTGGTGATCCGCAGTTTCACGCCTGATGCCGCGTCCCTGTTCAACGTGATTCCCAGTGATGTCGGCAGGCCATTGAGCGACATCGTCCACCGTCTGGACTACCCCACTCTCAAGTCCGACATCATCGCGGTCCACACCAGCGGCGAGCCGACGGAGCGCAAGGTGGCCCTGCTGACCGAAAAAGGCCAGCCGAACCGCCATTATCTGGCGCGCCTTCGCCCCTACAGCGCGGAATCGGGTTCCACCGAAGGCGTGGTCGCCACGTTCATTGACGTGACGCGTCTGGTGGAGGCCGAGGAGCACCAGCGCGTCCTGGTCGCCGAGTTGAACCATCGCGTCAAGAACATGCTGTCCATCGTCCTGGCGCTGGCCGCCCAGACCGGAGCGTCCGCCACCAGCACGGCGGAGTTCCTCCAGATCTTCAAGGGGCGGATCCGGGCGATGGCGCGGACGTTCGAACTGTTGTCGCGGGAGCACTGGAACGACATCAGCCTGCGGGAACTGCTGCGCGGCGCCCTGCAACCGGCTGTTGAAGACCTGGAGTCCAGAATAAGCCTGGATGGGCCAGAGGTTATTCTGTGCCCCAAGGCCGGGCTGTCTCTGGGCATGGTGGTCCATGAACTGGCCACCAACGCCATCAAACATGGGGCCCTGTCTGACCCTGCGGGGAGCGTTTCGATCACCTGGAGTATTGGTAAGGACAGGCTCGATTTCGGGTGGCGGGAAACCGATGGTCCGGCAGTGCACGCTGCGCCGGAACAAGGGTTTGGCACCAGACTTATCCAAGGTGAGGTAACATCGACCCTGAAGGGGGATTGCCGCGTCGATTTCGCAGAAAACGGAGTGCAGGTGCATCTTTCCATTCCGGTCGCTGGTCACGTCATTCGTGAACTTGGTACCGATTGAACTTGGGGAGGCTCCTTTGCACAACACGGAGATGACGGCCCGCCCAAGGGTGTTTCTGGCGGAGGATCACTACACCATTGCCCTGGCGCTCACCGAGGTTCTGGCGGATCTGGGATACGTTGTCGTCGGCGAGGCATCCTCCGCCGAAGCAGCCGTGACGATGGCGGCCGACATCGAGGCCGATGTCGCGATCCTCGACATCAACATGGGAGATGGATGGTCCTATGGCGCGGCCCAGCGTTTGCTCGGGCGGGGGATTCCGGTGGTGTTCACCAGCGGCTATGACGTCCCGCCGGAACTGCCGGCCGATCTTCTTGATGTGCCGCTCTTGCTGAAGCCGGTGACCGATATCGACATCAAACGCGCCCTGCGCGCGGTGGCCCCGGTTCGCCGCAAGCGCTGAGGTCAGCAAAAGAAAACGGCTCTGCCGTGTTTATTCATGGGGTCGAGGGGCCACCCGGCCCATAGGGCTACCATAAGAAAGGAACTGGGCTCTGCCCAGGCCCGCCAAGGGCCGAGCGGCCCTTGGAACCCATGAGGGGGTTCGCCCTTTTCTTGCGCCGCAGGCAGAGCCCGCTTTCCTTCGCTAAAGTTAGCGCCTATGGGCCACCCGGCCCCTTGCGGGTTTGGGCCATGCCCATTCGTCCCTATAAATCTTTCTGCCGGCGAAGGAAGGCGTGGGTGTCGCGCAGGCGGGCCAGCCGGGCGATGACCACGGCGGTTTCCTCCTGGGCGCCGCGCAACACCGCTTCGTCGCGGGTCGTCTCGATCAGGCGCATGTAGGCGTCGTAGAGGCGCGACAGGCGCAATTCCTCGTCGCGGATGAGGTCCAGGCCCGATCCAGGGGCGGCGTGCTGCGGCGGTGGCGGGGCCGATATGCCGGCCCGCCGGGCGACGTCTTCGGCCATGTCCTGGAACAATCCGGCGACGGCGGGTTCTTGCGCGTCTTCGGCCAGTTGCGCCTTGCAGGTCAGGCGCCCGGCGGTTTCCGTTTCGACGGCCTGAACGTAGGCGGCCAGTTCGGCGGCATCGGATGCCTCGGGCGGGCCGGCGGCGGGCAGGGCGGCCATGGTGGCGCTGTATTCGCCCCGCCACGCCCGGCGGCGCTCCAGGCGGAGCATGGCGACGTGCTCCAGCTCCTCGCGCGCCATGCGTTCGGCATAGCTCTGTACCGTCGGGTCGTTGGTCTTGGCGGCGATCTGCGTGTAGGCGGCAAAGGCCCGCTCCTCGTTGCGCACGGCGATGGCCAGCGCTTTCCACGGGCTCATGCGCGCCCCGCCGGCCTGGGCGATGTCCTCGCGCGATGGGGCTTCCGGGCTGTCCCATTGGAACGACAGGGTGCGCGACGGCGCGATGCCGGCCCGCCCGGCCCAGGCGCCGATGCCGTTCTCGTGTTCCCTCTCGGCCTGCTCCAGGCGGCGGAACAGGGCGGCGAGGTCGGTTTCCCCCTGTGCCTCCATGTCCGTCGCCAGGGCGTCATAGCGTTCGGCAGCCTCGCGTTCCATGGCGATGGCGACGGCGAACAGGTCAGCGACCTGCGTCACGTCGGGCACCGTGTCAAAGGTGATGGTGGACCCTTCGGCGGGCATCTCACGCGGTGGGCGGCTGACCATGGGGGGGCTCCTCAGTCGGTGACAGGGGCGGTGACAGGGGGCGGTGACGGGGGCGGGGAGTGAGTTGCTGACCTCGACACTTTATCATTCCGGTCATCTTCCCGGAACACGCCGGCTTTGTCAGCCGTAGAGATGTTCGGGAACGCCGTACGCGCAGTCGTGGTTCGGAACAGCAACACAAAGCCGCTGCAATCCGTTGTGTAAGCAGTAGCCCACTCCTGGCGGCGGGGCTTCGCCTTGACTGACGTCAAGGTCCCCTTTTGGGGGAGCGCTCAGGATGCCGTCTCGAACACGCAGCAGGAAAGCGCTCAAATGCATTTCCCCGCCCGTCACCTTTTTAAGCCAACGCTGCTGTTTGCGGTCCTTTTGGCCGTTTTTATTGCGGTTTTTACGGCTGCCGGATCTGCGCGGGCGGCCAGTCTGGTCGAGGCGGCGCAGCAGGTGCCGGTGGCCGAGATCGTCCCCGGCGCCGATCGCTTGGGCGAGGCGGAGGGCGATCCGCCGGTCCTGCCGGCCTATAAGGGCGACGACCTGCTCGGCTACGTCTTCCTCAACTCCGACTTTGCCGGTGCGGTGGGGTATTCGGGCAAGCCCATCCATGTGCTTGTCGGCATGACCGTGGACGGCCGCATTTCCGGCTTGCGGTTGCTGGGCCATTCAGAGCCCATCGTGCTGATCGGCATTCCCGAAGCCAAGATGACCCAGTACCTCGACGGCTTGGTTGGTTGGGACGCGATCTCCCTGGAGGCGACGCCCGAGGGTGGGCAGGCTGATATCATCTCAGGCGCCACTGTCACCGTTCTCGTGATGCAGGACAGCATCTTCCGGGCGGCCGCCACCGTGGCGCGGCGTCTGGGCATCGGGGGCCTGACGCCGTTGTCGGAACAGGCCGCTCCGACGCGCCAGATCGCCGACGTCGAGCCCGAGATCCGCAACTGGGAAGCCCTGACCGGCGATGGCAGCATCCG
The DNA here is from genome assembly GCA_000961745.1 of Rhodospirillaceae bacterium BRH_c57. Lineage (GTDB taxonomy): Bacteria > Pseudomonadota > Alphaproteobacteria > Rhodospirillales > Rhodospirillaceae > Cauispirillum. The sequence continues at coordinate 12,886 of LAEA01000053.1, read as the reverse complement.
GCGGATGCTCCTGTCGGTCGGCGACGTCAACGAGCGGTTCGAGGCGACCGGCAATCCCGAGGTCATCCGCCGCCCGGAACGCGGCGAACCCGACGAGGTGTTCATCGACCTCTACGTTGCCCAGGTCAGCGTGCCGACCATCGGCCGGTCGCTGCTTGGCGCCAAGGAATACGCCAACATGATGGCGTGGCTGGAGCCCGGCGAGCACGCCATCCTGGTCATGGGCCGGGGGCGGTACTCGTTCAAGGGATCGGGCTATGTGCGCGGCGGCATCTTTGATCGCATCCAGCTCAGCCAGGATACCACCACGGCGCGCTTCCAGGACCGCCATCATCACCGCCTGCGCTCGGTCGCGGCGGAGAACGCCCCGGACTTCCCCGAGGTTGACCTGTTCAAGGTCACTCCGGACACCGGCTTCCGCGCGACCCTGCCGTGGGAACTGGATCTTTTGGTGTCGCGGGCGACCGGCGCGCTGACCAAATCCTTCGTCAGTTTCGAACTGCCCTATGTGGTGCCGGAACGCTACCTGACCGAACCTGAACCTACGCCCCAACCCGCCGCAGCGGCGGCGCCGGAAACGGCGGCTCCGGCCGGTGTGGCGACGGCCTCGGGCATGGACGAAACGCCGCTGTGGCAGCGCATCTGGAAGTCCAAGATCCCGCAGATCACCACGGTTGCCCTGGCCCTCGTCACCCTGACCGCGCTGTTCTTCTTTCAGGCGCCGCTGGTCAAGCGGCCCAGGCTGCTGTTCTGGGTCCGGATGTCGTTTCTGGCCTACACGCTGGTGTGGCTCGGCTGGTGGGCCAATGCCCAGCTTTCGGTGGTCAACGTCCTGACTTTCACCAGTTCGGTGATGACGGATTTCAGTTGGGACTACTTCCTGATGGACCCGCTGGTGTTCATCCTGTGGTTTGCCACCGTCGCTGCCTTGTTGTTTTGGGGGCGCGGGCCGTTCTGCGGCTGGCTGTGCCCGTTCGGGGCGTTGCAGGAGTTCGCCGCGCAGGCCGCCAAGAAGCTGCGTATCCGCCAGATCAGGGTGCCGTGGTCGGTCAATGAACGCCTGTGGCCGTTCAAGTACATCATCTTTCTCGGCCTGTTTGGCTTTGCGCTCTATGACCTCTCCTTGGCCGAGAAATTGTCGGAGGTCGAGCCGTTCAAGACCTCCATCATCCTCAAATTCATGCGCGAGTGGTGGTTCGTCGCCTATGCGCTGGTACTGCTGTTCATCGGCCTGTTCATCGAGCGTTTCTTCTGCCGCTACCTGTGCCCGCTGGGTGGCGCGCTGGCCATCCCCGGCCGCCTGCGCATGTTCGAGTGGCTGAAACGGTGGCCCGAGTGCGGCACGTCGTGCCAGCGCTGCGCCAATGAATGCCCGGTTCAGGCCATCCACCCCGAGGGCAACATCAATCCCCACGAGTGCATCTACTGCATGCACTGCCAGGAACTTTATTTCGACGATTACCGGTGTCCGCACAACGTCACGCGCCGCCTCAAGAAGGAACGGCGCACCCAGACGTCGCGGGCCTCCGGTGAGCGAGCACGGATGGCGCCAGAGCCATCCGGCGATGCCGGTCCGCAAACCGGATGACCAACTCAGCGGCGAGGCCGGTTTGCAAAACCGGATGACCAACTCAGGAGGACTTCATGAAGAAGACGGAAACTGCACAGAAAGGGATGAGTCGGCGCGCCTTGTTCGGCAGCTCGGCCAAAGGCGCCTTTCTGGCTGGACTGGCCACCGCGGCTGGCCCGGCGGCGCTGTTCGCCGGCTCCACCGGCGGGTCGAAGCCGGCCGCGGCGCAGGAGTCGGAGGATTACATCATTCATCCCGGCCAACTGGATGAGTACTACGGGTTCTGGTCGTCGGGGCAGTGCGGCGAAATGCGCATCTTCGGCGTTCCGTCCATGCGTGAGCTGATGCGCATTCCCTGCTTCAACATCGACAGCGCCACCGGCTGGGGTGTTACCGAGGAAAGCCGCCGCATCCTGACCGAGGGCCTGTTGCCCGAAACCAAGGAGTTCCTCGACAAAAAGGGCTTCAAGGGCATCTACCCCAACGGCGACCTGCACCATCCCCACATGTCGTTCACCGATGGCACCTATGACGGGCGCTACATCTGGGCCAACGACAAGGCCAACACGCGCGTCGTCCGCGTCCGCTGCGACGTCATGAAGCCCGACAAGATCATCGAGATCCCCAACGCCCACGACATCCACGGGATGCGTCCGCAGAAGTTCCCCAAGACCGGCTACGTGTTCTGCAATGGCGAGCACGAAGCGCCCTTGCCCAACGATGGCAAGAACATGGAGGACATCTCCACCTACCGCACCATCTTTACCGCTGTTGACGGCGAGGCGATGGAGGTGGCTTGGCAGGTTATCGTCGACGGCAACCTCGACAACGTGGATTGCGACTACCAGGGCCGTTACGCGTTCTCGACCTGCTACAACTCCGAAATGGGCATGACGCTGACCGATATGACGGCGGCAGAGCAGGATTGGGTGGTCATCTTCGACACCAAGGCCATCGAGGAGGGCATCAAAGCCGGCGACTTCACCGAAATGAGGGGCGTCAAGGTGCTCGACGGGCGCAAGGCGGCCAACTCCAAGTACACCCGCTACGTCCCGATCTCGACCAGCCCGCACGGCATCAACACCGCGCCGGACGGCATCCACGTTTGCGTCAACGGCAAGCTGTCGCCGACCGTGACCGTGCTGGACGTGCGCAGGTTCCCCGACCTGTTCGCCGACAAGATCGAGCCGCGCGGCGTCGTGGTGGCCGAACCGGAACTGGGTCTCGGCCCGCTGCACACCGCATTCGACGGGCGCGGCAATGCCTATACGACCGTGTTCATCGACAGTCAGGCAGTGAAGTGGAACATCGAAAAGGCCATTCAGAAGTTCAATGGTCAGGACGTTGACCCGATCATTGAAAAGATCGATGTGCACTATCAGCCCGGCCACAACCACACCACCATGGGCGAAACCAAGGAAGCCGATGGCAACTATCTGGTCAGCCTCAACAAGTTCTCCAAGGACCGCTTCCTCAACGTGGGGCCGCTGAAGCCCGAGAACGATCAGTTGATCGATATTCGGGGCGACCGGCCCATGAAGATCGTCCACGACGGCCCGACCTATGCCGAACCGCACGACTGCATCCTGGTCCGGGCCGACGTCGTCAACCCGCGTCGCACTTGGGATCGGGCGGATTCGATCTTCGCCCCGACCGTTGAACTGGTCCGCAGCCTGGGTCTTGACCCGGAAACCGCCAGCGACGTCATCCGCAAGGATGGACGGGTCTATGTGGTCATGCACTCCTTCGCGCCGCAGTTCTCCATGGAAAAGTTCACGGTTAAGCAGGGCGAGGATGTCACCGTCATCATCACCAATATCGACGACGTGGACGACCTGACCCACGGTTGGACCTTGGCGAACTATGGCTTGGCTATGGAAATCGGGCCGCAGGCTACGGCCTCGGTGCGGTTCACCGCCGACCGGCCCGGCGTGCACTGGTACTATTGCCAGTGGTTCTGCCATGCCCTGCACATGGAAATGCGCGGGCGCATGTTGGTCGAGCCGGTCGGGGCCTAAGGTGCGTCTCTGGCTTTCCTTCGCGGTGGTGCTGGCGGTCCTGGTGACCGCCGGCCCCTCCCGTGCCCTTGAGGTGCCGCTTGCCGAACGCATTGCGCAGGCGGCGCCGGGGGCGGTGGTGCGCGTGGAGGCCGGAACCCATGCCGGTCCGCTGGTCCTCGACAAGCCGGTGGTGCTGGTCGGCGAGGCTGGCGCGGTCATCGAGGGCGACGGGGAAAGCTCCGTCATCACCATCACCGCGTCCGACGTGACGGTGCGCGGCCTGACCATTACCGGGTCGGGCACGAGCCTGTCGGAGGAACATGCCGGTGTTTATGTGCAGCGCACCGCCAGCAACGCCCTGATCGAGGACAACCGCATCGAGGGCAACCTGTTCGGGGTGTTCCTCAAGGGATCGCCCGCCGCCCTGGTGCGCGACAACGTCATCACCGGGCGTAGCGACCTGCGCATGAGCGAGCGCGGCAACGGCGTTCACCTGTGGAACGCGCCGGGGTCGCAGGTGGTGGACAACCGCATCCGCCACGGCCGCGACGGCGTGTTCACGACCACATCGAAGAACAACACCTTCGCCGGCAACACGTTCGAGGATCTGCGGTTTGCGATCCATTATATGTATACGAACGATTCAACCATCCGGGACAACGTGTCCATTGGCAACCACGCCGGCTACGTCATCATGTTTTCGCACCGCATCCGGGCGCGCAACAACGTCAGCCGGGGCGACCGCGACCACGGGCTGCTGCTCAACTACGCCAACGAGGCAAGGGTGGAGCGCAACGTGGTGACCGGCGGGTCCGACAAGTGCGTGTTCATCTACAATGCCCACAAGAACCGCTTTGCCGAGAACCGTTTCCAGGGCTGCGGCATCGGCATCCACTTCACCGCCGGGTCGGAGCGCAACACCGTTACCCGCAACGCCTTCATCGGCAACCGTACCCAGGTCAAGTACGTCGGCACGCGCAACATCGTCTGGACGGAGGATGGCGTGGGCAACTACTGGTCCGACAACGCGGCCTTCGACCTCGACGGCGACGGCATCGGCGACCGTACCTACCGGCCCAACGGCTTGGTGGACCAAGTGCTGTGGCGTGCCCCGGCGGCCAAGCTGTTGATGGCGAGCCCGGCGATCCAGGTCCTGAAATGGGCTCAATCAGCGTTTCCGGCGGTGTTGCCGGGCGGTGTCGTGGACACCCATCCCCTGATGCGTCCTCCCGCCCGAACAGGAGGCTCATGATGAGCGCGCTGAGCGTCCACGATCTTTGCAAGCACTACCGCAATCTCCATGCGCTCGACGGCCTGACCTTGGAGGTGGGGGAGGGCGAGATGCTCGCCCTGCTGGGCCACAACGGGGCCGGCAAGACCACCCTGATGAAGCTGCTGCTGGGCCTGACCCGACCGACCTCGGGCGAGATCACGCTGCTCGGCGCACCGCCGGGGCCGCACCACCGCAAGCACATCGGCTTCCTGCCCGAGAACGTGTCGTTTTCCGGCGGCATGAAGGGGCGGGAGGTGCTGCGCTTCTATGCCCGCCTCAAGGGCGCCAGCCTGGACGATGCCGAAACCCTGCTGGACCGGGTCGGCCTGTCCGACGCCGCGCACAAGCCGGTGCGGACCTATTCCAAGGGAATGCGCCAGCGCCTCGGTCTGGCGCAGGCGCTGCTGGGCCACCCCCGGCTGCTGCTGTTGGATGAACCGACCACGGGGCTGGACCCGGTGCTGCGGCAGGCCTTCTACGGCATCCTGCGTGACCTGCGCGACGCCGGAACCACGGTGCTGATTTCCTCGCACGTCCTGACTGAACTGGAACTGCGGGCCGAGCGTATCGCCATCCTCAGCCACGGTCGGTTGGTCGCTTGCGACACCCTGGACGGCCTGCGCCGCCATGCCGACCTGCCGGTGCGCATCCGCGCGGTCAAGGACGGCACGGAACGGCGCCTGGAGGTCCGGCCGGAGGAAAAGATGGCCGCTATCCGCCAACTCGCCATGGAGCCGGTGGACGACCTGGAGGTCATCCCGCCCAGTCTGGAAGACATCTACACCCATTACGGCGCCGAGACGGATCGTGCCGACACCGCCCGTAGGGAGGCCGCCGAATGAGTGTTCTGTGCAGGGTTTCCGCTGTCGCGGACGGGCTGCCGCCCGCTCTTCTGAAGGGGCCGTTGCCATGAGCCCCATCGCCACCATCGCCGGCAAGGAAATACGCGAGGGCCTGCGCAACCGATGGGTTGCCGCCGCCACCCTGCTGCTTGCCCTGCTGGCCCTGGCGCTGGCCTTCATCGGGGCGGCGCCAACCGGGGATGTGGCGGCCGGGCGGTTGGCCGTCACCGTGGTGTCGCTGGCCTCGCTCGCCATCTACCTGCTGCCGCTGATTGCCCTGTTGCTGGCCTTTGACGCCATCGTGGGTGAGGCCGAGCAGGGGACCCTGCTGCTATTGCTGGCCCATCCGATCAGCCGGTGGCAAGTGCTGGCCGGGAAGTTCGTTGGGCAGGCGGCCATTTTGGCCTTTGCCACCATCGTCGGGTTCGGGCTGGCCGCCGTCGCGGTGAGCCTGGTCCAGGCGCCGTCGGCCGGGGAGTGGCGGGCTTTTGCCGGGCTGGTCGGGGCGAGCGTGCTGCTTGGCTGGTCGTTCATCGCCATCGGCCATCTGGTCAGCGTCCTGGTCGCCGAGCGCACCACGGCGGCCGGTGCTGCGGTGGCCGTGTGGCTGCTGATGGTGGTGCTCTACGACATGGGTCTGCTGGGGGTGCTGGTGGCCACGGGCGGGCAGGGCATCATCGGCGACATCCTGCCGGCTCTGCTGATGCTCAACCCGGCCGACGCCTATCGGCTGGTCACTCTGACCAGTTTCGAGGCGGCGGCCGACGTCGCGGGGTTCGGCGCGGTATCCGAGGGCATTTCGCCCTTTGCCGCCCTGGCCGCCCTGGTGGCCTGGATTGCGGTTCCGCTGGGCATCGCCGGGCTGGTCTTCACACGGAGGGAAATCTGATGCGACTGCGCTGGCTGGCACCTTTCCTGATGGTCTTCACCCTCACCGCCTGCGGCGAGGAGCAGGAGGTGGCCGAGGCGCCGCCTCCCGTCGCCCCAACGCGCGAGGCCGTCACCTACTTCGGCCATATGATCCTGGTCGATCACCAGGGTCCCAAGGCCCAGATACACCTGGAAAGCCAGGAGGAACCGTTATGGTTCCCGGCTGTGCGCGATGCCGTCGCCTTCACCGTGCTGCCCGGCGAGGCCCGCGACATCACGGCGATCTACGTGACCGATATGGCGGCGTCCGAGGGATGGGATAACCCGCAGGTCTGGGTTCCGGCCGCCGCCGCCGTCTACGTCATCCGTTCTGACCGGACCGGGGGCATGGGCATGCCCGAGGCCGTTCCCTTCACCGACCCCGCCGCCGCCGAGGCGTTCGCCGCCGATCATGGCGGGGACATCGTCGCCTGGGACGCCATCCCCGAGGATTATGTGCTTGGGGAAGGGGAGCAGGCACCGACCATGTCCCATTCCGGAGGAGGTCACTGATGCCACTCACCCGCCGCCGCTTCCTGACCATTGCCGCAGGGTCCGCGGCCCTCGCTTTTGCCGGAGGCCCCGCCCTCGCCCGCCCGCACGACATCGTCCGTTGGCGCGGTACGGCTCTAGGGGCGGAGGCCGAGATGCTGTTGCCGGGGCCGGGTGCCGGGGAGGCGATCGACGCGGCGCTGAAGGAAATCGACCGCCTGGAGAGCATCCTGAGCCTGTACCGGCCGACCTCGGCCTTGTGCCGGCTGAACCGCGACGGCGCCCTGGCCGCGCCGCCCCTGGAACTGGTCGAGGTCCTGAGCCATGCGGAAACCGTGTCCCGGTTGTCCGGCGGTGCCTTTGACGTGACGGTGCAACCGCTGTGGGGGCAGGCGCGGACACCTGAACGCCTCGCCCTGGTGGACTGGCGCGGCGTGGAGGTGACGCCGGCCGCCGTGCGGCTGGCCCGGCCGGGGATGCAGGTCACCCTGAACGGCATCGCCCAGGGCTATGTCACCGACCGCGTGGCCGAAGTCTTGCGCCGCCGGGGGTACGACTCTGTGCTGATCGACCTGGGCGAGGCGCGGGCCGTGGGGCGGCACCCCGGCGGACGGCCCTGGCGAGTGGCGCCCGGCGCCGAGGAGGCCCCCGTGGGGCTCGAAAATGCCGCCCTGGCAACCTCGGCGGATGACGGAGACTTGGTCAATCCGGCCACCGGAGGCGGCGGGGTGTGGCGCAGCGTCACCGTCCAGGCCGTGAGCGCCATGCAGGCCGACGCACTCTCTACGGCCCTTGTCCTGCTGCCAGAGTCCGCCGCGCGGCGGGTGTTCGTCGAAAGCGGTGCCGTTCGGGCGTGGCTGCGCGGCGCCGAAGGTCAGGTTATCGACCTTGGTTGAAGGCGTTACCAGACGGTCAATCTTCCCCTTCGTTCACGAGGAGTTTCACGGCAAAAAATCGTAATCCCGCGAAAGAGTAGGGATATGTGACGGCCCGAAGCCAGTGTATAAGGGCAGGGCGGGTCGTGCCCGCAGGGTATGTGTCTGGGGGCTGGGCGATTGGGTAGCCAACCGGAACATCCTGGTGTGCCGCCGCACGGCGGCAACCGGAGGAAACTGTGGCCCTGGCGCTCATTGCCCCTGGGGACGCAGCTCCTTTTGCTGTTGTTTGTGGTCGTTCTGGTCCCAGTGTTCATTATTGCGATCAACGCCGAACTGGTCGGTTCGCGCCTTCAGGACAGCATCCGCATTAGCATTGCCGAGGTTGCCGAAGCCCTTTTGACGGCCGCCCCCGATATGCGCGATGCCGCCGTGACCCATGCATCGGAAGGCCTGGACGAACGGGTCCGCCAGGAAATCGAGCGCATGACCACGGATCTGGCCCGCTCTGTGGCCCTTTTCCTTCATCAACGCGACCAAGACGTCCTTTACGCCGCCACCCTGCCGGCCGATGCGGCGGCCTATGGCGCGTTTCTGAAGCACAGCGTGGGTCCCGTGCCGCAAAGCGCCGTTGCGTGGCGCCTCAAGGCTGATGGCAGCGGCTGGGAACCGGCCGACGACGCCGCCTCGGAGAGCCCCGCCCTGGTGGTGCCGTCGGAGGGCGCGCAGCCCGACGCGGCGGCGCAGCGGCGGCTGTGGAAGGAACGCCCTCCCGAACAGATCGGCCTCGGCACGCCGCAGGCCCTCTACCTGGAAATGACCCTGATCGGCCTGGACGGCCGGGAGCGCCTCAAGGTCACCACCGACCCCGCGTTGCCAACCGATCTGCGTGACATCCGCCAGCGGGAGAACACCTTTGCGCGGGCGGAAAACTACTTTGACGCCCTGCGTGCCCTGCAACCGGGCGAGATCCACGTCTCCGAGATGATCGGCGTCTATCAGGGGACCAACGTCATCGGCCCGTTCACGCCGAGTGCGGCCGAGGCGGCAGGCATCCCGTACTTGCCCAGGACCTCGGCCTATGCCGGTGTGGAAAATCCGGTCGGGCAACGGTTCAAGGGCATCGTGCGGTGGGCCACGCCGGTGGTGCGCAACGGGGTGGTGACAGGCTACGTCACCCTGGCCCTCGACCAGCGCCACTTGGCGGCCTTCACCGACACGCTTGACCCGACCGACGACCGCTATGCGGCCACCCCTGACCCGACCGATGGCAACTATGCCTTCATGCTCGACCACAAGGGGCGGACGATCACCCATCCGCGCCATTACTATATCGTCGGGTACGATGCCGAAACAGGCGCCCTGGTGCCGCCGTGGCTTGAAGAAGGCATGTATCGCCAGTGGCAGGACAGTGGCCTGCCAATAGAAGAATTTCTGGCCGCCGCGCCGGTGTTTGATGGCCAGTCCCTGAACAAGCGGCCATCCATGGAGCAGTTGCGGCAGGGCACGGTGGCCGCCGACTGCCGCTACCTGAACTTTGCGCCACAGTGCAGCGGCTGGCATGACCTGACCATTGGTGGCGGTTCAGGGTCGTTCCAGATTTTCTGGAGCGGCGTGTCCAAGCTCAATACCGCCGCACCCATCCCCTATTACACCGGCCCTTACGCCGACAGCGAGCGCGGGTTCGGCTATGTGACCGTTGGCGTCAACCTGACCCGGTTTCACGCGCCGGCCCAGGAAATCAGCGGGCTGATCGACGGCATCGCCTTGGCCTTCGCACAACGCACCCGGCACAGCGTCAACGCGCTGAGTTCCCATGTGGAAACCATCTTCACCAGAGCCCAGGTCGGCCTGTGGATCCTGGCTGCCGTGCTGATGGCGGCATCGCTGGGCATTGCGACGATGTTCTCGCGCACCCTGGGGCGCCGTGTATCGGAGGTGGTCGGCGGCATCCGCAGCTTCAAGGAAGGCCACCGCGACCACCGCATCCCGGTGCGCTCCGACGACGAAATCGGCCGCATTGCCGAGGCTTTCAACCTGATGGCCGAGGAAACCGATGGCGCCGTCCATGGGTTGATGGACAGTGAACAGCGGTTTCGCGCGACCTTCCAGCAGAGCGTTCTGCTGCTTGCGCTGCTGAAGCGCGACGGCACGCTCATCAAGGTCAACCCGGCGGCTCTGCAGGTCATCGACGCACGCGATCAGGACGTTATCGGCCACCCGTTCTGGGACACCCCGTGGTGGCGCACCGACCCGGTCCAGGTGGGCCGCCTGAAGCGTGCCGTGGCCGAGGCTGCGGCCGGGCGTGTGGATCGCTTCACCGGGGTTCACCACACCAATAGCGGCCGAACTGTCGTGGTCGACCTGACCGTTGCGGCCATTTCGCTCAGCACCGGCGTGGAAATCCTGGTGATCGGCCATGACGTCAGCGACCGCCACGACATGGAGCGCCAGCGCGAGGAACTGATCGAGCGTCTGGGCCGCAGCAATGCCGAACTCAGCCGTTTTGCCGAAGTCACCGCCCACCATCTACAGGAACCGGTCCGCCGCCTGACGAGTTTTTCGACGCGGCTTGAACGGACGCTCGGCCCCGCCCTTGAAGACCTGCCGGACGCCCAGGTGTCGCTGGGCTTCATCACCGAGAACGCGGCGCACCTGCGCGCGCTGTTGCAGGACGTCCAGGTTTATCTGTCGGCCGATCAACCGCGCGGCGACGTGGAACTGGTCAACGCCGCCTGGGCCGTGGACGAGGCACGATTGCGGCTGACTGACGTTATCGGGGATGCCGCAGCCGATATTATCGTCATGCCGCTGCCCGACGTGGTGATCGACCGGCCCCGCCTGCGCGACATTATGGTGGTGCTGCTGGAAAATGCGGTGAAGTTCCGCCGTCCCGACATTCCCCTGAAGATCGTGGTGGAGGGGGGAGCATCCGCCAATGACGTGTACCTTCGGGTGACCGACAACGGCATCGGGATCGAGCCCCGTTTCCGTGAGCGCGTCCTTCAGGTGTTCGAGCGCCTGCACAGGGTCACTGACTACCGGGGCACCGGAATCGGCCTGTCTATCGTCCGGCGCATCGCCGAAAGCCTGGACGGCGAGGTGCTGATCGAGGATGGCATCGAAGGCGGAACCAGCGTCACCGTGGTGCTGCGCAAGCAGTCGGTGGATGCTGTCCACGGCCACCCAGCTCAGGCGCTCTCCCAGGCGTCCCCCCAGGCGCCCCCCCAGGCGCCCACAGCGGTCAACTGACCAGTTCTCCATTGCTCCGCCGCGAACCCCGCAGGGCCGGTTGGCCGTTGTGGTTAGGCAACGAGTATGGAGACCTTCATGCCCCAGATTTACGACATGCTTCAAAAGGATCACGAAACCGTGCGCACCGCGCTGGATCGTCTGATCGCGTCTGGAAACGGCGCCAAGAAGACCCGCGAGGATCTGTTCGACAAGGTGAAGACCGAACTGGAGATCCACACCAAGTTCGAGGAGGAGGTGTTCTACCCGACCTTCCGCGCCGACAAGAAGGACAAGGAAGCCAAGGAAGAGGTCAAGGACGCCCTCGGCGAGCACAAGGACGCCAAGCAGATGCTGGCCAAGCTCGAAAAGATGGACAAGACCTCCGACGAGTTCATTGAAATGGTCAAGGAACTCAAGGCCTCCCTGGAGCATCACATTCACGATGAGGAGGACGAGATGTTCCCTCAGGCCCGCGAAGCCGTCAGCGACGAAGAGTCCGAGGAGATGGCCAAGAAATATGCCGACATGAAGAAAAAAGCGCACTGACGCACGCCCTTCGCGTGGCACCCCGGAACCATTCGAAACGGTGGTGCGGGGTGCCGCCCCTTTTCCGCTGACCGCCCTTTTTCCGCTGATTGGAGGATGAGCGATGCCCGCCGACACACCCTTCCCCCCGCAGCACCAGTCCCAGCCCGGCCGTGAACACCGCATGGACCCGCAGCCCGGCGTCATCCGCGACGACTACAAGGGCAGCGACAAACTCAGGGGCAAGGTTGCCCTCATCACCGGGGGCGATAGCGGCATCGGACGCTCCGTCGCGGTGCATTTCGCGCGCGAGGGCTGTGACAGCGCCATCGTCTACCTTGAGGAGGACATCGATGCCGAGGACACCCGCGCCATGGTCGAGGCCGAGGGGCAACGCTGCATCCTGCTGCGCGGCGACGTGGGCGACCGGGCCTTCTGCGAACGCTGTGTCGATGAAACGCTGAGGGCCTACGGGTGCCTCGACGTGCTGGTCAACAACGCGTCGGAACAGCACAAGACCGAGGACTTCATGGAGGTCACGCCCGAACTGTGGGAACGCGTGTTCCGGACCAACATCCACGCCTATTTCTACTTCTGCCGGGCCGCCGTGCCGCACATGAAGGACGGCGGTGCGATCATCAACACGACCAGCGTCAACGCCTACAAGGGCAACGCTGGGCTGATCGCCTATTCAACCACCAAGGGCGCCGAACTGGCCTTCACGCGGTCCCTGGCCCTGGCCTTGGTCGACAAGGGCATCCGGGTCAACGGCGTGGCGCCGGGGCCGATCTGGACGCCGCTCATCCCGGCCTCGTTTCCCGACGAGAAGGTCGCCTCGTTCGGAAAGCAGGTCCCTATGGGCCGCGCCGGGCAACCCGAGGAAGTCGCCCCCAGCTACGTCTTTCTGGCCAGCGCCGATGCCTCCTACTTCACTGGCCAGGTGCTGCACCCCAACGGCGGGTATATCGTTAACGGGTGAGGAAGGACCGGGCGCTGCCCGGCCCCGCCAAGGGCCGAGTGGCCCTTGGAACCCATGAGGGGGGTTCTGAGTTTTTTCTTGTGCCGCAGGCAGACAACGTTGATTTTTTTGCGCTACGCGCGGCTTTGCTTTCTATTCAACGAGGTCCAGGAGCCCGTGGCTCCTGGCGGGTGCGGGCAGAGCCCGC
>LAEA01000252.1 GCA_000961745.1 Rhodospirillaceae bacterium BRH_c57 | reverse complement strand
CAGGCTGCCGCCACCGCCGCATCGACCGCCGAGCCCCCGGCGCTGAGGGCGTCGCGGGCGACCAGGGCGGCGCGCGGCTCATCCACCGCGACGGCGCCGGCGAACCCGGTCACATACCCGATGGTCCCCACTTTGAGGTCCTTCGCGGGGTCCCAGCACCCGGCCAGCATCACGGCCGAAACCGCCACGGCCAGAGAGGTTCTTCCGGCGGTGCGTTGACGCGCCGCCCGGCTCATCTTACGTTGAAGCGAACTGTTGGGGATTTGGTCGGTGCGCACGCTAGCGTCCTTGTCGGTCATCGTTGCATTCGGCCTGGCGTTGTTGACGACAGGAGCGTCGGGCGGAGTGGCCTGGGCCCAGCGCGGGCCGTCGCTCATCCGCGACGCGGAAGTAGAACGTATCATCCGCTCCTACACCAATCCACTGTTGACGGCGGCCGGCGTGCCGGTGGACGCGGTCACCATCCGCATTCTCAACGATCCGTCGCTGAATGCCTTCGTCACCACGGGCAACCGGCTGTTCATCCACAGTGGCCTTTTGATGCGGGCCGACACCCCGGATCAGTTGACCGGCGTCATCGCCCACGAAATCGGCCATATCGCGGGCGGCCACGTGGCCCGCCTGGGAGACGAGATCGAGCGGGCGACCATCACCTCGCTGGCCGCCATGGCGCTGGGCGCGGTGGCCGGCATGGCGTCGGGGCGGGGCGATGTCGGCATGGCCGCCATGTCGCTGGGCCAGCACGCGGCAACCCGCAATTTCTTTGCCTTCACCCGCACCCAGGAAAGCGCCGCCGACCAGTTCGCCCTGCGCATCCTGGACCAGACCGGGCAGTCGGCACGCGGCCTGCTGGAGTTCTTCGACATCCTGGGCGACCAGGAAATCCTGGTGTCGGCCAGCCAGGACCCTTACGTCCGCACCCACCCGCTGACCGCCGAGCGCGTTGCGTCCGTGCGCAATCACGTCGATGCCGAACCGCCGGTGGCCGAGGGTGCCCCGACCCCGAAGCAACTGACCCATGACCGGCTGGTCGCCAAACTGTTCGCCTTCCTGGAACCGCAGGCCCGCACCCTGCAACGCTACCCCGAGGGCAACGATAGCGTGGCCGCCCGCTACGCCCGCGCCATCGCCTATTTCCGGCGCGGCGACCTGGCGAACGCCCGGCCGCTGGTCGACAGCCTGCTGGCCGAAAGCCCGCAGGACCCGTTCTTCCACGAGTTGAAGGGGCAGATGTTGCTGGAAAACAGCCGCATCCCCGAAGCGCGCGAAGCCTATGAACAGGCCGTCGCCCTGGCCCCGGACGAGCCGCTCATCACTCTCAGCCTGGCCCACGCCCTGGTCGAAAGCGGCCGCCCCGAGGACCTGAAGCGCGCCGAGGCGGTGCTGCGCCGCACCCTCAATCAGGAACCCCGCAACGCCTTTGCATGGCGGCTGATGGGCATGTCCCAGGGACGCCAGGGCATGGAGGGCCACGCCGCCTATGCCATGGCCGAATACGCCATGCTGACCGGCGATCCGGCCCAGGCGGCCTATCATGTGGGCAAGGCGCAGCGCCTGATCCCGCAGGCCGACCCGCTGTGGCTGCGCCTGGATGACCTCGGCCAGGAAGCCCGCCGGGCTCAGGAAAAGGCCGCCGAGGATCGGCGCTGAGCAGTCGGTTTCCTCACGGAGCGGTGACTTGCCCCCAGGCCCCTGAACGCGCCATAGTGGCGCCTATGTTGCCCATATCCGACTGAAGGATTATCCATGTCCCGGCTGCGCCGCTTCCTGACCGCCTCCGCCCTGGCCCTTGCCGTGACCGCCACGGCGCCCGCCCAGGCCCAAGATCCCGCCCAAGATCCCGCCCTGGCCACCTCCGCCCTCACCGATGCCCAGAAGGACGCCGTGCGCGCCCTCATCCGCGATACCCTGGTCAACAATCCCGACATCCTGCGCGAAGCCTTCGGCGCCCTACAGGCCCAGGAAGAGCACGCCGCCCAGGCCCGCCAGCGCGCCGCCGTGAAGGCCAACGCCCAGGCGCTGTACAACGCGCCCAACGACCCCGTCATGGGCAACCCCAAGGGCGACGTCACCCTGGTCGAATTCATGGATTACCGCTGCGGCTACTGCAAGTCGGTCATGGACACCGTCCTCGACGTCGTCGAAAGCGACGGCAAGGTGCGCTTTGTCATCAAGGAGTTCCCCATCCTCGGCGCCGAGTCAGTGGTCGCCTCACGCTTCGCCCTGGCCGCCCGCGCGCAGGGCAAGTACGAGCCCTATCACCTGGCCCTGATGCGCCATCGCGGCGCTTACACCGAGGAAAGCCTGACCAAGATCGCCAAGGACGTCGGCCTTGATGCCGAGCGCCTGGCCAAGGACGCCGCCAGCCCGGCCATCCAGGCAGAACTGCTGGAAAACCGCAAGCTGGCCGAAAGCATGGGCATCGGCGGCACCCCGGCGTTCGCCGTTGGCGAAATCCTGCTGCCCGGCGCGGCCAACGCCGAAACCCTCAAGCACGCCATTGCCGAAACCCGCAAGGGCAGCAAGGGGTAAGGAGCGGAAAGTGGGTCGGGAACGCGGGCTCTGCCCGCACCCGCCAAGGGCCGAACGGCCCTTGGAACCCATGAGTTTCGGCTATGCCTTCACTTGCACCGCAGGCAGATAATCCCTGCCGTTTTCTGCGCTGCGCGCGGCTTTGCATCAAGGTCAAATTAGCGAGGTCCAGGAGACCGAGTCTCCTGGCGGGCGCGGGCAGAGCTCGCCTTTTCCCTCTCCACGTCCCCTACCCGAAACACCTCCGGTACAGCGCGGCGATCTCTTCGGCCGTCGGGACCTTGGGGTTGTTGGCCGGACTGCCTGAGGCCAGGGCTTGCGCGGCCATGGTTTCGACCAAACCGAGGAATCTGGTTTCCTCGATGCCCCATACGCGGGGGGTGGGCACTTCCAAGTCGGCGTTGAGGGCGGCCAATCCGTCGATCAAGCAAGTGATGGCCGCCGCGTCATCATCGCCCGACCCGGCGCAGCCCATGGCGCGGGCCGCCGCTGCATATCGCACGGGCGCGGCCTCAGCCGAAAAAGCTGTCACGGCCGGCAGCAGCATGGCGTTGGACAGCCCATGCGGGACGTGAAAGAACGCGCCGATGGGCCGGCTCATGCCGTGGACCAGCGCCACCGAGGCATTGGAGAACGCCAGCCCGGCCAGGGTCGCGCCCAGCATCATCGCCTCGCGCGCCGCCGCGTTGTGGGGCTCGCGCACCGCCGTGCGGATGTTGGGGAACAATTGGCCGAGCGCCGCGAGGGCCATGGCATCGCTGTAGGGGTTGGCCTTGACGCTGACATAGGCCTCAAGCGCGTGGGTGATGGCGTCGATGCCGGTGTCGGCGGTGATGCGCGCCGGCAGGTCCAAGGTCAACTCATAGTCGATGATCGCCGCATCGGGCAGGCAGGCGGCGCCCATGATGAGCATTTTCTCATGGACCTCGCCCTCGGCGTCGGTGATGACGCAGAACTTGGTGACCTCGGCCCCGGTGCCAGCCGTGGTCGGCACGCAGACCAGCGGCAGGACCGGCAGGTCAGCGCTTTTGGGCACCTTCCAGTCGCGCATCTCCCCGCCCCCGGCGTAGAGGATGTTCATGGCCTTGGCGGTGTCCATGGGGCTGCCGCCGCCAAAGGCGATCAGGCAATCGAAATCGCCCGCGCCCATGACCTCGACGCCGGTGCGGACCTCCT
Organism: Rhodospirillaceae bacterium BRH_c57; assembly: GCA_000961745.1. Classification (GTDB taxonomy): domain Bacteria; phylum Pseudomonadota; class Alphaproteobacteria; order Rhodospirillales; family Rhodospirillaceae; genus Cauispirillum. The sequence continues at coordinate 1,444 of LAEA01000252.1, read as the reverse complement.
CCGTGGTCGGGTCGGAAATGCAGTCGGGATAGAGCGAATGGCGGATGCCCGCCGCGTCCAGCGGTGCGGTCAGGCGCCCCAGCAAGGGCGAGCGCGACAGGAAGTGGTCGGTCACCACCAGCGGCCGCAAACACCCCAGGTGTTTCAGCACCTCGGGCAGGCGGCGGACGGCGCCCCCGCCAGCAAGGATCCGCGTCGGCGTCAACAGGGTCAGATCCATGGCGCGTCTCCCGGCTACGATTGGATTTTCATCCAGTGTAGCCGGGTGCGGCAAGGTTGTCACATGACCTAGCGGGTTGTTCAGATAAGCCCGGCCAGCGGCGAGGACGGATCGGCGTAGAGTTTCTTAGGCATCCGCCCGGCATGATAGGCCAGACGCCCGGCCTCGACCGCCAGCTTCATGGCGCGGGCCATGGCGATGGGGTCCTTGGCGGCGGCGATGGCGGTGTTCATCAACACGCCGTCGCAGCCCAGTTCCATGGCGATGGCGGCGTCCGACGCCGTGCCCACACCGGCATCGACCAGCACGGGAACGCTCACCGTCTCCTTGATGAGGCGGATGGTATAAGGGTTGATGATGCCCAGCCCCGACCCGATCAACGAGCCGAGCGGCATGATCGCCACGCACCCCATGTCCTCAAGCTGCTTGGCGAGGATGGGATCGTCGGAGCAGTAGACCATCACCTTGAAGCCCTCCTTGATGAGGACTTCGGCCGCCTTCAGGGTTTCGACCATGTTGGGGTACAGGGTCTTCTGGTCGCCCAGCACCTCCAGCTTGACCAGCTCCCAGCCGCCGGCCTCGCGCGCGAGGCGCAGGGTACGCACCGCGCTGTCGGCATCAAAGCACCCGGCGGTGTTGGGCAGGTAGGTGTATTTCTTGGGGTCCACGTAATCGACCAGCATCGGCTGGCTGGGGTCGGACAGGTTGACCCGGCGCACCGCCACGGTGACGATCTCGGCCCCGCTGGCCTCGATGGCGAGCTTGGTCTCCTCGAAGTCCTTGTACTTGCCGGTGCCAACCAGCAGCCGCGCCGAAAAGCGCAGACCGGCGACTTCAAAGGTGTCCTGAGTGTCAAACTGCGTCATGGGCTTCAGCCACCCCCGATGAAATGAACGATCTCCAGCGCATCGCCGTCCGCCAGGACAACGTCGCCATACTGGGACTTGGGAACGATTTCGCGGTTGCGCTCCACGGCGACCTTACGGGCGTCCAGGCCGATGGCGTGCAGAAGCTCCTGGAGCGTCAGGCCGTCGGGGTGGTCGTGGAGATCGCCGTTGATGGTCAGCTTCATGGGTCAAACTCGTGGAAGTGGCGCGCGAAAAGGCGTTGCGGCGGAGTATGGGGCGGCCGATGATTTGGCGCAACCCGCCCCCTGAGGTGGGTCCAAAGTTCGCGCGACATCCAGCCCGGTGCGCGGGGAGTGTTGCGCCCTCGCCCCCCCTG
>LAEA01000108.1 GCA_000961745.1 Rhodospirillaceae bacterium BRH_c57 | reverse complement strand
GCGGGCTCTGCCCGCACCCGCCAAGGGCCGAGCGGCCCTTGGAACCCATGAACAGTTTCTGCGCATCTTCTTGCGCCGCAGGCAGACACAGTCGCCTTTTAATGCGCTACGCGCGGCTTGCCTCCCGGCCTTATAACTCAGGCCTCAACCACGCCCCGGTAAGTGAACCCGGCCGCCTCGACGGCGCGCTGCACGGCGGCGTCGTCGGCCGGCTCCACGCTCACCTTGGCGCCCGCCAGATCCACATCCACGGATGCGGCGGGGATTTCGGCCGTCAGGGCGTTGCGCAGGGTATTGGCGCATCCGCCGCAGGTCATGCCGTCAACATCATAGGTCTTGCGCATCAATCGTCTCCTAGGTGATGAGATTCAGCCTTCCGGGTGGCGCACGCGCACCACGGCGGACATGGGAACAAGAACGAAACCCTTGGCCTTCAGGGTCGGCAGCCATTGGCGCAGGGCCTGGATGGTGTGGTCCTTGGGGTGGCCGATGCCGACCGCGTACCCCTGGCTGCGGGCCGCCTCCTCAAGCTTGACGAGTTGAGCGCGCACACCTTCCACGTTGTTGAAGTGGTCGAGGAAGATGTTGCGCTCGGCGAACGGCACCCCCAGGGTACGGGCCAATGCCGGACCGGCCGGCTTGCCTGTGGTGCGGCTGTCCAGCCAGAACAGGCCCCGTTCGCGCAGCATCTCAATGACCGGCCGCATACTGTCGGGTTGAGCCGTAAAACGACTGCCCATATGGTTGTTCACGCCGACGTATCCGGCAAAGCTGTCGAGCCCGTCGGCAAAATGCTCCTTGACCGTGGCCGGCTGCATGGCGGTTTTGAGAGCGCCAGGCCCCGCGTCCAGGGTCGGATTATCCGGCTCCATGGGCATGTGGACCATCAGTTCCTTGCCGGCCGCCCGTGCAGCCTTGGCCTGGGCCTTGAGGTCGGGGGCATAGGTCAAGAAGGACGCCGTCACCGGACCGGGAAGAGCGATGATCTGCCCGGTCCGGCGACGGTCCACACCCATGTCGTCGATCACGATGGCGATCATCGGCCGCCCCCCGATCTCCGGGGGCACCACCGCGTTGCTTAGCCACACCGGCGCCCCTGCGGGAAGGGCGGGCAGCGCGACCAGTTGTGGCGCCACTTCAGGCGCACGAACAGCAGCCGGAGGCATGACGGCAGGTGGCTTGACAGGAGGTGGCGCAGTGGGCGTTTCTGCCACCCTTCGCTGACCTTCGGTTTTCGGCTGGGCGACCGGCGGCGTATCCGGGTCGAACCGCTGGTCGATGGCCTTGGGGTCCCACAGCGGCAGGCGTGTCGGCGTGATGACCGGCGGCGTGTCGGGAACGTAGACCGACCCGTCACGGTATTCGGCCGCATCCTGGGCTGCCTTCAAGGCCCGCTCCAGAGCGTCCAGTTCCTTCTTGCTGTACCCCGTTTCGGGGCGTTCGGGCGGTGGTGCGGCGGCAGGACGGGCAGCCGGCTTGGGGCCTGGGGCCGGAACCTCGGCAATGGTCTTTTCCTTGACCACGCCATCGCGCAACAGCCCCAGTGCCCACCCCCCTAGAACGCCCACGACCAATAAACCAGCCGCGACCAGCCCGACGCCGAGCGGGCCGCGTAAACGGCCACCGCCACTGGTTTTGCGGCGTGGCGCGGCTTTACGTTTCGCGGGCGCCCGCTTGCGGGGCCTGGCCGCTGCCGAAGCGGTTGTTTTGCGGGGAGTTTTGCCTTTGGGGGAAGCCACGATACGCCGGTCCTGAGAAAAAGGTTCAAACGGCGCCCATAATACACAAACGGCCCCGCGCCTCTACTATGCGCAACAACCGTCCGCCCCCGCCAAACCATCCAGGATCGGGCAGTCGGGACGGTCGTCGCCGTGGCAGCGGGTCACCAGATCCATCAGGGTGGCCCGCATGCCTTCCAAATCGGCGATCTTGCGCTCGATTTCCTCCACATGGCGTTCGGCCACCGCCTTGACCTCGGCGCTGGCCCGGCTGCGGTCGTGCCACAGGGCCAACAGGTCGCCAACGTCCTTGACCGAAAACCCCAAAGAACGCGCCCGCTGAATAAAGCGCAGCGTCTCGACATCCCGCCCGGAATAGACCCGGTATCCGCCCTCGCTGCGCGGTGGCGCGGAGATCAGACCGATGCTCTCGTAATAGCGGATGGTCTTGGCCGGCACGTTGGACTGCTCGGCAACGACGGAGATGTTCATGGCCGGTTCCCTTTCGGCTTCCAGCGCCGCAGCAACAAGGCGTTCGACACCACGCTGACGCTTGAGAACGCCATGGCCGCCCCGGCGATCACCGGACTGAGCAACCCCAGTGCGGCCAGCGGCAGACCGACAACGTTGTAGATGAAGGCCCAGAACAGGTTCTGGCGGATCTTGGCGTAGGTCGCCCGCGACACGTCCAGCGCGGCCGGCATCAGCCCCGGATCGCCGCGCATCAGGGTCACGGCGGCGGTCTGCATGGCGACATCCGACCCCGTGCCCATGGCCACGCTGACATCGGCCTCGGCCAGGGCCGGCGCATCGTTGACCCCATCGCCAACCATGGCGATCACCCCGCCGCGCGCCTTAAGGTCGCGCACCGCCTGAGCCTTGTCCTCGGGCAGAACCTCGGCCACGACGTCGGTCAGGCCAAGCGCGCGGGCGACGGCGTTGGCGGTGCGCCGGTTGTCGCCGGTCAGCATGACGGTGTCCACGCCCAGGCGGCGCAGTTCGGCCACGGCGGCGGCGGCGGTCGGCTTGATCGGGTCGCTGACGGCCAGAAAGCCGAGTACGCCATGATCTTCTTCGGCCAGCCACATGACCGTGCGGCCGGCATCCTCCAGGGCTACAGCCTCGTCGGCCAGGACGTCCATTACGAAGCCCTGCTCCTCCATCAAACGGCGGCTGCCGAGCAGCAGGGTCCGGCCCTCGACCACGGCCTTCAAGCCCCGACCGGGAAGCCCCGTGAAGTCCTCCACCCTAGGTAGGGCCACGCCATCGTTTGAGGCACGTTCCAGCACCGCGCGGGCCAGCGGATGTTCGCTGCCCTGCTGGGCACTGGCGGCCAGACGGAGGACTTCCTCGGTGTCGGTGCCTTCGGGGTCGGCGCCGCGGATGTCCGTCACCGCCGGATGCCCCTCGGTCAGGGTGCCGGTCTTGTCGAAGACGACGGTGGTGGTGGCATGAGCCCGCTCCAACCCGGCAGCGTCCTTGATGAGGATGCCGTGGCGGGCGGCCACCCCGCTGCCGACCATCATGGCGGTGGGCGTCGCCAGCCCCAGGGCACAGGGACAGGCGATGACCAGCACCGACACGGCGGCCACGAACGCCGTCTCCGGCGCGCCGCCAATCAACCACCAGCCCAGGAACGTGAGGACGGCAAAGGCCACCACCACGGGCACGAACACGGCGGCGATACGGTCCACCAGATGTTGGACCGGCGCCTTGGACGCCTGGGCGTCCTCCACCATGCGGATGATGCGGGACAGCGTGGCATCGGCCCCGACCGCCGTCGCGCGGGCCACGATCAGGCCGGACCCGTTGATGGCCCCGCCGGTCACGCCGTCGCCCGGCCCCTTCTCCACCGGCAGGCTTTCGCCGGTCAGCAAGGATTCGTCCATGAACGAGCGGCCCTCGACCACCTCGCCGTCAACCGGCACCCGCTCGCCGGGACGGACGACGACGCGGTCGCCGGGGCTGACGGCTTCGGCCGGAATTTCAACCACGGTGCCGTCGCGCTCGATTCGGGCGGTATCGGGGCGCAGGGCCATCAGCGCCCGGATGGCCGAGGCCGCGCTGCCCTTGGCCCGCCCCTCTAGCCACTTGCCGAGCATCACCAGCGTGATGACCACCGCCGAGGCCTCGAAATAGAGTTCAGGATGGGCATGGCCGTCCGCGCCCAGGGTCAGGACCCGCCACGTCGACAGCCCCCACGCGGCCGAGGTGCCAAGCGCCACCAGCACGTCCATGTTGCCCGACCCGGCCCGCAGCGACTTCCAGGCGCCGACATAGAACCGCGCCCCGGCCACGAATTGCACCGGAGTCGCCAGGGCGAGCTGAAGCCACGGCGAAACACCACCGGGCAACCCGCTCATATGATAGACCATTTCAGCGATCAGCGGCAGCGTCAGGACAGTCGCCAGGGCGAGCATCATCAAGTCATGGCGGCTCTGCCGGGCGCGTTTTTCCTCGGACTGCCGGGCGGCCTCACCGGCCCTTGTCTCGATGGTCGCGCCGAACCCGGCCCGCTGCACGGCGGCCACCAGATCCGAGGGCGTCGCCACGCCATCCTGATAGGTAATCCGGGCCTTTTCCGTCGCCAGGTTGACCACCGCCTCGGTCACGCCCGGAACCTTGGTCAGAACCTTCTCCAGGCGGCTGGAGCACGAGGCGCAGGTCATGCCCGTGATGCCGAGGTCCAGTTCCCGCGTCGGCACGGAAAACCCGGCCTTGGCGATGGACTCGGCAAGGGTGTTGCGGTCCACTTCGACGGGCGCATATTCGATATCCGCGCGCTCGGTGGCGAGGCTGACCCGCGCCTCGACCACGCCGGGAACCTTGCTAAGCACCCGTTCCAGGCGGCTTGAACATGACGCGCAGGTCATGCCCTGGACCGGCATGGCAACGTGCGCGGTGCGGGCGGTCGGGGCCGTGGTGGTGATCTCGTTCATGGCAGCGTCCAGTTGTTCGGAACATCCATGCTGTCAGGGATAAGGGTTCCAGTCACTGGAAGGTCAAGGGGTCATTTCACGCCCTGCCCTCCCGTTGCTTGACGCTTGGGGCCGGGGCTTTCATTCTGGCCGGAAATCCGGCGGGGCGTTGATGCCCGGAAACCTGTTGGCTGGCGCGAATGTTCCTGCTCATCGACAACTACGACAGTTTTACCCACACCCTGCGCCACGTTCTGGTGGCGCGCGGGGTGGAGGTCGTGGTTGCCCGGAATGATGCGCTGGCCGTGGACGAGGCCCTGGCCCTGCGGCCGCAGGGGATCGTCCTGTCGCCCGGCCCGTGCGGGCCGTGGGAGGCCGGCATCTGCATGGATCTGGTGCAGCGGGCGGGTGACGTGCCGGTGCTGGGCGTCTGCCTGGGGCATCAGGCCATCGCGGCGGCCTTTGGTGGCCGGGTGATGCGGGCCGCCCGGCCCATGCACGGGCGGGCCAGTCCGGTGTTCCACGACGGCAGCGGCCTGTTTGCCGGGCTGCCCTCGCCGTTCAACGCGGCGCGCTACCACTCGCTGATCGTGGAGCGCGACGGACTGCCGGACGACCTTAAAATATCGGCGACGACGGCGGACGGCGTGGTCATGGCGCTGGCCCATCGGTCCCGCCCGATCCATGGGGTGCAGTTCCACCCCGAAAGCATTGCCTGCGAACACGGACCCGCGCTTGTCGGGGCGTTCGTTGATCTCGCCCTAACCAGAGACAAGACCTTCAAGGGGGAAGCTGCCTGATGACGGGCCTCAAGGAATTCCTGCCCAAGCTCGCCACCGGGGCGACGTTGACCGAGACGGAGGCCAAGGCCGCCTTCAACGTCATCATGTCCGGCGAGGCGACCCCGGCCCAGATCGGCGCCTTCCTCATGGCCCTGCGGGTGCGCGGCGAGACGGTGGACGAAATCTCCGCCGCCGCCTCCATCATGCGCGCCAAGGCCACCCGGCTCCAGGCCCCCGAAGGCGCGGTGGACACCTGCGGCACGGGCGGCGATGCACGGGGGACGTTCAACATCTCCACCGGCGCGGCCCTGGTCGTGGCTGGCGCGGGCGTTCCGGTCGCCAAGCACGGCAACAAGGCCATGTCGTCCAAATCCGGGTCGGCCGACGTGCTGGGTTCGCTGGGGGTGAACCTCGACGCCGAAACGGCCCATGTGGAGGCCGCCATGCGCGAGGCCGGCATCGGGTTCCTGATGGCGCCGCGCCACCACTCGGCCATGCGCCACGTCGGGCCGGTGCGCACCGAACTGGGCACGCGGACCATCTTCAACCTGCTCGGCCCGCTGTCCAATCCGGCCGGCGCCAAGCGCCAGTTGATGGGCGTGTTCGCGCGGGAATGGGTCGAGCCGCTGGCCATCGTGCTGGGCCGCCTGGGCGCCGTTCATGCCATGGTCGTGCATGGCGCCGACGGCCTGGACGAACTGACCACCACCGGGGTCAGCCACGTCGCCGAGTTCAAGGACGGCAAGGTCACCACCTATGACGTGACGCCCGAGGACGCCGGCCTGCCACGCGCCCACATGGACGCTCTGGCCGGCGGCGACGCCGAACAGAACGCCCAGGTCATCCGCGACATGCTCGACGGGAAGCCTGGGGCGTACCGCGACATTGTGTGCCTGAACGCCGCCGCCGCCCTGATCGTCGGCGGGCGGGCGGCCACCCTGATGGAGGGCGCCAAGCTGGCTGCCCAAGCCATTGATTCCGGGGCGGCAAAGGCCGTTCTTGCCAATCTGGTTGAGATCACCAACCGCCCTGCCCTTCCTTCGGAGACCGCCTGACATGAGCGACGTTCTGGCCCGCATCTGCGCCGACAAGCGCGACGAAGTGGCCCGCCGCAAGGCCGCCCGCCCCCTGGCCGGGGTCGAGCAGGCCGCCACCGAGGCCGGCCCCGTGCGCGGCTTTGCCGACGCCCTGACCCGCCATGTGGAGGCCGGGCGCTATGGCCTGATCTGCGAAATCAAAAAGGCGTCGCCCTCGGCCGGCCTCATCCGCCCGGACTTCGACCCGGCGGTTCTTGCGCGGGCCTATGAAGCTGGCGGGGCAAGCTGCCTGTCGGTGTTGACCGACGAGCCGTATTTTCAGGGCCGCGACGAATATCTAATGGCCGCCCGCGCCGCCTGCGCCCTGCCAGTACTGCGCAAGGACTTCATGGTTGACCCCTATCAGGTGCCCGAGGCCCGCGCCATGGGTGCCGACTGCATCCTCATCATCATGGCCGCGCTGTCCGACGCCCAGGCCCGCGAGCTTGAGGACGCAGCCGTCGCGCTCGGCATGGACGTGTTGATCGAGGTCCACGACGCCCCGGAAATGGAGCGTGCCCTGGCCTGCCTGACGTCGCCGCTGATGGGCGTGAACAACCGCAATCTCAAGACCTTGAAGACCGATGTTGCGACCACCGAACAGCTTGCCGCGATGGTTCCGCCCGACCGGGTTTTGATTTCGGAAAGCGGCCTGACCACCCGTGCCGACTTGGATCGCATGGCCGCCGCCGGGGCACGCCGCTTCCTGATTGGCGAGTCCCTGATGCGCCAGCCCGACGTGACCGAGGCCGTGGCCGCCCTGCTCCGTCCTGCTGCCTGAGGGAATGACGATGGCTGACTTCACCCACTTCGACGCCGCCGGCAACGCCGTGATGGTCGATGTCTCGGACAAGGACGAAACCGAGCGCACCGCCGTCGCCAAGGGGCTCATCCGCATGTTGCCCGACACCCTGGCCCGTATCATGGGCGGCGGGGTCAAGAAGGGCGACGTGCTGAGCGTCGCCCAACTGGCCGGCATCATGGGCGCCAAGCGCACCCCCGACCTCATCCCCCTGTGCCACCCCCTGGCCCTGACCAAGGTAACCGTCGATCTGGTCTGCCGCCCCGAGGACTCGGCGGTGGAAATCACCGCGACCTGCAAGCTCAAGGGCCGCACCGGGGTTGAGATGGAGGCGCTGACCGCCGTCTCTGTCGCCGCGCTGACCGTCTATGACATGTGCAAGGCGGTGGACCGGGGCATGACCATCACCGACATCCGTCTGGTGCGCAAGGAAGGCGGCAAATCAGGTGTGTGGAATGCGGAACAAGGCGGTTGACGAAGAACAGGAACTAAACTAGAACATTCTTAAGTGTTTCGCGTTTGTTCCATAATTTACGTCCTTCCGCCGGGAGTCCCCCGACATGCTGACGAAAAAGCAATATCAACTGCTGCTGTTCATCGACCGGCGACTGAAGGAAAGCGGTGTCTCGCCTTCGTTCGACGAGATGAAGGAGGCGTTGGACCTCAAGTCCAAGTCGGGCATCCACCGCTTGATTACCGGCCTGGAGGAACGCGGATTCATCCGCCGCCTGCCGCACCGGGCGCGGGCTTTGGAAGTGTTGCGCCTGCCCGAGAACATGGGCGGCGCCTTCGAGCCCGAGGCTGAAGCCAAGCCAACGGCGGGCACCGCCCCTACCGGCGGCCCGAGCAACGTCATCCGGGGCAACTTTGCCGCAGCCCTTCCGGGGGCGACGCTGACCGGAAGCAGCGAGTCGGTGGCCCTGCCGCTGTATGGCAAGATCGCCGCAGGCACGCCCATCGAAGCCTTGCGCGACACCTCGGAAACCATCGACGTGCCAGCCGCCCTGTGCGGCAGCGGGGAGCACTACGCCCTCAGCGTCGAAGGCGACTCGATGATCGAGGCCGGCATCCTGGACGGCGACACCGTCATCATCCGCCGCTGCGATCACGCCGACAACGGCACCATCGTCGTGGCCCTGGTCGATGGCGTCGAGGCAACCCTGAAGCGCCTGCGCCGCCACCGCGACTCCGTCGCCCTGGAACCCGCCAACGCAAAGTACGAAACCCGCATCTTCGGCCCCGACCGCGTCACCATTCAGGGCCGTCTGGTGGGCCTCCTGCGGACCTACTGAACTGTGACCTTCAGAAGTGCGGGCGCTGCCCGTACCCGCCAGGAGGCGCGGCCTCATAGGCGCGAACTTAGGGTGAAGAGCCCGGCGTTATGTTAGCGCTTATGGACCGCTCGGCCCCTTGCGGGCACGGGCAGAGCCCGTCCTTCCCTTGACGCCAACGCGGGGGACCTCCTTTTCCGCGCCTCAGGGCTCATCTTCGTCATCCCAGGCCCGTGCGCCGCTCCACGAGCGGCGGCCGCGCCAAGCTTCGACGCTGTCGATCCGCACGCCGCCATCGGGCAACAGCGTTAATGCGTGGGCGCCTTTATCGCGCAGGTCCCAGAAGGTGACCTTGTGCGGTGTACGGCAGGCCCAGCCGCTGGTTGGGACCAGGATGATCGCCACGTCGGCGACGCGGCAGTCTTCGGCCATGGCGGCCTCGTGCGTAATCAGGGCCACGGTCCTGCCGTCCTGGGCGCGATAGAGGCAGCCACGGGAGTCGCAGGCCATTGAAACGTCAGGCCAACCGCTTTTCAGGCCCCGGTTTGTCCAAGCCCCCTCGCCCGTGCCGTTCATTTCCTGCCAGACCTGACGGACGAAGCCGTTGGACCGGCCCGGCGACAGGACCAAGCCTGCACCGCTGCGCACCGCCATCAGGCGGCCGGTCTCGTTGACCAGGATGTCGGGCCGAACCAAAAACCACGGCACCACCAGCGCCACCGCAAGAACCGGCAGCGCGGCAAACCGCCACGACTGCCGCCACAGGCATAGCCACAGCCCGGCCACGGCGGCCGTGGCAAGGACTGCGACCGGCATCGGCGGCACCGGCTGGACCGCGCCGGGCCAGCCTGCCACCGTGCGGGCCACCTCCTCGATGACCTCCAACCCCGGCCGCAAGGCAGCAAAGGCCAGCCCGTCGAGACCGAACGGCATCAACACCAGGGCAACAACCAGCCATGGCATGACCCACAGCGCCATGACCGGCATGGCCGCAAGGTTCGCCGCCGGTCCAAAGGCGGGGATGACATGAAAGTGGGCGGCTGTGAACGGCGCTGTCGCCAAGGTCGAAACCACCGTCGAGGCCAGGATGCCGAACATGTAAACCGCGCCGCCGCGCCACGCCGGGCCCAACCACCCCTCGCCGTCCGTGCGCCAACGGGTCAAGCGCGGAGCCAGGACCTCATAGGCGGCAACCAGCGCAGCGACGGCGGCGAAGGAAAGCTGAAAACTCGCCCCCACGATGGCCTCGGGCCGCCACAGCAGCACCACCACCGCCGCTGTTGCCAGGACCCGGAATGTCATGGGCGAGCGGTCAATCAGCACGGCGCTCAATACGACCGCCGTCATGATGAAAGCCCGCTGCGCTGGCACGTTCGCCCCCGACAACATCAGGTATACGGCAAGGCCGGCGATGGCCCCCACGGCGGCCACCTTCTTGCCATTGACCCGCAATGCCAGAGGCGGCACCAGGGCGATCAGACCGCGCAGAGTGACAAACATCAGCCCGGCGGCCAATCCCATGTGCAGGCCCGAGATGGCCAACATATGGGCCAACCCGGAGTCGCGGTAGGCCGCCATGACATCGTCCGGGACACCCCCGCGGTGGCCGGTCACCAAGGCCGCCGCCACACCCCCGGCCCGGCCACCGACACCGTCGCTCAACCGCTGGGCCACGAAGCGCCGAATCTCGCCCACTGCCGCAGACAGCCGATTTAACGCATTCGGCGGCTGGTCGAGGATCTCGGGCTGGGTGACCGCGAATCCCACCGCGCCCAGGCCGGCATACCAGGCCTGCCGCCCAAAATCGTAGGCGCCGGGGGCGGCCGGCACAGGTGGCGGCATCAGGCGGGCGCGCAACCGCACGCGGCTGCCATGGGCGGGCGGCTCGGGCATGTGCAGGCGCAGGCGAACGCGACTCGGCGTCGTCTCCGAGGTCAGGCGCTCGACGACCAGATCGGCCAGGGTGATACGCCACGCGCCGTCATGGGGCTCGATGGCCTCAACCCGGCCTTCGATATCGACCGGACCGAGCGCCCGTGTCAGCACGGGAGCCGCCACCGCCACCGTACGAACCTGCACCGCAGCGAACCCGGCGGCATAAACAGCCAGGCCGATCAGCAGCAGGGCGATGACCATGCCACGTCGCCATGCCCACACGGCCCCGGCCGCAAACACCGCAGCACAGGCCATTCCCACCCATTCAGGTAGTTCGACGGGCAGGCCAAAGAAAGACGCCGCGCCAGCCCCGAAAAAGACCGCCAGCCAGGGTCCCCAACGGTCCCTGTCGGCTTCGGCCACGGCCCCCAACCGCTTGGGCGAGTCCTCCAGCCATACCGCCCATCGCCGCATGGGGCGGGGCAGACGGTCAACAACCCCCTGCATAAGTCGGAAACCCCTTGCTGCATGTGCTCAACGAATATGCTACAGAGGGTCGCGCCTTGCCAAATGGCGCGTGGCACGGCAGGATGCCGCAACCCGAAAGGATAGGCTTCGGTCCCGATGAGCGTCGTAACCCGTTTCGCCCCCTCGCCCACAGGCTTCCTCCACATCGGAGGTGCCCGAACGGCCCTTTTCAACTGGTTGTTCGCACGCCATCACGGCGGGCGCTTCCTGCTGCGCATCGAGGACACCGACCGCGCCCGGTCCACGCCCGAAGCCGTCGAGGCCATCTTCGACGGGCTGCGCTGGCTTGGCCTGGACTGGGACGATGACGCCGTCTTCCAGTTTTCCCGCGCCGACCGCCACGCCGCCGTGGCGCATCAGATGCTCGCCGAAGGCAAGGCATACTACTGTTATGCCACACAGGACGAACTGACCGCCATGCGCGAGGAGCAAAAGGCCAAGGGCCTGCCCATGCGCTATGATGGCCGGTGGCGCGACCGCGACCCATCAGAGGCGCCGGCCGGCGTTCCGCCGGTGGTCCGCTTGAAAGCCCCGCAGGTCGGCGAAACCGTCATCACCGACCACGTCCAGGGCGAAGTGCGCGTCCAGAACGTGCAACTCGACGACATGATCCTGCTGCGCGCCGATGGCACGCCCACCTACATGCTGTCGGTGGTGGTCGACGACCACGACATGGGCATCACCCACATCGTGCGCGGTGACGACCACCTGACCAACGCCTTCCGCCAAGCCCAGATCTATCAGGCGATGGGCTGGGACGTTCCGCAGGTCGCCCATATCCCGCTCATTCACGGGCCGGACGGAGCCAAGCTGTCCAAGCGCCACGGTGCGCTGGGGGCCGAGGCCTACCGCGACATGGGATTCCTGCCCGAGGCGATGCGCAACTACCTGCTGCGCCTGGGCTGGGGGCATGGCGACGACGAGGTGATCTCGACTGAACAGGCCATCGAGTGGTTCTCGCTCGACGGCGTGGGCAAGTCGCCATCGCGCTTTGACATGGCCAAGCTGACCAACCTGAACGGCATCTACCTGCGCGAGGCCGACGACGCCCGCCTGGTGGACCTGATCGTGCCGCGCCTGGAACACAGCCTGGGCGTTACTCTCGGACAGCAGGACAAGGATCTGCTGCGGGCCGGGATGGAAGGGTTGAAAGCGCGCGCCAAGACTATTCTGGAACTCGCAGACCTGGCCGCGTTCTACGTGCGGCCACGGCCCCTGCCCTTTGACGACAAGGCGCTCAAGCTGCTGGATGCTGACGGCAAGGCCGTGTTGGCCGACCTGATGACCCGCCTGGGCACCCAGTCCCCTTTCACGCGCGAGGCCCTAGAAGACCTCGTGCGGGTCTATGCCGAGGAAAAGGCGCTCAAACTGGGCAAAGTCGCCCAGCCCCTGCGCGCAGCCCTATCGGGCTCCACGGTTTCTCCCCCAATTTTCGAGGTCATGGAACTGCTGGGCCGGGACGCATCTTTGGCCCGTCTTCAAGACGCACTGAACAACAACCAGCCATCCTGAACGCCAGGCCCGGTGCTCCCACGGGAGGGAGCCGGCATCGGGGATGCACAGCGAGAGGAAAGAGCGCATGTCGAACGAACAAAAGACGGTCACGCTGGTCGATAACAGCACCGGCAAGTCCTATGAGTTCCCGGTGATGGACGGAACCACGGGCCCGAGTGTCGTGGACATCCGCAAGTTCTATGCCGATACCGACATGTTCACCTACGACCCCGGCTTCACGTCCACCGGGTCCTGCGAATCCAAGATCACCTACATCGACGGCGACGCCGGCATTCTGCGTCACCGTGGCTACGCCATCGAAGACCTTGCTGAAAATTGCAGCTTCCTGGAAGTTGCCTACCTCCTGCTGCGCGGCGAACTGCCGAACCAGAAGGAGTTCGTGGACTTTGACCACACCATCACCCACCATACGATGGTCCACGAGCAGCTGCACAAATTCTATGGCGCGTTCCGCCGTGACGCCCACCCGATGGCCGTCATGTGCGGCATCGTCGGCGCCCTGTCGGCCTTCTACCACGACAGCCTGGACATCAACGATCCGCACCATCGCATGGTGTCGGCGCATCGCTTGATCGCCAAAATGCCGACCATTGCCGCCTGGGCGTACAAGTACTCGCTGGGCCAGCCCTTCATGTACCCGAAGAACAGCTATTCCTATGCTGAAAACTTCCTGCACATGATGTTCTCGACCCCCTGCGACGACTACAAGGTTGACCCGGTCCTGGCCCGCGCCATGGACCGCATCCTCATCCTGCACGCCGATCACGAGCAGAACGCCTCGACCTCCACGGTGCGTCTGGCCGGGTCCTCGGGCGCCAACCCGTTCGCCTGCATTGCCGCCGGCATCGCCTCCCTTTGGGGTCCGGCGCATGGTGGCGCCAACGAAGCCGTGCTCAAGATGCTGACCGAGATCGGCACCAAGGACCGCATCCCGGAATTCATCGCCAAGGCCAAGGACAAGAACGACCCGTTCCGCCTGATGGGCTTCGGTCACCGCGTGTACAAGAACTACGACCCGCGCGCGACGATCATGTCCAAGACCTGCCATGAAGTCCTGGAAACCATGGGCATGGCCAATGAGCCGCTGCTCCAGGTGGCCATGGAACTGGAGCGCATTGCGCTGGAAGACCCCTACTTCGTCGAGAAGAAGCTGTACCCGAACGTCGACTTCTATTCGGGCATCATCTTCCGCGCCATGGGCATCCCGACCACCATGTTCACCTGCCTGTTCGCTCTGGCCCGCACCACCGGCTGGATCGCGCAGTGGGGCGAAATGATCGAGGATCCCCAGCAGAAGATCGGCCGTCCGCGCCAGCTCTACACCGGCCACGTGGACCGCAAGTTCGTTCCGATCGCCGGCCGCTAACAGGTCCGGCACTTCGGTTCAATAAGGAAAGGCGGCTCCCGGTGGAGCCGCCTTTTTTCTTGGGCTGCCGCCCAAACCCGCTTGGAGCCATTGGCCCCAAGCCCCATTTTTTTTTAACGGGAGATGAGGACTGGAGCCTCGTTCCGGGCCAGACGTACAGGATGACACGAACCCGCCCACGCCAGCGGAGTTCTCGGATAATCAGGCACGCTCGATCAGTTCGACCTTGTAACCGTCCGGGTCCTCGATGAAGGCGATGACGGTCGAGCCGTGCTTCATGGGGCCAGGCTCGCGGATGATCTTCACGCCGTCGGCGCGCAGGGCGTTACAGGTGGCATAGATGTCTTCGACGCCAAGCGCCAAATGGCCAAAACCGCTGCCTTGGGTGTAGGGTTCGGCCTGATCCCAATTGTGGGTCAGTTCCAGCACCGTGTTGCCGCTTTCCGGGCCGTACCCGACGAAGGCCAGGGTGAAGCGGCCTTCCGGGTAATCGCTCTTGCGCAGGACTTGCATACCCAGGTGGCGGGTGTAGAAGTCCAGGGATTTTTCCAGGTCAAACACCCGGATCATGGTGTGCAGAAAACGAAAGCTCATGGGACGGTCTCCTCTAGTCCAAGGCATTTCAGCACCACCTGGGCGGCGCGGTCGCTGGGGCTACCGGGGCCACCGGCCAACTGGTGCGTGGCTTCGGCAAAGGCGGTCCGCTGGACGGTGCGCAGCGCGTCGTCGGTCATCAAGCGCTCCACCATGGCAGCCAGGGCCGGGCCGGTACAGGCTTCTTGCAGCAGTTCCGGGACGACTGCCCGGTCGAGGGTCAGGTTCACGAGATTGACATAGCGGATCTTCAACAGCCGGCGGGCCAGCCAAGCGCTGAACGCCGAAACCTTATAGGCTATCAGGTGCGGAACCCCGGCCAGGGCGAGTTCCAGGCCAACCGTGCCCGAGGCCGCCATCGCCGCGTCGGCCGCTGCAAAGGCGTCATAGCGGGCAGCCTCCCCACGCACCACTACGGCCGGCACGGGCCATGTGCGCGCCGCACGCTCCACGTCGGCAGCCACCGTGGCCACCGTGGGCGCCACCACATGCAAATCCGGGAAGCGCTCCCGCAGCCGTTTCAACGCATCGGCAAACACCGGCAAAAGGCGGCCCGTCTCGGTCCTGCGGCTGCCGGGCAGCACGCACAGCACCGGGGCGGTCGCCGGAATGCCATGCGCGGCCCGGAATGCGGCCGCATCACCCCGACCGGCTCCACCCTCGACCACCGGATGGCCGACGTGGGTGCAGGGCAGCCCGTGACGCTCGAAGTACGGCGGTTCGTTGGGCAGCAGACACAGCAGGTGATCGACCGTCGCGGCGACCCCCTCGGCCCGCCGTTCCTTCCATGCCCACACCATGGGGGCGACATAGTGGATTTGCGGAATGCCCAGGTCACGCGCTCGCACGGCCCGGTTCAGCCGGCCGGTGAACCCCCAGGAATCGACGGTGATGAGCACGTCAGGCCGCGCCTCAGCGATGGTATCGGCAATCTCGCGCACGCGGCGCAGAATGCGGGCCGCCTTGGGCAGCACCTCGACGAACCCCATGACGGCGAACTCGGACAGGTCGGCAAGGCTGTCCAGCCCCTCGGCCTGCATGCTCTCGCCGCCCACCCCCATGAAGCGGGCGCGGCCGCGGGTGGCGCGCGACAGCGCGGCCATCAACCGGGCGCCGAGCAGGTCGCCCGAAGGCTCGCCGGTCACGATGCAGATAAGCGGATCGGCTCTCACGCCTTGATCTCGACACCGATTACGAACAGGCCAAGCGCATCGGCCCGCGCCGTGATCGCCGCCTTGTCAACCATCAGGGCGCCATTGGCCTGCACCGCGATACCGCGCAGGCCGGCGGCGTGGGCGTTTTCGACTGTAGCGACGCCAATGGTGGGGAGGTCGGCCCGCCGTTCCTGGCCGGGCTTGGAGGTTTTGACCAGGACCCCACCCAGCCCTTCGCGGCCGAGGGCGGCGCATCGGCCAAGCATGGCGTCGGTGCCCTCGATGGCCTCGACCGCCAGAACCAGGCCCTGCTGCACGACAGCACCCTGCCCGACGTCCAGCGCCCCCAGGCCACGGGCGATCCGCACGCCGTGCTGAATGTCGGCCAGCGCCTGTTCGTCGGGGGCATGGCGGCCCAGGACGCCCAGGGGAGCAAGTATTTCCTGGCCGAGAATGTCGTCAGGGCCGAGGACGGCAAAACCTTCGGTTTCCACTTCCTCGACCACGTGGCGCAGCAAGCTGTCGTCGCCCAGGGCCCGCATGCCGATGCGGGCGAACATCCGGGCGGCCCGCCAGTCGGGCCGCAAGTCCACCAAGCTGGGCCTGCGGACACCGCCGGCCATGACGACCTGGACAACCTTGTGGGCATGGAGAATACGGAAGGCGTCACCGAGGGCGCCCAGCCTCACCCACTCCAGCGGCGCATCGCCCAGTACCTCCGCCTCGGCGAAGCCTTGGAGAGCCAGGACGAAGAACGGCCGCCCGTCACGCCGACAAGCGGCGACCAGGCGGCCGGGAAGCTCACCCCCGCCAGCGATGATGCCCAGCTTGGGGAGATCGCCGGGCCGCGCCTGGCCGTGGTCAGGCATCCCCTGGTTAGGCATCATCATCCGTTACGGCGCTGGTCGCCGGGACACGAGCCGGGCGACACAAGGACCGGCTGGCGTCCACTTCGAGGAAGCGGATGACATCCTGCACGGGCGGGCTGTCGGCGAACGTCTCGCGCGCGGCCTTCAGACGATCCACCCAGATCCCTTCGCCACCAGTGCCGAACAGCATCCGATAGGCGGCGCGCATCAGGTGGATGTCGTCGCGCGAGGTGCCCCGACGCTTCAGGCCGATGATGTTCAGTCCCTCCAGGCGGGCGCGCTCGCCCATCACCACGCCGTTGGGGATGACGTCCCCTTCGACGCCCGACATGCCGCCAATCATGGCGCCTTTGCCGATGCGCACGAACTGGTGGATGGCAGCGCCGCCCCCGATGATGGCGTTAGCCCCAATGGTGACGTGGCCGCCCAGCAGGACGTGGTTCATGACCTGACAGTTGTCACCGACCGCGCAGTCATGGGCGATGTGGCAGCCGATGGCCAGCAGCACATTGTCGCCCACCGTGGTCAACCCGGTGCCGAACGCCGTGCCACGGTTCACGGTGACATGCTCGCGGATGATGGTATTGCGGCCGATCTCGACGCGGGTCGGCTCGCCCTTGTAGCGCAGGTGCTGCGGTGGCCCGCCGACCACGGCGAAGCTGTGCACCTGCACGCCATCGGCCAAGGTGGTCCAGCCCTCGACGATAGCGTGGGCATGAAGCGTGACGTTTTCGCCCAGCGTCACGTCGGGACCGACCACGCAGAACGGGCCGATGGTGGCGCTGTCAGCGACGCGGGCGCCGTCGGAAACCAGCGCGGAGGGATGGATTGTCGGCATCAGTTGTCCAGAATCATGGCGGCGTACGTGGCCTCGGCGACCAGCGTCCCGTTCACCCGGCCCTCGGCCTTGAACTTCCATACGTTGCCGCGCGAGCGGTCCTTTGTGACGTGCAGTTCCAGGCGGTCGCCCGGAACGACCGGCTTGCGAAAGCGCGCCCCTTCGACGGACATGAAATAGACCAGTTTGCCTTCGGCATCCTTGCCCATGGTGTGGACGACCAGGACGGCAGCGGTTTGAGCCATGGCCTCGATGATGAGCACGCCGGGCATGACCGGGCGCTGCGGAAAGTGCCCCTGAAAGAAGTTCTCGTTGACCGAGACGTTCTTGATGCCGACCGCGGACTCACCGGACCGCACATCGACCACGCGATCCACCATCAACATGGGATAACGATGCGGGATCATTTCCATGATCCGCTCGATGCCGATTTGGATGCCGCTGTCGGCGCTTGCGCCTTCAATGCCGTCGGTCACGCTGCTCATCTGTCCGTATTCCACCTTTTGATTGCGTCTCACACCGTCACCGTCTCAACGCGGCGGGCGCGATGCCAACTTCTTGAGCGTCGCGACTTCCCGCCAGTATTCCTTGACGGGCTTGGCCGGCGACCCCATCACCGTACTGCCAGCAGGAACGTCCCGCACCACGCCCGACTGTGCCCCGATCTGGGCGCCGTCGCCCACCGTGAGATGGTCGGCCATCCCGACCTGCCCGCCCAGGACGACGCCGCGCCCAAGGCTGCACGATCCCGAAATTCCAACCTGGGCCACCACGACGGAGCCCGCCCCAATCTGCACGTTGTGCCCAATCTGGACAAGGTTATCTATTCTGCACCCCGATCCGATCACGGTGTCCTGGGCGGCGCCACGGTCGATGGTGGTGTTGGCGCCGACCTCGACATCGTCGCCGATCAGGACGCGGCCGAGTTGCGGCACCCGCAAGTGGCCGCGCGGCCCGCTGGCGAACCCAAAGCCATCCTGCCCGATGCGGCATCCCGGATAGAGCCGCGCCTGCCGCCCGATCACCGCATGGGAAATGGTGGCACCGGCCCCGACGATGCTGTCTTCGCCCAGAACGACGCCATGGCCGATGACGGCGTTGGGGCCGATGATGCAGCCTGCACCGAGGCTGACGTTGGCGCCGATCACCGCGCCTGCGTCGATCTGAACGCCTTCGCCAATATCGGCCGTGGGGTCGACAACGGCGGTGGGATGGACCCCCGCCACCGCCTTGGGCTCGGGATAGAACAGGGCTGCAATAACGGCAAACGCACGGTGGGGATCGTGCACCGCAATCAGCGCCATCCCGTCCGGAGCATGTTCGACAAACTCCGCCCGCAGCAGGCAGGCAGCGGCATCCGAGGACGCCAACCGCTCCAGGTACTGCTTGCCATTCACGTACACGAGGTCGCCAGGGCCGCCGACCTGCAACGACGCGACATCGCTTACGACGGCCTCGGCAGAACCGTTGTGAAGCGCACCACCAACGGCTTCGGCCAGGGCGCCGAGGGCAAAGGGCCCTGCCCGCTCAAAAAATCGGGGATCGGCCATGTCAACGTCTCCGGGTGGGGTCCCCCGCCTCACCCGCCTCTGCGGGAGGCAAGGTGTCGGGGTCAGCCATGGTCACGCTCGGCAGGTCCTTGTTGACGCGCTCAAGGACGCCAACCGTAAGGTCCATGGACGGGTCGAACAGGAACACCTGGGACCGGTAAAGCAGCAGATTCATGCCACGTTGGGAGGCCAGGGCGTCAGCCGCGAGAATGACCGCCGACTGGACCGCATTCATGGCCGTGTTGTAGGACCGCTCCAGGTTACGGCGCCGCGTCTGCACCTCCGCCTGAAACTCCGCCACGCGCGCCTGGAAGTCCTTTTGGCGGGCGCCAAACGCTTCCGGTGACAAGGTGGAGCGCAGGCGCCCCAATTCCTGGTCGGCCTCGCGCAGCCCCTTTTCCGTCACCGCCGCTCGGGTTTGGTAGGCGTCCAAGTACTTCTCGCGCTGGGCGACAACCTTCTGCGCGGCCACGGATTCAGCCATGATGTGCTGTAGGTCAATCACGCCGACCACCGGACGCGGCGGCGGGGCGGCGGCATCCTGCGCCACGGCCGCTGCGCCGGTTCCCACCATTACCAAGCCGGCCATGACGGCGCCGGCCATTCCACGCCAGACCGAGCGCAGAGGGAAGCCGAGAATCATCAGAACCTCGTTCCGAAGTTGAAGCGGAAGAACTCGGTGCGGTCCCAGTCTTCCTTGAGCAGCGCTTGCGCCAGGTCGATGCTGACCGGACCCATTGGCGACACCCAAACCAAGCCCACGCCCACCGACGCGCGCGGCGCGGTCGAGGTGTGGATGTTGTACCTGTTGGTGCCGTCGGGGCTGCCGATCATGCCGACGTCGGTGAACGCCTTGCCGGTCAGGCCGAGTTCCTGCGGCAGGCCCAGCGGGAAGCGCAGTTCGGCCGAGGCCGCCGCCATCCACTTGCCGCCCAGCACATCACCGGTCGCCACATCGCGCGGGCTGGCACCGCCATACTCGAAACCGCGCAGGGTGTCGCCGCCCAGGTAGTAGTTGCGGTTGAACCGAACATCCTTGCCCAACCCGGCAACAATGCCAGCCGTTCCCTGGAGGGCCAGGGTGATATTGTCGGTGACCGGGAAGTACTGACCACCGTCGATCGTCGTGCGCAAGAAGCGTTCGCTGCCGCCGAGGCCCGCCACATCGTTGCTGAGGCGTGCGAAGTAACCCTCGCGCGGATCGATGGTGCTGTCCCGGCGATCGTACGTCAGGGTCTGGCTGACCATGGACACCGTGGTCGTGCCCAGGCTGTCGATGATGGCCTGCGCGGCACCGGGGGGCACGTTCTCGATGCTGGTCCGCGACACGGTGTACTTCAAGCCTTGGGTCAGGCGATCGGTGTAGTTGAAGCCCAGGCGAAGGGCGGCACCGGTTTCCCGCGTGTCATAGGAGGATTCGTCCTGAAGGTCGGTGCGGGTGTGGAACAGGTCGAAGCCCGCAGCCAGAGGCCGATCCAGGAAGTAGGGTTCTGTGAAGCTGAGGTCGATTTCCTGGCGGCGCTGGGCCAGCGTCAGCTTGCTGCGCAGATCCTGACCACGGCCAAGGAGGTTGCGTTCGCGCAGCGAGATATCGAACAGCGCGCCCATGCCGCTGGACCACCCCACGCCGAACGACAGTTCACCGGTCGACCGCTCCTGCACATCGACCTGAACGACCGTGCGGTCGGGCGCCGTTTCGGATGGCGCGTTGGTCACCTGGACGTCTTCGAAGAAGCCGAGGTTGCGGATGCGCTGCTGCGACCGGCGCAGCTT
>LAEA01000240.1 GCA_000961745.1 Rhodospirillaceae bacterium BRH_c57 | reverse complement strand
CGGTAGTTCCAAAAGAGAATATTTACAAGTACAGGGTTGAAGAGCCCCTTCCTACCTTCTCTGCTTTGTCCGATTTGGTGCATGGGCTTAAGCAATCTGCGCGTCCTGTTATCATTCCATTTGGGCCAAAGGTATTTTGTCTCCTTTCTCTTTTGGTTGCGCTGCGTCATGGACCGGAAGTCGCAGTTTGGCGTGTGAGCGGCGAACAAGAGGCGGAAGCAGTAGATAGGCTTCCGACAGATAACATTGTTCAATTCCAAATTTCTCTATGAGAGGGGAGCGGTAATTATAGGTATTCCATTAGTACTTGAAACTGTACCGCCATTTTGGATGCTGGAAAAGCATTGGCGCCAAAAAAAAGCGGGCGGCTTCGAGGAAATAAACACTACCGCTTTCCAGGAGATCAGATTACGCCCCCTCCACCCGAACCGCACAAAACTTCAACTCCGGGATCTTCCCATACGGGTCCAGGGCGGCGTTCGTCAGCAGGTTCGCCGCCGCCTCCACATAGCAGAACGGCAGGAACACCAGGTCCTCCGGCATCCCCGGTTCCTCTCGTGCGGCCAAGACAATACTCCCCCGCCGCGTCACCAGCCGCACCGTTCCCCCCGGCGCCACCCCCAACCGCGCCAGGGCCTCCGGGGCGAGGTGGCAGGCCGCTTCGGGTTCCAGGGCGTCCAGGGCCTCGGCCCGGCGGGTCATGGACCCGGTGTGCCAGTGCTCCAGCACCCGGCCGGTGGTCAGGATCATGGGGTAGTCGGCGTCGGGGCGCTCGTCGGGCGGCAGGGCGTTGGCCGGCGTCAACAGGCCGCGCCCGGTTGCGGTCGGGAAGCCGTCGCCAAACAGGATGGGTTGGCCGGGGTCGCCCTCGGTCGGGCAGGGGTAGGTGACGGCGCCATCGCGCTCCAGCCGGTCCCAGGTGATCCCGGCGTGGGACGGCATGGCGCGGCGCATCTCGGCGAACACCTCGGCCGGGCCGGCGTAGTCCCAGTCCACGCCCAGGCGGCGGGCCAGTTCCTGGAGAATCCACAGGTCTTGGCGGGCGTCGCCGGGTGGGGGGAGGGCGGCGCGGCCCAACTGCACCTTGCGGTCGGTGTTGGTGAACGTCCCGGTCTTTTCGGGAAAGGCCGAGGCCGGCAGCACCACGTCGGCAAAGCACGCCGTCTCGGTCAGGAACAGGTCTTGGACCACCAGATGATCGAGCGTCGCCAGGGCCTTGCGGGCGTGGGCGAGGTCGGGGTCGGACATCGCCGGGTTCTCGCCCATGATGAGCATTCCCTTGATGCGCCCGGCCTCGGCGGCGGCCATGATCTCGACCACCGTCAGGCCGGGGAAGCCGTGCAGGGTCGCCCCCCACAGGGCCTCCAGCGCATGGCGGGCCGGGGCGTCGCTGACCTTGCGGTAATCGGGGAACACCATGGGAATGAGCCCGGCGTCGGACGCCCCCTGCACGTTGTTCTGCCCACGCAGGGGATGCAGCCCGGCGCCCGGCTTGCCCATGTGGCCGCACAGCAGCGCCAGGGCGATCAGGCAACGGGCGTTGTCGGTGCCGTGGGTGTGCTGCGAAATCCCCATGCCCCAAAAGATCATTGCCGCCTTGGACGTGGCGATGGCCCGCGCCACTTGGCGCAAAACCTCTGGCGGGATGCCGCAGGCCTCGGTGACGGCCTCGGGGGTGTAGGGGGCGAGGTGGTCCTTGAACGCCGCGAACCCCTCGGTGAAGGCGTCGAGGTAGGCGCGGTCGTGCAGGTCCTCGGCCACGATCACCTGCATCAGGGCGTTGAGCATCGCCACGTCCGACCCCGGCCGGAACCGCAGCATGTCCGAGGCATACCGCCCCAGCCCATGGCCGCCACGCGGGTCGAACACGATCAGATGCGCGCCGCGCTTGACGGCGGCCTTGATGTAGGTGGCGGCGACCGGGTGGTTGACGGTGGGATTGGCGCCGATGACCACGATGCAGTCGGCGTTCTCGACCTCGCGCACCGGGGCGGTGGTGGCGCCGGACCCGATGGTCTCCATCAACGCGGCGACCGAGGACGCATGGCACAGCCGGGTGCAGTGGTCCACGTTGTTGGACCCGAACCCCATGCGGACCAGCTTTTGGAACAGATAGGCTTCCTCGTTCGACCCCTTGGCCGACCCGAACCCGGCCAGCGCCATGCCGCCCTCGGCGTCACGGATGCGGGCAAGGCCGGTGGCGGCGCGGTCCAGGGCCTCCTCCCACGTCGCCTCGCGGAAATGGGTGAGGGGGGTGGCCGGGTCGATCAGTTCCTTGGGGGCGCCGTCCCGCCGGATGAGCGGCCGGGTCAGGCGGTGGGCGTGGTGGATGTAGTCGAAGCCGAACCGGCCCTTGACGCACAGGCGGTTCTGGTTGGCCTCGCCATTGCGGCCCTCGACCTTTAGCAGCCGGTCGTCTTTTACATGATAGGTGAGCTGACAGCCGACGCCGCAGTACGGGCACAGGCTGTCCACCGTGCGGTCGGCGGTCTGCCCGGCCTCGACAGAGCGCGCCACCAGGGCGCCGGTCGGGCAGGCCTGCACGCACTCCCCGCAGCCGACGCACGAACTGGCCCCCATGGGATCGGCGAGGTCGAACACCACCCGTGTCTGGGCGCCCCGGAAGGCGAGGCCAATTACGTCATTCGACTGCACCTCCCGGCAGGCCCGCGCGCACAGGCCGCAGTGGATGCAGGCGTTCAGGCGCACGGTCATGGCGGGGTGGGACCGATCCTCGGCCGGGGCCGGGGTGGCGCGGGCCGGGAAGCGGCTCTCGCCCTCCTGATCGGCGGCCAGCAGTTCCATGACCAGACGGCGGGCCTTGGTGGCGCGGGCGCTGGCGGTGCGGACGACCAAGCCTTCGGCCACCGGACGGCGGCAGGAGGCGGCCAGGGTGCGCTCCCCCTCGACCTCGACCAGACAGGCGCGGCAATTGCCGTCCGGTCGGTAGCCGGGTTCGGGGCGGTGGCACAGGTGGGGCAGGGCGAGGCCTGTACGCTCGGCCACCTGCCACAGGGTTTCCCCTGGCGCTGCGGTGACGGTGGCGCCATCCAGTGTGAACGTGACGGGGCGGGTCATTGGCCGGCCTCCGGGAAGTGGCGCATGACGGTGGTCCACACATTGGGCGCCGCCTGCCCCAGGCCGCAGATCGACCCATCGCGCATGACCTCGGCCAGATCATCGAGCAGGGGGCGGTCCCAGGCGGTGCGGGCGAGCAGGGTGACGGCCTTTTCCGTGCCGACGCGGCACGGCGTGCACTGGCCGCAGCTTTCGTCGGCAAAGAAGTGCATCAGGTTGCGGGCGGCGGCGGTCACGTCGTCGTGGTCCGACAGCACGATCACCGCGGCCGACCCGATCAGCCCGCCATGCGGCTCCAGCGCGCCGAAGTCCAGGGGCACGTCGCCCAGGCTGGCCGGCAGGATGCCGCCCGACGCGCCGCCGGGCAGATAGGCGGCAAAGGTGTGGCCCTCGGCCATGCCGCCGCAGTGATCCTCGATCAGGGCGCGCACGGTGATGCCGGCCGGGGCGATCTTGACGCCCGGTTCGCGCACCCGGCCCGACACAGCATAGGCGCGCGGGCGGGGGACGGCGTACCACTCGGGCGGGTTCTCCAGCACGGCGCGGACCCAGTGCAGGGTTTCGACGTTGTTGACCACGGTCGGGCGGCCGAACAAGCCGACCTCGGCCACATAGGGCGGGCGCTGGCGGGGCAGGCCGCGCTTGCCCTCGATGCTTTCCAGCATGGCCGATTCCTCGCCGCAGATGTAGGCCCCGGCGCCGCGCCTGAGGTGGACCTCCACCCCGCCAAGCAGCCCGGCGGCGTCCAGCGCCGCGATCTCCTGGCGCAGCAGGGCATGCACGGCCGGGTATTCGTCGCGCAAGTATATATAGACGGCGGCGGCCTCGACCGCCCACGCCGCGATCAACGCCCCTTCGAGCATCCGGTGCGGCGCGGTTTCCAGATAGTAGCGGTCCTTGAAGGTGCCGGGCTCGCCCTCGTCGGCGTTGACGGCGATCAGGCGGGGGCCGGGGAAGCCGCGCACGATGCGCCACTTGCGCCCGGTCGGAAACCCCGCCCCGCCCAGGCCGCGCAGCCCGGCGGCCTCCAGATGGGCGATGACGTCCTCGGGGGATTTCTCGCCGGTGCGGCAGGCTTCCAGCAGCGTGTAACCGCCCCCGGCGCGGTAGGTGGCAAGGTCTTCGGCGTCGGGCAGGTGGGGCCGGAAACGGCCGCTTTTCACCCGCGCCTCGATGGAGTCCGTGGTCGCCTGAAGCACGGCGCGGCGGCCGACGTGGACCGCCGGGGCATGGTCGCACAGGCCCATGCACGGCGCCCGTTCAACGCGCGCCCGGCCACCGACGCGGGCTGTTGTTTCGGCCAGCAGGTCCTCGGCCCCATGCAGGGTACAGGTCAGGCTGTCGCACACCCGCACCACGGGGCCGTGGGGCAGGGCGTGGTCATCGCCGGGAATGTGGAAATGGGCATAGAAGGTGGCAACCTCAAACACTTCCACCGGAGCCAGCCGCAGCAGGTCGGCCAGGGCCACCACATGGCGCGGCAGCAGCACGCCAAACCGATCCTGCAATCCGTGCAGATGTTCGATCAGCAGGTCGCGGCGCAGGGGGACACCCTCCAGCACCGCTTCGACCTCGCGCCGGGCCTGGGGATCGACCGGGCGGCCCTTGGGGTAGCCCCGGCCGGTGCGTCCGCGTTTGGTCTGGTTGCTCATGGATCCTCCAACTGCTCCGGCGTTCATTATCGTCCGGTCCCTCTTGGACTTTCAATTGGGATCGCAATCCGGCCTTCCCGCGTTAATCCCGGAGCAGGATATGCAGGGAAAGGCGGGAATGTCGGTTCTGGGGCGTCTGAAGGCATGGAGACGGGCAGCGTTCCGGATCGTCAAGCTGGCGGCGCGGCCGGTCCGCACGGCGCACGGCAAGCATGGGGTGGTGTTGCAGCCCTATCGCGGCTACGGCTCGCAGTCCGAAATATTCATGATCGGCCGCGTGTTCCGGCAATCGACCGACGCCGGCCCGGCCGCCCCGCGCAGCGGGTGGCGCCACATCAAAGACCTGGGCCGCCGGGTGCGTCGGCGCGGCTATGGCGGGGCCGTGGTGCGGGCGCGGTTCGGCACGGCGGAACAGGCGGTCGAAACCGACGCCGATGGATACTTCCGGGTTCATCTGCACTTTGACGCGCCGCCCGAACAAGGTCGCCTATGGCACTGGGTGGATCTCGCCGTGCAGGACCCGCAGGAAGTCACTGCGCGCGGCCAAGTGTTCATCCCGCCCCGCCACGCCCGCTTCGTGGTCATCAGCGATATTGACGATACGGTGGTGTTCACCGGCGTCGCCAACCGCGTCGCCATGCTGTGGCGCCTGTTCGTGCAAGGGGCCGGCAGCCGGGTTGCCTTCCCCGGTGTCGCGGCGTTTTACCGCGCGCTGTATGGGGGCGTATCGGGCGAGGACCACAACCCGATGCTCTATGTGTCGCGCGGGCCGTGGGGCATCTATGATATCCTCGACGAGTTCTTTCGATTGCACCGTATCCCCGAAGGGCCCATCCTGTTCCTGCGCGAATGGGGGGTGTCGTGGACCAGCCCCCTGCCGCGCAAGGCCGAAGACCACAAGCGCATCCTGATCGACAATATGCTGTCCCTGTACAAGGACTTGCCGTTCATCCTGATCGGCGACAGTGGGCAGCATGATCCTGAAATCTACCGCGAGATCGTCGCCCATCATGGTGATCGGGTTCTGGCGATTTACATCCGTAACGTGTCTGGAAATGGCAGCCGCGCTGCTGAGATCGAGGCCATGGCTGATCCGGTGGTTGAGGCGGGCAGCGCCCTGGTGCTCGCCGCCGACACTCTGGCGATGGTCGAGCACGCCGTTGGTCTGGGCCTTATCGGGGCAGGGGCCGTGGCTGACGTCCGCGCCGAAACCAAGGCCGAAACCGGCCACGTCGAGCGCCATCCGGTGCATGTCGTACAGCCCGAGAACATCCCCGAGAACATTGACGAGGCGGTGGCTGAGAAAAAGCCATCCAACGTTGTGGTTAAACCCGAGCGGAGCCCGGCGCGCCGCTGACAGACGCTTAATCAGGAGGAAACATTGGGCATTCTTGCGTGGATTCTGTTCGGCCTCATCGCCGGGGCCATCGCCAAACTGATTATGCCGGGCAAGGACCCTGGCGGCTTCATCGTCACCATCGGCCTGGGCATTGTTGGTGCCCTGCTCGGCGGCTTCATTGGCCGGGCCTTGGGGGTGGGTGATATTTCGGGCTTCAACTTCGGCAGTTTCGCCCTGGCCGTGGTCGGAGCGGTGCTCCTGCTGGTCATTTACAGGGCCGTGCGGAGTCGCGGATGACGCAGTCGCCGTAAACAGACTTGTGACCCTGGGGAAACGTCAGGGACCTAGCTATTCGCTGCGCCTGCCGATATACCTGAACGCCATTCTGTAATGGTGAAGGTCCACGGTGATGAGACACGGTGTAGTGGTTGTGGTTGCTGGACTGCTGATGGCGGTCTCAGCAGCACCGGGTATGACTCAGGAGGCGGCACCGCAAGGGCTGCCGGTCGAGGCCGTGACCGTCGAGGCGCAGCCGTTGCAGCGCACCCTTCAGGCTGTCGGCACCCTGACGGCGGGCGAATCGGTCATGATCCGTCCCGAGGTGCCCGGCCGGATCGAGCGCCTGACTTTTGAGGAAGGCCTGCCGGTCGAGGCCGGCGCCATTGTCGTGCGCATGGACGACAGCGAGCAGCGCGCCCGCATGGCCTCGGCCGAGGCGCAGCTTGCCCTGTCCCAGGCCAACTACCGGCGGTCCCAGACCCTGGCCAAGCGCGACAACGTCAGTCAAGCCGCGCTTGAGGAAGCCTTCGCCCGCATGCGAATCGACGAGGCCGCCGTCGCGGTGGCCCGCACCGCCATCGAGAAAGCCCAGGTCCGCGCGCCGTTCGCTGGCGTGGTCGGCCTGCGCAAGGTGTCGCCGGGGGCCTATGTCCAGGCCGGCCAGGACATCGTGAACCTGGAAAGCCTGCACCCGCTCAAGGCCGACTTCCGCGTGCCCGAGATGTTTTCAACGGACCTGCGGCGCGGCCAGCCGATTCGCCTGAACGTCGATGCCATGCCCGGCACCGAGTTCGAGGGCGAGGTGATCGCGGTTGACCCGCAGGTCGATGTGGCAGGTCGGTCGGTGATGCTGCGCGCCCGCGTGCCCAACCCCGATGGCACCCTGCGGCCGGGCATGTTCGCCCGCGTCACCCTGGTGCTGGAGGTCAACCCGACCGCCCTGATGGTCCCCGAACAGGCCCTGGTGCCGCGCGGGCAGACGCAAATGGTGGTCAAGGTAATCGACGGCAAGGCGGCCTACAGGCCGGTCCAGATCGGCCACCGCGCCAAGGGCATGGTGCAAATCACCGACGGCGTGGCCGAGGGCGACGTGATCGTCACCGCCGGTCAGATGAAGCTGCGTCCCGACCAGCCGGTCATGGTCCTGCCGTCGCAGGCGCCGGCTGAAAAGCCGCAGGGCTGAGGAAAAACCATGGGCCTTTCCGACATTTCCATCAAACGCCCGGTTCTTGCCACGGTGATGAGCCTGCTGGTCGTGCTTCTCGGTCTGGTGTCCTACCAGCGCCTGACGGTGCGCGAATATCCCAAGATCGACGAGCCGGTGGTCACCGTGGAAACCACCTATCGCGGCGCCACGGCCGAGATCATCGAAAGCCAGATCACCCAGCCGCTGGAGGAAAGCCTCGCCGGGATCGAGGGCATCGACCTGATTTCGTCGGTCTCGCGGCCTGAACAGAGCCAGATCACGGTGCGCTTCCGGCTGACCCGCGACCCCGACGCGGCGGCCAACGACGTGCGCGACCGCGTTGCCCGCGTGCGCGGCGCGCTGCCCGACGAGATCGAGGAGCCGGTGGTCCAGAAGACCGAGGCCGACGCCCAGCCGATCATCTTCCTGGCCTTCACTGGCGAGACGCAGACCCCGCTGGAAATCACCGACTACGCCGACCGTTTTGTGAAGGACCGCCTACAGAACCTGCCCGGCGTGGCCCAGGTGCGTATCTTCGGCGAGCGGCGTTATGCCATGCGGGTGTGGCTGGATGCCGCGCGGCTGGCCGCCTATGGCCTGACGCCGCAGGATGTCGAGGACGCCCTGCGCCGCCAGAACGTCGAGATCCCCTCGGGCCGCATCGAAAGCCGGGACCGCGAGTTCACCGTGCTGTCCGACACTGGCCTCGCCACCCCGGCCGAGTTCGAAAACCTGATTTTGTCCCAGGCCGACGGCTATCTGGTCCGTTTGTCCGACGTCGGCCGGGCCGAACTGGGCGCCCGCGAGGAACGCCGCGTGGTCCGCTTCAAGGGCGAGTCCGCCGTCGCGCTGGGTATCATCAAGCAGGCGGTGGCCAACCCGCTGGAGGTTTCCGAGGCGGTGCGCGACATCCTGCCGCGCATCACCGAAAGCCTGCCCGAGGGCATGACGGTCGAGGTTGCCTACGACAGTTCGGTGTTCATCGACCGCTCGATCAAGAACGTGTTCACCACCATCGCCGAGGCTGTCGCCCTGGTCGTGCTGGTAATCTTCCTGTTCCTGCGCAACCTGCGCGCCATTCTCATTCCGCTGGTCACCATCCCGGTGTCGCTGGTCGGCGCGTTCGTGTTCATGTACGCCTTCGGCTTTTCCATCAACACCCTGACCCTGCTCGCCATGGTGCTCGCCATCGGGCTGGTGGTGGACGACGCCATCGTCATGCTGGAAAACATCTTCCGTCATGTCGAGGACGGCATGACCCCAGTCCAGGCCGCCTTCAAGGGTGCCAAGGAAATCGGCTTTGCCGTGCTCGCCATGACCATGACCCTGGTCGCGGTGTTCGTGCCCATTGGCTTCATGGAGGGCCGCACCGGACGGCTGTTCACGGAATTCGCCTGGACCCTGGCCGGCGCGGTGCTGGTATCGGGCTTTGTCGCCCTGACCCTGTCGCCGATGATGTGCGCCAAGCTGCTGCGTCACGAAAAGAAGCACTCCGGCTTCTACAACGTCATTGAACGCGGCATGGAGGGCATGGAGAGCGGCTACAAGCGCCTGCTGTCGGCCTCCCTGCGCGGCCGCTGGGCGGTGGTTCTGCTCGGTCTGTTGGTGGCCGGGGCGGCCGGGGTGCTGTTTGTCACCCTCAAGTCCGAACTGGCCCCGACCGAGGATCGCGGCACCATCATCGGTGTCGGTATCGCGCCGCAGGGGGCGACGGTGGCCTACACCGACCGCTACGCCCAGCAGATGCAGCAGGTGTTCGCCGGGGTGCCCGAGATCGAGCGGTACTTTGTCGTCACCGGTTTCCCCACCGTGTCGCAGATCATCGCCTTCAACAACCTGAAGCCCTGGGAGGAGCGCGAGCGGTCCCAGCAGGAGATCGCGGCCGAGATCAGCCCCAAGCTGTTCGGCGGCATCCCCGGCATCATGAGTTTCGCGGTCAACCCGCCGTCGCTGGGCCAGCGGCCGACCGACAAGCCGGTGCAGTTCGTGCTGATGACCTCGGCGCCCTATGAAAACCTTCAGGAATGGCAGGACGCCTTCATGGAGGAGGTCGCCAAGTTCCCCGGCTTCGAGAACCTCGACAGTGACCTGAAACTCAACAAGCCGCAGCTTGACGTCTCGGTGCGCCGCGACAAGGCGGCCGACATGGGGGTGGAGGTCGCCACCGTCGGGCGGACGCTTGAAACCATGCTCGGCGGCCGTCAGGTCACCCGCTTCAAGCGCGAGGGGCGGCAGTACGACGTGGTGGTGCAGGTCCTCGATATCGACCGCGCCAATCCCGACGACCTGACCAACATCTATGTGCGTGGCCGCGACGGCACCATGGCCCAGCTTTCCAATCTGGTCGAGGTGTCCGAAACCGTGGCGCCAAGCGAACTGAACCACTTTAATCAGCTTCGCGCCGCAACGATCACCGCCAACCTTGCCGAAGGCTACGCTCTGTCGGACGCCCTGGCGTTCATGGAGGACGCCGCCGAACGCACCCTACCGGCCGACGTCACCACTGACTACAACGGCCCGTCGCGAGAGTTCATGCAGTCGAGCGCGGGGATGTACGTCACGTTCGTCCTGGCGCTGGGCTTCATCTATCTGGTGCTGGCCGCCCAGTTCGAGAGCTTCATTGACCCCATGGTCATCATGGTATCGGTGCCGCTGTCCATGACCGGGGCGTTGCTCGCCTTGTACCTGACCGGCGGGACGTTGAACGTGTACAGCCAGATTGGGCTTGTGACTCTGGTCGGCCTCATCACCAAGCACGGTATCCTGATCGTGGAGTTCGCCAACCAGCTTCAGGACAAGGGCCACGGCAAGCTGGCCGCCGTCGTCGATGCCAGCGTCATGCGCCTGCGCCCGATCCTGATGACGACAGGCGCCATGGTGCTGGGCGCCGTCCCCCTGGCGATTGCCAGCGGTGCCGGTGCGGAGGGGCGTCAAGCGATTGGCTGGGTCATCGTCGGCGGCCTGTTGCTCGGCACCGTGTTGACTCTGTTCGTCGTGCCGACCGCCTACACCCTTTTGGCCCGCACCCGCCACCCGGAACCGCTTGTCACGGATGCGGTTGCGGTGCCGGGGGAATAGGGGCTCACGGGCGGTAGCCTCAGTTCCGCTGTCGCGGACGGGTTACTACCGCCTCCGCCAGGGGTGCATTAAGTGAAGTGAAGCGGGGAATCACAGAGAACACAGAGAGTGCGGAGCCACTGCGCCGCAGGCGTTAAATCCCTAAGCGGGTTTTACGCACAGTGTGCAAAAGTCTGCGCCGAAATCTCTGTGGTTCTCTGTGGTCTCTGTGTTCAATCCCTTCACTTTCTCTCCCCACCGCAAGATGGCTCAAGATAAAGCAAACCGCTTATAGTCAAGGGGTTTGGGGCCTTCGGCCCCAAGCGGGTGCGGGCGGCAGCCCGACTTCGCTTCTCCTAAGCCGCGTCGCCCGTATCGGCCACCAGCCCGACCGAGGTGATCCCCGCCACGGCGCAAAGCTCGTCGTTGGCGGACAGGTCGCCGGTCACCCCGACGGCGCCCAGGATGACACCCTGGCTGTCGCGGATGAGCACGCCGCCCGGCACCGGGACCAGCTTGCCGCCGGCCAGATCCGAGGCGGCGTTCATGAACATGCTCATCTTTTCAGCCCGGCGGGCCAGTTCGCGGCCGCCCATGCCGAGGCTGAGGGTGCCCCAGGCCTTGCCCATGGCGATTTCCGGGCGCATCAGGCTGGAGCCGTCCTCGCGCTTCATCGCCTTGATGTGGCCGCCGGAGTCGAGGACGACCACGGTCAGCGGCTGATAGCCTTCGGCCCGGCCCTTGGCGAGGGCTTCGTCAACGATGCGGCTGGCGGTGTCGAGGGAAATGGAGTGGGCGAACATTGTGGGGTTTCCTCATGTGGCTTCTGAAAGGGGTGGGGTCGCGTGGCGGGTCACCGGCAGGGTGACGCAGAACATGGCGCCGCCGGTCGGGGCGTCCTCGATCCAGATGCGCCCGCCGAAATGCTCGATGATCTGGCGCGAGATGGGAAGGCCCAGGCCCGTGCCGCCGGGCGGGGCGCCGTCCGGGCGGGGCACTTGCACAAAACGGTCGAACACCCGGTCGCGGTCGTCGGGCGCGATGCCGGGGCCGTTGTCCGAGATGGTCACCATCCACGCCGGCCCGTGCGGCAGGGCCGAGATCATCACCCGGCCGGTGCCGTCCTCGGGCACGTACTTCACCGCGTTGGACAGCAGGTTGACGAACACCTGCATCAGGCGGTCGCGGTCGGCATAGACCGGGTGCGGGTTGGGCGGCAGGCGCAGGACCAGGCGGGCCTTGCGGTCGCTGAACAGGCCGGCGGTGACCGCCGCGGCATCCTCCAGCGCCTTGTCGAGGTCCACCGGCCCCATGGCCCAGTCGCCGTGCCCGGCCTGGAGGCGGGCGAGATCCAGCAACTGGTCGATCAGACGGGTGAGGCGTTCGCTCTCGCGCACGATGATGCCGAGGAAGCGCGAGGCCTGCCCGGCCTCCAGATTGGGCGTATCGACCAGGATTTCCGAGAACGACCGGATGGAGGTCAGCGGCGTGCGCAGTTCGTGGGAAATGGTGGACAGGAACTCGTCCTTCAGGCGATCGAGTTCCTTCAGGCGGCGGTTGGCCTCGCGCAACTCGGCCGTGGTCTGCTCCAGTTCCGTGGATTTCTGTTCCAGGCGCTGGCTGTACTCGATCACCTGGCTGGTTTCCTCCAGGATCTTCAGCACCTCGTCCAGCGACACCATCTCGCCCTTGGCGACCGAGGCCACCATGACGCGGGCCGAGGCCCCGCCGATGGACCCGGCCAGCAGCCGTTCGGTCATGGCCAGCAACTCGGCGTCGGCCTCGCGCCCCGGCGGCAGGGACACGCCGTGTTCCTTTTCATAGGCCCGAAAAGTGCGGTGGGCGGTGGCGCGGCCCAGGAACTGCTGGATCAGGGTGTACAGGTCCTTGACCGTGGCCGACCGCCGCCACACCTGCGGCGCGGCCGTCTCGCTGCGCTTGAACACGTCCACGAACACGGTGGCCTGGACGCGCTCCATGGGGCTCTGGCGGCCGAACAGCGACACCCCGACAAAGGCCCCGATGTTGAGCAGCCAGCTCCAGAACAGGGCATGGCTCAAGGGGTCCAGGGCGGTCAGGCCGAGCAGCGCCTCGGGCCGCAGCCAAGCTACACCGCCCAGGCCGTTCTCCACGATGTCCGTACTCAGGTAGCCCGACCGGGCCATGGACGGCAGCAGCATCGTATAGCCCCAGGCGGCGAACCCCAGGGCCAAACCGCTGACCGCGCCGCTGCGCGTGGCGCCCTTCCAGAACAGGCCGCCGATCATGGCCGGGGCGAACTGGGCAGCGGCCAGGAACGACGTGAGGCCGATCGCCGCCAGGGCGCCCGACTGTCCGGTGGCGCGGTAGTAGGCATAGCCCAGGAACAGCACCGCGACGATGGCCGCCCGGCGGATGAACAGCAACAGGCCGGTGAGGTCGCCGCGCTCGGTCAGGCGCAGCCAGCGGATGCGCAGCAGGGCGGGCATGACCAGATCGTTGCTGACCATGGTCGACAGCGCGATGGTGGCGACGATGACCATGCCGGTGGCCGCACTCAGGCCCCCGACGAAGGCCATCAGAGCCAGCCCCTGCTGCCCCTGGCTCAGCGGCACGGTCAGGACAAACGCGTCGGCGTCGGCCCCGACCGGCAGGACCATCAAACCGCTCACCGCGATGGGCACCACGAACACGCTGATGACCAGCAGGTACAAGGGGAACAGCCACGACGCCGTGACCAGATGGCGTTCATCGACGGTTTCAACGCAGGTCATCTGGAACTGGCGCGGCAGGCACAGGATGGCGCACATGGACAGCAGGGTCATGGACACCCAGCGGCCCGGCCCGTCGGGCATCCCCAGGGTGAACGTCTCGGCCGGGATGCCCGAGGTGCGGGCGCGCTCGAACAGGTCGGCAAAGCCGTCGTGCATTCCAAAGGTGACGAACACCCCGACCGCCAGGAAGGCCAGCAGCTTGATGACGGACTCGAAGGCGACCGCCGTCACCACGCCCTCGTGGTGTTCCGAGGCGTCGATATGGCGGGTGCCGAACAGGATGCCGAACACCGCCATGGCCAGCGCCACCCAGAACGCCGTGTCAGCGATCACCTGGGGCAGCGGGGCGTTGAGGGCGGCAGTGGCGTCCGGCCCCGCCAGGACGGTGAAGCTCTGCGCCACGGCTTTGAGCTGCAACGCGATGTAGGGCATGGTGCCGGCGGTGGCGACCACCGTGACCAGCACCGAAAGCTGCGTAGACTTCCCATAGCGCGAGGCGATGAAGTCCGCGATGGAGGTTATCCGGTGGGCACGGGTGATGCGCACCACCTTGCGCAACACGAACCACCATGCCAGGAACGTGAGGGTCGGCCCCAGGTAGATGGTCAGGAACTCCGGCCCGTTGTGCGCCGCCGACCCGACCGCGCCATAGAACGTCCACGACGTGCAGTAGACCGCGATGGACAGGGTGTAGACCAACGGATTGCGGACCAGGCTGCGGCCCTGCTCGGCCCGCCGGTCACCCCACCAGGCGATGCCGAACAGCACCCCCACGTAGGTCAGCGACACGACCAGGATGACCCACGACGGAATCACGGCCCGCCCTCAGTCCCGGCCGTCGGCCGGGGTGTCGGGAGCCGCGCTCTCGGCTGGGCTCAGGCGTGGCGCGAGGATGGCCCCCCCGCCGATCAGGGCCGCCCAGCACACAAAGACATAGGCGTAGAACACCGGGATGCCGAGCACGAACGCCGCCTGATCCGCCACCAGGATGAGCGGTGGCATCAGCAGTACGAACCCGACCGCGATCAGGAAGATCGTGCGGTCGCGCGCCGCTTGGATGTTGGGTGGCGAGGTCGATGGGTTCATGGGATTGCATCGGCGGGCAGGGTGGGCGTGTCAGGGTTCAGCAGCGCCTTGACCCGCGCCACCACGTCGCGGGTTGAAAACGGCTTGGTGATGTAGTCGTCAACCCCCAGTTCCTGGCCCTTGCGGCGGTCGATGTCCTGGCCCTTGGCGGTAATCATCACAATGCGCACGCCGCCGAGCGCCGGGTTGGACCGCACCGTGCGGGCCACCTCGAACCCGTCGCAGCCGGGCATCATGACGTCCAGCAGGACAAGATCGGGCGGCCGGCTCTCGATCATCGTCAGGGCAGCCTGCCCGTCATAGGCGATACGCACGGCAAACCCGGCCCGCTCCATCAGGAAGGTGAGGGACTCGGCAATGCTGCGCTCGTCCTCGACCACGAGGACCGATCCGGACACCATGCGTTTCCTCGTTTTCGGCGGTTGGCCCGCTCTAGGGGTTGAAGATCGTTGCCGCGTAGAGGGTACCGCGCAGGCGCAGCGCTGTCACGCCTCAGAGGGGGGAGGGAGTGGTGGGGGGAGTTGTGGGCGCTGCCCACACCCGCTTAGGGCCATTGGCCCTAAGAACCCTTGAGGGGCGCATCCGCGACCACAGTTCGCAGGCAATTTTGGCTTTGCCTTGTCAATCGCCTTACCGGACGTTTGAAAAGTGACACTGAATGCCAAACCTAATAGGAGCTGTAAAATGAACTATGACGCCGCGATAATGATGCTTAAAGAAGGGCGTGGCGCTGCGCGAGTTGCATGGCGTGAACCGGGTGTGTATGTAATTAAGGCAGAGGGTATAGATAAAGAACACATTTTTATAATAAGTGATTCTGGAGGTGCTTGCACGCGATTCGCTCTGGGGGATTATATAGAAAAAGTATTCACGGACGGCAAAAGCATGCCATGGCTTCCCTCCTATGAGGACGCTATGGCTTGCGATTGGGAAGAAATAAAAACGGGTCCTTAGGGCCAATGGCCCTAAGCGGGTCCGGGCAGCGCCCGGATCTTCCTCATCCTTACCCTCACCCTCACTCATGCATCTCCAACGCTGGCAAGGCGCGCTGGGCGCAGTCCTTACGCGGGCATTGGCGGCAACTGACGCCCACCGGCTCGGCCACGCCGGGGGCGGCGGGGTCCAGGCCGTCGGCGTAGACCATGTGGCGGGCGAAGGCGAAGTCGCAGCCGATGGTGATGCTGTGGTAGGTGCGGGCGGCGCGCCATCCTCCGCCGGGCCGGGCGAAGGCTTTGGCGATCAGCAGGTAGGTTCCGCCTTCGGGCAGGCGGGCGACCTGGGTGACGATGCGGCCGGGGGTGAGGAACGCGGTGTGGGTGACCCAGCGCGGGCAGGCGCCGGTATAGCGCGGCAGGCGCAGGCCCGAGGCGGAGAATCGTTTGGAGATGTTGCCAGCGATGTCGGTGCGCAGGAAATGGATGGGGATGGGCGCGCCGTGGTCGCCTTCGGGGGCACGGGACAGGCTGGCCAGCCGGTGGCAGACTTGCTCGAAGCTGGCGGTGAAGCGTTCCTGAAGGCGTTCGATGTCGTAGCGCAGGGTCCGCGCGGCGGTCAGGAACGCGCCGCGCGGCAGCAGCAGGGCGCCAGCGAAGGCGTTGGCCAGGGCGTGGC
>LAEA01000157.1 GCA_000961745.1 Rhodospirillaceae bacterium BRH_c57 | reverse complement strand
GTGGAGCCACTCGCGCGCCGCCCGCCGCAGGTCTTCGGGCCGCAGAGGGGCGCCCTCAGGAACCGGCACGCCGGGCGGCAGCAGGGCAAAGGCTGAAACCTCGTCGGGGGCCGGGCCGCCGTGGGCGCCGTGCTCGCCGTTGAAGGTCACGGACGGCCCGCCGGTCCGCCAGCCGATCACCATAAAGTCCCCGCCGGATGGATGACGGCCCAGCGCCTCCAGGTCCTGGGCCGCTTGACTCAGGTAGGGATGGTCAGGACCCAACACGGAGGCAGCCTGTTCCGGCAGCGCATGGCGGCCCTCGGGTGTCACCGCCTGCACCATGCCATGGGCATCGCGGACCAGGGCCATGGGCACCCCGGCGGCCACGGCGGCCTCGGCGGCGGCCATACGGTCGGTCCCGTCCTTCAGGCGCACCGCCCCCAGGCGGCCAAGCACGGCAATGTCGAATGGGGCACTGGCATCAACGGCGGGCGGCGCGGTCTTGCGGCCCAGAAGATGGCCGTGGGAGGTGGCCGCGCGTTGACCCTCGGACGGCGAACCGCCAAGCGCGGCCCGTAGATCCCGCCCGGTCAGAGCCTCGAACGGCTGCGCCTCGGCCTGCCCATGGTCGGAGGTGACCCACAGGTCGTAGTCGCGCCGCTGCGACCGTTGCGCGGCGTCCCACAGGCGTTCGATGGCGGCGTCGATGCCCTTGAGCGTCCAGTGGGCGAAGGCCGACGACGGGCCGCGCCGGTGGGCCTGCTCGTCATAGCCCAGTAGGTTGAGGTGGATGATCGGCAGGCCGCGCGCGGCGTCCAGGCTGGCCCCCACGATGGCCAGTTCGCGCAGCAGGATGGTGACCGCCACCCGCACCGGCACAAAGCGGATCTCCTCGCGCAGGCTCTGTCCGGCCGCCACGCCGCGCACCGCGTCCACCACGGCGAGCCCGGCCTCGATGACCAGCAAGGCACCGGCCCGCAGCAGGCTGGGCAGATGGGCGAGGCCGAGGATGATCGCCTTGAGTGGTTGCAACCCGCTCAACACCGGCCCCCAGCCCAGGGCCGAGGCGCAGAAATGGCTTTCCGCCGCACCGCCGGTAAAGATGTTGCCATAGGCGCTGCCGCCACTCAGCAGGGGAGCGCGGCCCTCGCGCGTCAGGCGGTCCTCGACGCGGCGGGCGGTGGTGGGGTCGCTCATGCGGGCGGCCCGGCCGGTTGATGGCTCGATGAAGCCAAAGGCCGGGACGGCGGTGCGCACGCCGTAGAACAGTTCCCCCTGGACCGCCGGGGTGCTCGACGGCAGGCCGCTGTAGAGACGGTGGATTTGGTAGCGTTCCCGGTCGAGCAGGCGACTCAGGAAGGGCAGGCGGCCAGCCTCCAGGGCGCGGCGCAGTTCGCGCTCCCCCAGGCCGTCGATCTGCACCATGATGAGGCCGCGCGCCATGGGCGCCTCGGCCGAGGTCGGCAGGCGCAGCAGACGGATGAGCGCCTCGCTCCGGCTGAGCCAGCGGCGCCCTCCATGAATAAGGCGTTCAACGCGTGCAATCATGGAGGTGTGCCATCCCGCTGGGTATCGCGGGCCACGGCGGCGTCGGCCATCCCCGACAGCAGGTCCCATTCGGTGCGCAACAGCCGCAGGGTCCGGCTCCACGCCTCGTCGGCGTCCTCGCTTGCGGGAACAGTCGGGCTGGCGAGCAGGGCCGCGTAGGCGCCAAGGGCGGTGTCGGCGGAATGCTCCAGGGACATCGCCTCGGCGGTGCGGCAGGCGGCCTCGCGCAGGGCCGCGCGGCGATCCAGGGGAAGGTCGGCCACGCCGCGTAAGGCGCCAGCGAACCCGGCAGTGTCGGTGCCCTTCAGCAGGCGGCCGTTCTCGCCATCGCGGACCACCTCGCGCACGCCCGGCGCGTCCAGGGCGACCACCGGCACACCGGCCGCCATGGCCTCGCTGACCACCATGCCCTGGGTTTCCGATTTTGAGGCGAAGGCGAACACGTCCATGGCCTTGTAGGCGCTGACCAGGAAGCGGCGTTCCAGCACCCCGGCGAAGTGCACCCGCTCACTCACTCCGGCCAGGGTGGCCCGCAAGGCGTCCTCGGACGCGCCATGGCCGGCGACCAGGAAATGGGCCGTGGGCACTTCGGCCAGGACCTGGGCCACGGCTTCGGCCAGGAAGCCCAGGTTCTTTTCGGCCGCCAGGCGCCCGACGTGGCCGATGACGAAGGCATCGTCGGGGAGGCCCATGATCTGGCGGAACCCGTTGCCGCTGCCCAGCGCGTACTCCGCCATGTTCACCCCGGTCGGCACCACGCGGATGGGTACCCTCACCTTGCGATGGCGCAGGATCTCGGCCACGCTTTCCGATGGTGCGAAGACCTCGTCGGACAGGTTGGCGTAGTTGGTGGACAGGTGGACCACAAAGCGCTGCATGGCCGGAGAGTCGCCCGGCACATAGTGGGTGTACTGCTCGTACATGGTGTGGTGGGTGAACACCAGCGGGCAGTTCAGCGATCGCGCAAGGCGCACCGCCGTGGAGCCGAGCAGGAACGGGTGGTGCGAATGGATGATGTCGGGCGCGAACGCCTCGATTGCCGTGCGCAGGGTGCGCGGCACCGTCAGCACGACCGAAAAATCGCTGCCGTTGAAGTTCTGGAGGGCTGGAACGCGCAGGACGCCAGGTTCCTCGGCCGGGGCGCCCTCGAACTCCGGGCAGACCACCAGCACCTCGTGACCGCGCCGCCTATATTCACCGGCAAACGCCTGGACCGAGCGGGCCACGCCGCCGACATGGGGCGCATAGGTGTTGGTCATCATGACGATCTTCATGCGGGAACTCCCACCTCGGCCCGGCCATCGGCGCCCGATACGGCGTGGCGGTCCATGCCGGGCAGGGCGATGTCCAGGCGCGGCGGGGCGCCCCGCCAGTCGGCCCGCCAGTCCACATGCGCCCGCCCATTGCGCACGGTGACGTCCAGGGTAATGGTGCCGAACGCCGTCGGGGCGGGGCCGAAGGACAGCTCCGCGCCCTCGGTCAGCCATTCGGGCAGCAGGCCGGCGCCGATCACCAGGGTGTCGCCCTCCTCGCGCACAAAGGCGTTGCGCATCATCAAAAGCCATTCGGCGGCCGCCCAGATGTGCTGCCCGTCGCCCATGCAGCCGCCGCCGGTGTGGGGGTGGATGGCCTCGGGCCACTGGCCGGTGGGCGAGGCGAGGCGGGCCACGGCGCGGATCATGTCGGCTGCCCGTTCGGTCTGCCCGGCGCGCAGGGCAACCTGAGCCATGTGCAGGGTCAGATAGGCGTTGATGCCCGAATGCACAACGTCCTGGAAGAACCCGCCGTCCACCATGCAGGAGTCCAGCAGGTAGTCGTTGGTGGCCAGAAGCCGGGGGTCCAATGGCTCCATGATTTGCAACGGATAACCGCCGGCGAGGGAGCCAATGGCCCCGGCGTCCAGCCGCCGATACGGGGAGGCGGGGATGGCTGGACCCTTGAGGCGGCCCGCCACCTGCTCCAGGCTGCGGTCAATGGACGCCTGGAAGTTCCGCGCCTCGCGCCGCCAGTACTCGGCCGCCTCCCCGTCGCCGTAGCGGGTCATCAAGGCCGACGCCGCGTGGAGCCCGCCGACCGCCCAGAA
Organism: Rhodospirillaceae bacterium BRH_c57; assembly: GCA_000961745.1. Lineage (GTDB taxonomy): Bacteria > Pseudomonadota > Alphaproteobacteria > Rhodospirillales > Rhodospirillaceae > Cauispirillum. The sequence continues at coordinate 10,562 of LAEA01000157.1, read as the reverse complement.
GTCATCCCAGTAATAGTAGTCGTTCGGCCCCAGATGCTCAGCGCTGAACCCGGCCGGCAGCAGGCCGCCGTGGGGGCTGCCGTCTTCGGCCGTGCGCTTGGCGACCAGCCACTTGGCGCCCTTGGTGATCGGCTTGCGCCAGGATGCCTTGGGCGGGCGGCCGGACAGGGCGCAGAAGCGTTCGATGATCCACAGAACCTCGCCGTTGGCGTCCCACTCGCCTTCCTGGCTGCGGAAGAACCCGTCGAGGGTCTGGCGTGGCGGGAAACGGTCGATGGCGCGCTCGGATCGGTCGATCAGCCCGGCGCACAGCAGGGCGTTCAGGATAAGCGCGGCATCGCGGAACCAGAACCGTTTGTAGGTATAAGGGCCGGGATAGACATCGCCCGGCGCGTGCAGGATGAGGCTGCGCACGGCGGCGTCATAGAGGAACTGCATCCGGGCGTCGGGCAGGCGGATGCGGCAGTGCCCCTCCAGGGCGCGCGGCCACCCCCCGGCGGCAGGGCGGGCCGTCTCGTCGATGAGCGGTACGGTGGCCTGCACGGTGCGGGACGTGCCGGGGTCCAGGCGATAGAGCGCGGCGGCGGTCGCCATGCCGATGTCGCACACGCCCGAGGATTGTTCCTCCGCGTCGTCCAGATGAATGAACACATCGCCGTGGCGATAGTCGGAGACATGGTGACGGTCGGGCGGGTCCGAGAAATCCACCCGCGCCACATCGTCAACCGTCCAGCCGCGCCGGTCGGGCGCCAGGGTCACCCGGTTGATGAAGGCCACACCCTCGGGATTGGCCGGGCGCAGCGACAGGACCAGCCAGCCGCCGGTGTCACAGGTGGCGGTGGCCTCCGTCCGGCATTGGCTTTCCTCGCCGACCAGGGTGGCCCAGGTGCGCATGGTCAGGCCCAGCGCCCCGGCGCGGGTCTTGGTGCGGACCTCCAGGCCGTTGCGGGGGTCGAGATCAAGGGTCTGGTCGGCCTGCAACTGGCGCGACGGCAACAGGACCCGCCCGTCGTCGGCCACCACCCAGGCGTCCAGCGACCAGTTGTCGTAGAGCGGCGTGACCAGACCGCGCGGATCGACAAGGGGCATGGCCTCGCCATCGGGCAGGCCCACGGCGGTCCAATTGCGGTGGCTCAGGTTGACGTGGGTGATGGAAAAGGCGCGCGGGATGAAGGCCTTGTCGGCCGGATCGAACTGGCGTTCGGCCCAGTACGGCCACACCCAGTCACGATTGTGCTGGATGACCCGGCTGTTGATGAGGCCGCGGGCGTGGAACGCCACCCCGGCCCGCAACAGCTCGATCGGCTCGTCCACCTCGGACGGTTGGGCGAAGCGGCGCACCCGGCCCATGACGGCCAGGGGATCGAGAAACCCGTGGGCGCGGGCGAACCGGCGGACCATGTACCGCCAGGGCAACCATTTCCACCACATCGCGGTTCCCTTTTCCATCAGGTCTATCCCCCAGGAGAATCGACGCCTGACCCCAGGGCAAGGGTTGCAAAGATTTACGCCAAAAGAGTCTCCGGGGGTGCGCAGGTTGTCGGGCACTGAGGTTCCTCACGTTCGTTCCTGTCGGATTGAACCGTGATAAACGCGGGGGATGAAGACAATCCAATGAAAGTTCTGCACCGGGCATCAATCCCGGCCATCCGCCAGTTTCGGCGCGTCCGAAGGGCTAGTCTACTGTAATTAAAACACCCTGGTTCGGTGATGTGGCAGGGGTATACTCTGCTGAGGACTCAGGAGCTGAAGTGCAGACATGGTTGTAGGCGGGGCGACGGTTCCACGAAGGATGATTCGACGGAAGCTGCTGGTGGGGTGGGTCGCCTCGGCCGTGCTGTTGCTTGTGGTCACCGGCCTGGTGTTCGGTATCATGCTGCGGTCGACGCAGAACGACTACATCCGCAGCGACCTCATCAAGGTCCTGGGCCAGATCGGCCAGCGCCTGACCGAGCGGCAGGCCCAGGTCAGCCGTGCCGCCGAGCATCTGTCCACGCGGCCGGAGGTGGTTGCCGGCCTGCACCTTATCGAGGTTTACGAGGATCCCAAGGCCTATGAGCCGTTGGTGTTTGACCCCGAAAAGCGCCGCCTGGCCCGCCTGACCTTCGACGAGGCGACGGCGGTGGGGGTGGATGCGCTGGGCTTGTTTAGCCGGGACGGCGGCATGGTTGCGGTCTATACGTCGGGCCGGGCGTCGGGCTACCCACCGGGGGCTGGGTTTTCGACCTGGAAAGACGGTCAGCGCCAGACCCTGCCGCTCAGCGCGGAATACGCGTTAAACCACCAAACCGGCCTGGAACGGCTGGCTCCACGGAGCCCGCCGCAGGAGCCGAACGGCCGGCTACTCACCGTGAACGCGTCTCTTGCGCTGCTCAGCGAGGCGCCGGTGCGGGCCGCCGTCAATCCCGAAGTCTCCAGGGTGATCGGTACTGTGCTGGCCGGGGATGTGTTCGGGTTGGACGATATTGCCGACATTGTCACCCGCTCCAACTTGCGGGCGGCCATCGTGCCGGAGGGGACCTTGGTGCCGGCGGAGTTCGCTGGGCTGGACCTTGGCCAGGCGGTACCCGATCTTGCCGAGGCGCTGTCCGATCTGACCTTGCAGGACATTGGTGACAGCCTTGCAGGGGTGGCCGCCCTGCCGATGGAGGGTGGGCGGCAGGTCCATATCATGGTGGCAGCCGACCCGCCCAAGCTGGCGGCGGTGCTGTCCACCTACGGCGAGGCCAGCGCATTGGCGCTTTTGCCGGTGGTTCTGTTGCTGATTCCGGCCGGCGCCTTCGCCTTGCAGCGCTGGGTGATCGTTCCCCTGGAGTCTCTGGCCAACGCGGCCGAGGCGGTGCGGCGCGGCAACGCCGCCGAGGTGCGTCTGGCCGAGCGGGACGACGAGCTGGGCAGCGTGGCGCGGGCCTTCAACGCCATGGTCGCCGATCTGGTGGCGCGCGAAAACGACCTGAGGAGAAGCCGCCAGAGCTATCAGGAGCTTTATGACTACGCCCCGGCCGCCTACGCCACCGTGCGGGCCGACGATGGCGGCTTCCGGCAGTTCAATCACGCCTTTGTCGCTTTGCTGGGTTATGCGGCCGAGGACCTCCCGGATCTGCACGCCCTCGATCTTTTCGCCGCGCACGGCGTGGGCGGCTCCAGCGAAGCCCGCATGGCCTTTGCGCGGTTCCGGCGCGGCGACGCGGTGCGCGATGCGGAACTGCGGATGCGCCACCGGTCGGGCAGCGACCTGTGGGTCAGCATGACCCTGGATCCGGTGTACGACGAGGACCAGAAAGTGGTCGAAGGGCGGTTGGTCATCATCGACATCGACGGCCGCAAACGGGCCGAGGACGCGCTCCGCCAGAGCATCGACGAACTGACCCGCATCAACGGCGAACTGGCCCAGTTCGCCTACGTGGCGGCCCATGACCTGCGCGAGCCGGTGCGCCAGATCGTCAGCTATACGCAACTTTTGGAGCGCGACCTGGACCCCGTCTTGAGTGGCGAGCAGCGTCAGAACATGCACTATATCACCAGCGGCGCGCGGCATATGTACGACCTGATCGGCGCGTTGCTGGACTACGCTGGCGCGGCAGACGGATCGGGACGGCTGCGCGAGGTCAATGTCGCGCGGGTGCTGTCGATGGTCACCGAAACCCTGCGGCTGTCCATCAGGGCGGCCGGTGCCGAAGTGGTGATCGGGCCGATGCCGGTCGTTCTGGCCGACGACGTGCAACTTGTCCAGGTGTTCCAGAACCTGATTACCAACGCCCTGAAATTCCAGCCGCCGGGTCGCATCCCGCATATCTCGGTGACCGCCGAGGCGAGCGGGGCGGACTGGGTGTTCCACGTCACGGACAACGGCATCGGCTTCGAACCGAACCTCGCGGGCCGTGTGTTCGAGATGTTCGAGCGCCTGCATCCTCAGGAAAACTACATGGGCACCGGTATCGGCCTGCCCATCTGCCGCAAGATCATCGAGGCCAACGGCGGCCGCATCTGGGCCTCATCGCGCCCCAACGAAGGCAGCACGTTCTCCTTCCTGTGGCCCGGCGCGGGGACAGTAAAGGCCATGACCGAGGACGCGGAGGCAATCTAAGCCCGGTCCCGGTTCTCGTCTCCTTTGTCCGGCACCACGCACTGGCCGTCGGGGCCGTGGACGTGGTCGTGGTGGTGGGTGTAGACGGCGACCTGCCCGGCGACTTCGCGGCCGAACAGGCTTTGATAGCGTGGGTCGCGGCTGACGTCGTGGGGGTGCCCGGTGCAGCACACGTGGCGGTTCAGGCACACCACGCGGTCGGTGGCGCCCATCACGACGTGCAGGTCGTGCGACACCATCAGCACCGCACACCCCCGGTCACGGCGGATTTCCCCGATCAGGCGGTACAACTCGGCCATGCCGCCGACGTCCACGCCCTGGGTCGGTTCGTCAAGCAGCAGGAGATGCGGCCGGCGCAGCAGGGCGCGGGCCAGCACGACGCGTTGCAACTCGCCACCCGACAGGCGGCATACCTGGGACTTGGCGTGACTGTCCATGCCGACCTGGACGAGGGCGGCCTGCGTCGCGGCCTTGTCGCGGTTGCCCGACAGGCCGAGGAAGGCGTCCACGGTCAGCGGCAGGATGGGATCGACGTGCAGGCGCTGCGGCACATAGCCCAGGCGCAAGCCCGGCCGCCGCCGGACCCGCCCGCTGTTCGGGGCGTCCAGGCCCATCAGGACGCGCAGCAGCGTGGTCTTGCCGGCGCCATTGGGGCCGACGATGGTGACGATTTCGCGGTCGCTCAGGCTGAGGTCGATGCTGTCGAGAAGCAGGGTGCCGTCGCGGCTGAGACTGACCGCCTGGGCTTCGATCAGGGGAGGGGCCTCGATCAAGGGAGGGGTTTCGATCAGGGAAGGGGTGTCGATTGGGGCAGGAATGCTCATCATGGACTTTCCGGGACAGAGGCCGCGGCGCAGGCGCGGCAGCGGCCGGAGATCTCGACCACCGGGGCCTCGAGCACGAACCCGGCGGCGTCGGCGGCAGCCTTGAGGTCGTGGGCGAGGCGGTGGTCGTGCAGTTCCACGGCAATGCCGCACTCGTGGCAGATCAGGAACTGTGCCGCATGGCTCTCGCCGCCTTGGCTGCATCCGACAAAGGCGTTTATGCTGGCCAAGCGGTGGACCAGGCCGTGGGATTCCAGAAAGGTGAGGGCGCGGTAGACCAGCGGCGGGGCGGACCCCCAGCCTTCCTCGGCCAATCTGCCCAAAAGGTCATAGGCACCGACCGGCTTGTGGTCCTGCCACACCAGTTCCAGCACGCGGCGGCGGATGGGGGTCAGGCGGGCGCCGCGCTCCCGGCACACCTGCTCGGCGCGGTCCAGGGCGGCATCCAGGCAGCGGCCATGATCGTGCGGCCCGGCAACGCGGGAAAAGGCATCTGCTGTGGCCGAACAAGCCATTGGGGCGCCTCCTGGGCGGTCATCGAAAGCTGCGACTGTTCCGATGACCATATCCTTTTCCGGCCGGACATGCCATGACGCGGCGCCCAATGACCACTGCGTCAGCGGTCGCGCACCTGGTGCCACTTGTCGAAGCTGCGCCCGGCGGTGTAGCCGGTGTAGCCGGCGCCGAACAGCCACCACATCGGTTCGGGGATGGCGGCCAGCCAGGCGCGCATTCCTTCGGCCACCGCATGGGCCGCCTCGGGTTGTACTGCCGCGACGACGCCCATGGGGATCGACGCCAGGATCATCAGGTACATGATGTAGAGGAACGACGGCCGCGCCCGGCTGGTCCAGGGGTCGGCGCTGTTGGCCTCGGCCAGGATGGCGGTCATCTGGTGGGCGGCCTCGGCCAGCTTCTGTTGACCGTCCTGCTCCAGCAGGCGGCGCTTGGCCTCGGCCCGTTCGGCGTCACTGGTGAACAGGCTGTCGATCAGGGAGAACAGCGGCCCGGCGAGACCGGTGACGGCGCCTGATAGGATGGTTGATGGCAGTGTCATGGCAGACGGCTCCTTATGGGGGTGAGGGGGGTGGCGTTCAGGCGTTCGGCTACCCAGGCATCGCGGCGGGCCTCGCGCTGCGGACGGCTCCAGTACCAGGGGGGCAGGCTGTCGTGGCCGATCTCCATCTGGTCTTCCCAGGCGCGGCGCAGGGCCTCCACGTCGCTTGCCGTGCTTGGGGGAGCGGCACTCACGCCGCCATCCGCGACAGGGCGGACATCAGGGCGCGCAGGTGGGCGTCGGCCTTGTCGGCCGGAATGTGGCACGCGGCATGATGTGTCGCGCAGTACGCCGACTCGTCCAGCCGAGGCTCCTGGCAGTAGTGCCAGTCGAGGCCGGGCACATCGCCGTGAATATAGCGGCACCCGGTGGGCTCCTTGGGATGGGGCATGGTAATACTCCGGCTAAAGGCATTTATGCCGTATTGCAGGCGTGCGAGGACCGCGCAGGGCGCAGCAATGCGAATGCGAGATGTGTTTTGGGGTGTGTGGTTGGGGTGCGGGATAGGCTGGGGTTGCGGGATAATGTTCTTGTAACGTTCCGATGGTGCCGCGTCAAACAATTATTCGCTAAAACGGCATTTATGCAGCGTGAAACGCCAGCGGTCCTGACGCAAAAGGATATGCCCCAAGGCCCCAGTTGCTTGTTTCCGGTTTGCTTCGCACTCTCAAGGTTTAATCGCTTTGGGAGGAAAGGCGCATGATGCGTCACGCCATTTTCGCTGCCGCGGCTCTGGCCGTGGCGTTTGGTGCTTCCGGCGCAAATGCTGCGGAAGCGCAACCGGCCCCGTTGTCCGTCGATGCCCCGGTGTTCAAGGAACCGTGGGTTCGCTATGGCGACTGGCCCAAGGCTTCCTGGCCCTTCGATACCCTGCGCGAAGACCTTTCACCGCCCGTGCCGACCGCACCGCGCAAGATCGACGGGCCGATCACCGGCGACGCGGAAAAGGGCAAGGCCCTGGCCGCCGACCGTCGGCGTGGCGGCAGTTGCCTGGCCTGCCACATCATGGGCAGCGGTGAACTTCCCGGCAGTGCTGGCATCGACTTGTCGGAAATCGGGTTGGCCGGGCGGACGGACGAGGAACTGTTCAACACGGTTTATGACCGCCGGGTGTATAATCCCGACACCATCATGCCGCCTTGGGGCACGCACGGTGTGTTCACCGACGAGGAAATCCGCGATATCGTGGCCTTCCTCAAGACCCTGACCAAGCCCACGGTGTTCAAAACCGCGCTCGACGACCCCGCCAATCGGCCGGAGCCGGTCGAGGACCGCGACAACCAGGATCCCTTCGTCAACCCGGCGGCCGAGATCATTGACGAGACCGGCCCGGCGACTTTCGCCCAGGTGGGTCCCAACGGCAAGGCCTGCGCCTCCTGTCACGAAAGCGAAGCGGCGCTTAAGGGATGGGCGGCAGCCATGCCCCAGTGGGAACCGCGCCTGAACAAGATGCTGGGCATCGAGGAGTTCATCGCCCGCCACGCCAAGGCCACCATGGACGCCGACTGGCTGATGCAGAGCCCGGAGAACACGACGCTCGCCGTCTACATGCGGGTGCTGTCCAACGGACTGCCGATCAATCCGGACCTGACCTCGCCGGAGGCCAAGGCTGCCCTGGCGCGGGCCGAGGCGATGGCGGAACGCAAGATCGGGCAGCTCAACCTCGCTTGCGTGGACTGCCACCAGACGGCGGCCAAGACGTGGATACGCGGCCAGTGGCTCGGCGAGTTTAAGGGCCAGTTGCCGCATTTCCCGACCTGGCGCACCAGCCGTCAGGAAATCTGGGATATCCGCAAGCGCTTGCAGTGGTGCGGCGTGGCCATTCGCGCCGATGAACTGGCCCCCGACGCCCCGGAGTACGGCGACCTCGAACTGTTCCTGGCCCGCGCCAACCAGGGCCTTGACCTGAACGTGCCGGGTATCCGGCATTGATTGGTGTCGGGAAGGGGGGGCGTGCTTTTGGCCATCTTGGGCTGCCGCCCAAACCGGCTTGGGGCAGGCCCCAAACCCCCTTTTTTTCTTCAAGAAAACAAGGAGGTCTGGAGTTTACTTCAGGCTGGTGGCAGTCCTCCGCGATAGCGGACCAACGACTGCCTCAAAACCGCGAATGCCATCCCGTGACGGCGGCTTCCTCGGTGTCGCGGGCGGCGCGGAGCCATTTGCGGGCGGGGCTTCGGATGGTGTCATCGGTGCGGTCCCCAAACGGGACGGCGTCGTAGACGGCGCGTTGTTCCTGGTCGTCGGTCATGATGCAGAAGGCCACCTCCCGCCCCGATTTGGCGCGCAGGGTGCCGGCCAGGCCACGGGCGTAGGATATGGTTCCGGTCTTGGCCCTGAGGGTGGCCGGGGCGCCAACCCGGTGATCGACGGCGGCGAACGGTTGCAGCAGCAGGGGCGGCAGCAGGTTGGCGGCGGCAATGCCGTCGATTTCGGCTCGCGCGGTGTGCAGGGCGATGCCGGCGCATTGCTGCGGGGTCATTCGGGCGGCGTCGGTCAGGCCGGACCCGTTGGGCATGGTGAACCCCGCCCAGTCGGTGGCGGGCACGGCGGCCTTGGTGCGCTCGGCCGTCCAGGCGGCGGCTTCGGGCAGTTTCACGGGCCGCCCCAGGGCCTTCTGGGCGGCAGCGATGCCCAATGTTTCCGTCGCCATGTTGTTGGAGAAGAACAGCGCGCGGCGCAGGATCTCGGCAACCGGGGGGCTGTCGTGGGTCACGAGGTCTTCGGCCCCGGCGGGAACGGCGCGCGGCTCGGGCAAGGGCAGGGTGACGCCATGCTTGGCGGCCAACCATTGGAACACGCGGGCGGTGAACCGGCCGGGCTCGCGCACCGGCAGCCATACCTCGTTGAGGGGCGGGGCGCCGGCCAGGGCGACCGGCAGCGGGTCGAGCGGAATCTCGGCCCCGGTGGGGTTGCCGCCGTTCCACAACACCTTGAACCGATTGAAGTCCAGCGACAGCCCGCCGAGCCCTGGATTGTACGAGGCGTCGGGCGGTTGGCGCTCCTCGATCACCGCATGGTGCGGCAGGGCGCCGTCGTCATACAGGAAGTGGCCGGTGATGCGGGTGATGCCGGCAGCCGCCAGGGCCTGGGCCATGCCCTCCAGCGCCGGGGTGTCGAGCATCGGGTCGCCGCCGCCGACCAGCACCAGATCGCCGTTCAGCACGCCGCCGTCGGTCAGCGTCCCGGTGTGCATCAGGCGGGTGGTGAAGCGATGTTCCGCCCCTAGGGACTGGAGCACCGCCAGCGCGGTCGGCATCTTGAGCACCGACGCCGGAATGAACGCCCGCTTGGCGTTCTTCTCGGCCAACACGGTGCCGTCCTCGACGTCCAGAACGACATAGCCGGTGGCGGTTTCAGCCTGTGCCGTGGGCGAGGCAACAGCAACGGTCGCCGCCAGCAGGAGCGCGATTTTCAGATGCGACACAGTTTCCAGGGTCCTACGTCCAGATGAAAGTGGTCGTGATGGGCCTGATCGGCGGCCGGGGTGAGCACGACGCTGAACAGGCCGCACGCCCCCTGCGCGGCCCGCCGCAGGAAGGTGCTGCGCGTACCGGCCCCCGACCAGTGCTTCTTCACGCTGATCATGGTGCCATCTTCAAGCTCGAAGGCGGCAATGTCGATGGCTCTTCCGTATGCGTGTTCGGACAGCCGGGACCGGTTTGATGTGCGCCCCCGACACACATAACCGCCGTAATGGTGCACGGTCTTGATGTCTTGGCCGAACACTTCGCGGGCCAGGGGGCGCAGCACATCGCGGTCCCATTCCACGACTTTCAGGGCGAGGCCGCAGTCCACCGTCACTGGCCGGTTGAGCGGCGTCGGTGTCTCCATGAGGGCGACCGCCGTGACCACGCCGCAGGCGGTGCCGTCGCCGCTGTCGGCCACGCGGTCGAACGCCGCCGTCTGATAGCTGAGTTGCACCACGCAACCGGGGCCGCCGGTGGGCAGGGCCACGCGGTTGCCACCGGGTTTCGACGCAGGCGGCGCGGCGGCGCAGGCGGCCAGCAACAGGGCCATCCCCGCCAGCACCAGAACACATCTCATGGCCGCTCCACCAGATGGCGTTTCAGGGCGTGCAGGCGACGGTCGGGGATGCCCAGGGCGTCCAGGTGCTCCACCGTGCTCAGGAGGTATTCGGTGTTGCTGCCCAGGGCGCCGCTGGCCTTGGCGATGGCGCGGGCGGCATCAATGTCGGGCAGGCGGCCAGCGTAGCGGGGGCAGGCGCGGTTGATGGTGAAGGTGAGGGCGCTCAGTGCCCCTTCGGCGGTGTGCAGGCGGACCCAGCGCGGAATATAGCCGTCCGAGATCATTTCGCGCCGCCACAGAACCGAAAACTCCTCGTCCACATGCGGTCCCTCGATGCGATAGGCCACGCCCTTGCAGCTGCCGCCGCGCGCCAGTCCCAGGACCAGTCCGGGGTGGGCGGCGCAGCCCCGCCCGACCGGCGACCACAGGCAGAACCGGCGGTGGAAGCCGTGCAAGGTGGCGATGCGGCTTTCGGCGTAGCGGATGGCCGGATTCCACATCAGCGACCCGTAGCCGAACACCCAGGCGTCCCCGCCGGCCCGCACGCCGGCCGGTGCGGCGGCCAGCG
>LAEA01000156.1 GCA_000961745.1 Rhodospirillaceae bacterium BRH_c57 | reverse complement strand
ACGCCAGCGCCACGGCGCCCAGCCCCAGGCCCAGCGGCCCGGCGTACCACGCCGGCACCAGCACGGTGAACGGCAGGGTCGGCAAGGCCAGCGGCAACGCCGGCAGGGCATACAGGAGCAGACCCCAGCCCCGCGCGGCGTCGAGCCGCATCATGGCTTTTCAAACACCCACAGCGACACGTCCACGGTCCCGGTGCGGAACCCGGCCTCGCAATAGGCCAGATAGTAGTCCCACAGGCGCTTGAACCGGGCATCAAAGCCCAGCGCCGCAATCTCGGGCCAAGCGTCGAGGAAGCGGCGGCGCCACTCCGCGCAGGTCAGGGCGTAGGACAGCCCGAACGGCTCCATATGGGCGACCCGCAGCCCGGCGCGCTCGGCCTGGGCGCGCAAGGCGGCGGGCGACGGCAACATGCCGCCGGGGAAAATGTGCTTCTGGATGAAGTCGGCGCTGCGGCGGTACTCGTCGAACCGCGCGTCGGCAATGGTGATGGACTGCACCACCGCGCTGCCGCCGGGCTTCAGGCGGTCGCGCAGGGTGGCGAAGTAGCGCGGCCAGTTGGCCTCGCCCACCGCCTCGACCATCTCGATGGACACGATGCGGTCAAAGGTGCCGGTGACGTCGCGGTAATCCTGAAGCCGCATGTCGGCATCGGTGTCGCTCAGGCGGTCCCTGGCCCACGCAAGTTGTTCGGTCGACAGGGTCAGCCCGGTGACATGGGCGCCGTGGCGGCGGGTCAGGTGCTCGGCCATGCCGCCCCACCCGCAGCCGATCTCCAGCACCCTGTGACCCGGCGCGACTTCCAGAAGGTCGGCAACGCGGCCCAGTTTGACGTCCTGGGCGGCCTCCAGGCTCATACCCGGCGCGGTGTAGAGGGCAGACGAATAGGTCATGCCAGGGTCCAGCCACAGCCGGTAGAAAGCGTTCCCCATGTCGTAGTGGTAGCTGATGTTGCGCCGGCTGCCGGCCTTGGTGTTGGCGCGCAGCAGGTGTTGCAGGCGGGCCACGGCGCGGCTCATCCAGCCGCCGTTCCAGGTGCCTTCCAGGGCGTCCTCGTTGACGGCGGCCAGTTCGAGCAGGGTCGGCAGGTCCGGGCTCGACCACTGGCCATCCACATAAGCCTCGGCAAAGCCCAGGGCGCCGCCGCTCAGAAAGGCCCGCGCCGCGCCGGGATCGCGCAGGTGCAGTTCGGCCGCCGGACCACGGACGGACCCGGCGACGCGATGCAAGGCACCGCCCGGCAGGACAACGGTCAGTTCGCCTACCGACAGTCGCCCGAGCAGGCTCAACAGGGTCCGCGTCCAGCCGTCAAGGCCGCGATGGGGGGCAGAGGCGGAGACCGCCAAGGTTCCAGTGTCACTCACGGCAAAGTCTCCGGGCGGGGCTGAAGAGTCATGCCCTTGCGCCACAGACGCAGGGCTTCAAGGTGGATGCCGGCGACGACCTTGAGGGTCATCAACGGATGGCGGAAGAAGGCGCCGAGCAGCGCGCGGTCGGTCAACGGCACCCGCCGCCCGGCCAGCGAGGCGTGGAACACCGTCCCCTCGGCGTCGGTCTGGCGGATGATGACCGACACCCGCTCGCCCGGCGGCAGGATGCGGAAGTGATAGTCCGTCGCCATGGGCATGAAGGGCGACACGTAGAACGCCTTGGCGCAGTCCTGGTGGATCAAGCCATCGGCCTCGACCTGCGCCGGGATGATATAGAAGTGCTTCTGGCCGAACGTGTTGCTGACCTCATGCACTGTGGCCGCCAGGGTGCCATCGGCGGCATGGCAGAACCACACGCTCAGCGGATTGAACACGAACCCCAGGACACGCGGGAAACACAGGATGCGCACCGGGCCATCGGCCACGATCCCCGCCTCGGCCAGCCGGGCGGCGATCCACGGCTTGAGCGGAGAACCGTCGCCCGGCCCATGGTCGCGGTCGTGGAAGGACAGCAACCCAAATCGGTTGTGTCTCAGGCTGCGCAGACCCAACCCAGCCACCTCATCCAGATCGATCAGGACCGAGAACACCGTGTAGGAAAACTGGTGGCGCACCGGCTTCACCCGGTTGTGCATCACGGTGCCGAGGTACAACGCCGACGCCATCATGCCACGCGTCCCGCCAGCAAGGCCGCCCGCACGGGGCCAGAGAAGATGCGCCCGGATTCGTTGGCGACCGTCCACGGACGCCGCACCCCGCCCAGCGCCTCGGCCACCGCAAGCCCGGCCTGGAGGCCGTCCTCGTGAAAGCCGGCCCCAAAGTAGGCGCCGCAGAACCACGTCCCGCGATACCCCTGCAACCGCCACAGGTCCTTTTGCGCCCGCAAGGCGGCCATGTTGAACACCGGGTGGTCGTACAGGAACGACCGCAGGATGGTCCCGGCGCGCGGCGTGTGGATGGGATTGAGGGTCACGAACAGGTCGCGCTCGACCGGCAGGAACCCCTGAAGGCGGTTCATCCAGTAGGACACGCACATGCTGTCGGACTTAGAGTCCTGCCGCGACAAGTAATTCCAGCTTGCCCACACCTTGCGGCGCATCGGCATCAGGCTGGCGTCGGTGTGCAGGATGGCAACATTGCGCTGGTAAGGGAAGGCACCAAGCAGGCGGCGTTCCTCGTCGTCGGGGTCGGCCAGCAGGGCCAGGGCCTGATTGGCGTGGCAGGCCATCACCACATGATCGAATGCCGTCCGCGCGCCGTCACGGTGCTCCACCACGATGCCGCAGGCTTCGCGCCGCACCCGGCCGATGGAGGCGTTGAGACGCAGGACGTCGGGCATGGCGTCGAGCAATCGCTGCACATAGGCCCGGCTGCCGCCCTCCACCGTGCGCCACACCGGCCGGTCGCGCACCTGCAACAGGCCGTGATTGGCGCAGAACCGTACAAAGGCGGCGGCAGGATGATCGCGCATGGCCTCGGGCGGGGTGGACCAGATGGCCGCCGCCATGGGCAACAGGTGATCCCGCACGAAGGCGTCGGAATACCCGCCCTCGTCGAGGAAATCGCCCAACGTGAGGACTTCGGCATCGGGCCGCTCCAGCAGGGCGGGCGCCTCGCGGTAGAACCGCAGAACGTCGGCCACCATGCCCAAGAAGCGCGGCTTGAACAGGTTGGACCGCTGGGCGAACAGGCCGGACAGCCCGGTCCCGGCGTATTCCAGCCGGCCGCCGTCGATGGACACGGCGAACGACATGTCGGTCGCCCGTGTCGGCACGCCCAAGGTGTCGAACAGGGCGACAAGGTTGGGATAGCTGGCCTCGTTATAGACAATGAACCCGGTGTCCACCGGGCCGGCGCCGTCCACCTCCACGGTGTTCGAATGCCCGCCCGGCCGGTCCTCCTTCTCGTACAAGGTCACGGCGTGCCCGCCCCGCGACAGCAACCACGCCGCCGACAGGCCGGAAATGCCGGAGCCGATAACGGCAATGCGCAAGGGAAGGTTCGGCGGCGGAGTCTGGATGGTCATGGCGGAGGTCACCCTGAGAAGTAAAGACGAACGGGAACATCTGTCGGCAGTACGGGCGGTCGGGGTTGCTGGATCACCACGTCTGGCCAAGTGATCCGCACGGGCGTCGGGACCGTACTCTTCCCATCATTCCCCATGCTGTCCGGAGCCCCCGCCCGACCATGACATACCACAGCGTGAAAACATCCCCGCCCAACCACCATGCGAGCGACGCCCTTCTGCTGTCCTATGCGGCGGGAGCGCTGCCGTCCGGCGTTGCCCTGGCGGTTGCCGCCCACACCACCCTGTGCGCAGACTGTGCCCATCGTGCGGCGGTGGCCGAGGACATCGGCGGCAGCCTGCTCGACCGTGCCGAGCCCGCCGCGCTGTGCCCGGACGCCCTGGCCCGAACTTTCGGCCGCATCGAGGCGCCAGAGGCCACTCCGCCCCCCCGGATGCACGACGTTCCACCCCATCTCGCGGGGCTGCCAGGCCCCCTGCGTGCCGCCGTGAACGCCTTACCCGACACCCGGTGGCGGCTTTTGGCACCGGGCATCCGTCAGATCGACCTGAACCCAGGCGCGCGGGGCGGCGGGTCGAGCCGCCTGTTCCGCATCTCGCCGGGCACGACGCTGCCCCATCACGGCCACGCGGGCATTGAATTGACCCTCATCCTGCAAGGCTCCTTCACCGACGAGGTCGGGCGGTTCCAGGTCGGCGATCTGGCCGAACTGGAAGACGACGTCGTCCACCAGCCGATTGTCGATAGCGCCGAGGACTGCATCTGCCTGATCGCCACCGAGGCACCGTTGCGCTTCTCCAGCCTGTTGGGGCGCCTGATGCAGCCGTTGTTCGGCCTGTGATGTTTGATGCATAAAAATCCGCAGATCTGACAAAGGCCATTCCCGCCCCCCGCCGAGGGGCGTACAAGCGACGGTGGAAATCGCCGGAGCTTTGGGACATGACGCAGATAAAAGGTGTGACGGGTGCGGCGGCACCGCCCAGGTGTGACCGCGAGACGCAGGCCTGCGCCGACGACCACCAAGCCCTGCGCCTGTGGCTGCGCCTGCTGACCTGCACCAACCTGATCGAGGGCGACGTGCGGCGGCGGCTGAGCCAGCGGTTCTCGATCACCCTGCCGCGCTTTGACCTGATGGCACAGCTTCACCGCTGCCCCGAAGGCCTGACCATGAGCGAACTGTCCAAGCGCATGATGGTCACCGGCGGCAACGTCACCGGCATCACCGATCAGGTCGAACGTGAAGGCTATGTGGTGCGCGAGGTGTCCCCCACCGACCGCCGCGTCTTCCGCGTCCGCCTGACCGAAGCTGGCCAAACCGCCTTCGACGAAATGGCCGCCGAACATGAGCTATGGATCAAGGACCTGATGGGCGGCCTGGATGACGGCGAGATTTCCCAACTCCTGAACCTGCTGGGCCGCCTGAAGGATCACATCATTGCCGCCAAGCCCTGAGGCCCATCAGGCTTTCATCGCGCGCCAAAAGCCGGTATTCGAGAAAGACTAGAGTCCGCGCCCTCACTGACCGGGAACCTGTCCATGACCGCCTTCGTGCGCCGGAAGCTTGTGCGCTTCCATCACTGCGACCCTGCCGGGATCGTGTTCTATCCGCAGTATTTCACCATGTTCAATGAACTGGTCGAGGACTGGTTCACCGAGGGCATGGACCTGCCGTTCGCCGACCTGCACGTCGAGCAGCGCCTGGGCACCCCAACCGCGCACATCGAGTGCAAGTTCATGGAACCCAGCCGGGTCGGCGATATCCTGGACTTCGTGCTGGCCGTGACCAGCCTCGGCAAGTCGTCAATCAATGTCGCGGTATCGGTGTCGGTGGACTTCAACGAGCGTCTGATCGCCCGCCAGACGTTGGTCCTGGTGTCGCTGGACACCATGAAATCCATCCCCATTCCCGACGACCTGCGCGCCAAGCTGGAAAAATTCAAACCCTAATTGGGATGTCCCGCCATGAGCCTCAACATGTGGCTGCTGTTCGTCACCACCGTGTTCCTGCTGTCGGCCACGCCGGGACCGAACATGCTGCTGGCGCTGAGCCACGGGATGCGGTTCGGCGCCCGCAAGGCGGTGGCAACCGGCATCGGAACGGTGCTGGCGCTGACCGTGCTTCAGGTGGTGTCGGTGACCGGCCTGGGGGCGCTGCTGGCCGCCTCGGAAACGGCGTTCCATGTGGTGAAGTGGTGCGGCGTCGCCTATCTGGTGGTGCTCGGCATCAAGACGTGGCGGGCCGAGCCGCATATTGACGTGCCGACAGAAACCGGGGCAACCGGCAGCGCCTGGAAGCTCGGCAGCCAGGCCTTTCTGGTGTGCCTGTCCAACCCCAAGGCCATCGTCTTCCTGGTCGCCCTGTTCCCGCAATTCCTGGACACCAGCGCGCCGCTGGTGCCCCAGGTGGTGATCCTGGCGATCACCTTCGGGGTGTGCGAGTTCATCTGGATCATGGCTTATGCCATCGGCGGCGGGCGGCTGATGCCGCTGCTGCGCCGGGCCGGGTTCGGCCGTCTGGTCAACCGCCTGTCCGGCGGAATGCTGATCGGCGCCGGCGCCCTGTTGGCCGCCGTGCGCCGATTTTAGCGGGTTCAGCGGGCTGAAATCAGCCCTTTTCGCCCTTGAGCCAGTTCAGCATGGTGTCGGCGTCGGACACTTCGAACGGGTCGGTCGGGCAGTTGTCCTCGAAGCCGGGCTCGACGAACATCTTCTTGACCTCGCCCTTTTCGATGTAGGCCGAGTAGCGCCAGCTGCGCATCCCGAAGCCCAGGTTCGACTTGTCGACCAGCATCCCCATCTTGCGGGTGAACTCGCCATTGCCGTCGGGCAGCAGGTAGACGTTGTTGGCGTTCTGCGACTTGCCCCACTGGAACATCACGAAGGCGTCGTTGACCGACACGCAGACGACCTTGTCCACGCCCAGCTTCTTGAACTCGTCATAGAGTTCCTCGTAGCGCGGCAGGTGGCTGGTCGAGCAGGTCGGGGTGAAGGCGCCGGGCAGCGAGAACAGCACGACATTGCTGTCGCCGAAAAGCTCGTCGGCGGTCACGTCCTTCCACTCATAGGGATTCGGGCCGCCGAGGGCCTCGTTGCGGACGCGGGTCTTGAAGGTGACGGAGGGAACGCGCATCGACTGCTTCCTTTCTGCTGTGAATGTTCGCTGGAGCGGACGGACAGACAGTGCCACACACGCCGGTCATCGCTCCAACGGTTATTTCCGGTTTCTTTGATCGGTTTCACCAAAGATCATGCGTGAACCAGAAGATAGAGAACAGCCCCAACCATTGCGCCCACCACGGTACCATTTATCCGAATGAATTGAAGGTCCTTTCCGACTTCCAGTTCGATGCGGGCGGCGGTGGAGGTGGCGTCCCACCGCTTCACCACGTCCTCGATGAAGGCGCCGATCTCGGCCCGCCACGGGATGAGCACGGCGGCCACGGCGCGTTCCAGGCGGTCGTCCACGGTCTGGCGCAGGTCGGCATCCTCCTGCAAACGCCGCCCGAGGGCCTGAAGGCTGTCGGCCAGGGCCTGCCGGAACCGCGAATCGGGCTGCTCGGCGCCGCTGGTCAGCCAACGCCGCGCCTCGTCCCACAGGCGGCCCAGCAGGGCTTGCACCTGCGGATCGCGCAGGGCACGGTTCTTCACGGCGTTGAGGTGCAGGGCCTGTTCCGGGTCGTCGCGCAGCCGGTCGCGCGCGGCGGCCAGCGACTCCTGGAACGCCTGCCGGGTCGGGTGGTCACGGTCGGCCAGTTCGTTGAGCAATTCATGGACGCCCTCGATCAGGCGGGCCGCCACCCGCTTGTCCACCGCAGACGGGATCCACCACGCGTTCCGCTCGGCCACCCGCGCGTGGATGCGTCCCTCGTTGCGGATGAGGGCGTCGCGGGCCAAGTCCACCAGACGTTCGACCATGCGGTGGACCTCGGACTCGGGGACGGCGCCGATCAGGCGGCTGGCCAGCGGCGTCAGGTCGGCGGCGCGCAGGCGGGCCG
>LAEA01000043.1 GCA_000961745.1 Rhodospirillaceae bacterium BRH_c57 | reverse complement strand
CTGCTCGGCGGCCTGCTCGGCCTTGGCCTCGCGCTGCCGGCGGCCCTGGCTCTGGTGGCGGGGCAGTCCCGCACCGGGCGCGCTCTGGCCGGCTTGGCCGCTGTGTTCGGGGCCTTCCTGTTTCGCTGGGAACTGTTCACCGGCGCCCAGTTGATGTCCAAGACCGAGTCCGCCTTCTTCGGCCATGCCTCGCTGACGGCCGCCGACACCTTGCGCGCCGCCGCCGGTTCGGCCGGCGTCCTGGTGCTCGCCATTCTCGCTGTCATCATCCTGTTCACCGTCCTGGCGCCGCGCGGCGGCCGTCAGACTCACGCCTGAGGGAGGACGTACAATGTCCATCTCCCGCCGCACCGTCCTGATGGGCGCCACCGCCATCGGCGCCACCACCGCCACTGCCTGGGGCTTCGGCCACACCGCCAGCGATCTGCTGCACGGCTTCCTGGGCGAGGCCAAAGCCAAGGGCATCACTGGCCGCAGCCTGCCGCCCGAGTACACGGTTGATGCCGTGACCGGCGAGGCGCATCCCAACCCGGGCCAGCGCATCAGCTACACCATGTGCATGGGGTGCACGACCATGTGCGGCATCCGCGTGCGCGTCGACCGGGCGAGCGGCGAGATCCTCCGCGTGACCGGCAACCCCTACAGCCCGCTGTCCACCGACCCGCACATTTCCTATGCCACGCCGATCGCCGCCGCCCTGACCAGCCTGTCGGGCTTTGAGGAACGCGGCTTGGCCGGGCGGTCCACCGCCTGTGGCCGGGGCAACGCCGTTGTCGCCAAGCAAAAGGCGGCGGACCGCGTCCTTCGCCCGATGAAACGCGTCGGCAAACGCGGCGGCGGCCAGTGGGAGGAAATCTCCTGGCAGCAGTTGATCGAGGAGGTCGTCGAGGGCGGCAACCTGTTCGGCGAAGGTCCGGTGGACGGCCTGCGCGCCATCCGCGACCTTGAAACGCCAATCGACCCGGAGAACCCGGAGTTCGGCCCCAAGGCCAACCAGTTGCTGGTCATGCCCGCCTTCAAGAGCGGCCGCCTGATGATGGCCGCCCGCTTCGCCAAGATGAGTTTCGGGACCAGGAACCTCGTTGCTCACCGCAGCTATTGCGGCTTGTCCATGCGGGCCGGCTATGCGGCGTTGCTCGACGATCTGGACAAGCAGCCGCACCTCAAGCCGGACTATCGCCACGCCAAGTACCTGCTGTTCATCGGCACGGCGCCGGGCAACGCTGGCAACCCCTACAAGCTGCAGGGCACCCTGATGGCCGACGCCCGGACCACCGGCGGGGTCCGCTATGCCGTGGTCGACCCAGTGCTGACCAACAGCCAGAACCACGCCGCCAACGACGCGGGCACCTGGGTGCCGATCCGACCCGGCACCGATGGCGCTCTGGTCATGGGGATGATCCGCTGGATCTTCGACAATGACCGCTTTGATGCCAAGTTCCTTGCCCAGCCGTCCCCCAAAGCAGCGCAGGCCGCCGGCGAGGCATCGTGGTCCAACGCCACGCACCTGGTCATCGACGACCCCGAGCATCCCCAGATCGGCGCCTTCCTGCGCCGCGGCATGATCGAAAGCGGACTGGCCGAGGAAGAGGCCGCCACGGCCATGGTCATCGACGCTGCAAGCGGTTCTCTGACCGCCGCTGCCGGCGCCCCGGCGCGCCTGTTCCACAGCGGGACGGTGACACTGCCCGATGACTCCACCGTCGCCGTCGCCACCAGCCTTGCCCTGCTCAAGCGCGAGGCCGAACGCCACACGCTGGCCGACTACGCCGCCGATTGCGGTGTTCCCGAAGAACGCATCATCGGGCTGGCCCGCGACTTCACCAGCGTCGGCAAGCAGGCCGCCGCCGACTGCCATGGCGGCACAATGCACGCCGCCGGGTTCTATACCGCCTATGCCATTACCATGCTCAACGCCCTGGTTGGCAACCTCAACGCCAAGGGCGGCACCACGGCCGGTGGCGGGCGCTTTGCCGACGTCGCCAAGGGGCCACGCTACAACCTGCTCGCCTTCCCCGGCCAGGCCAAGCCCAAGGGCGTCGACATCGGCCGTGGCGGCTTCGCCTACGAGAAGACCAGCGAATACAAGCGCAAGGTGACGGCGGGGCAGAACCCTTATCCGGCACCGGCCCCTTGGCACGCCATTTCGCAGCCGCTCGGCGCACATTGGCTGGCGTCGGCGCTCGAAGGCTACCCCTACCGGGCCAAGGCGCTGATCACATGGTCGTCCAACCCGATCTACGGCATCGCGGGCCTGCAGAAGGAAGTCGAGGACAAGATCACCGACCCCAAGCGCCTGCCGCTGATCATCTCGATCGACCCGTTCATCAACGAAACCTCGCGCTATGCCGACTACATCGTCCCCGACCGCACGTTCTATGAGACCTGGGGCTGGAGTTCGGCCTGGGGCGGTGTGCCGACCAGAATGTCGACCGCACGCTGGCCGGTGGTTGACTGCGCCACCGACAAGACCCCTGACGGGCGGCACATCGACATGGAGACGTTCTTTATTGATGTTGCCAAGGCCATGAGCCTGCCGGGCTTTGGCGACAAGGCCATTCCCGATGCCGACGGCGTCCTGCATCCCCTCAATCGGGCCGAGGATTTCTGGCTGCGGGCGGGCGCCAACGTCGCCTTCGACGGGGCCGCCCCGGTACCGGAAAGCGATGACGCGGACATGGCCTTGACCGGCGTTGACCGCTTCCGAAAAGACCTGGAAGGCACCCTGAAGTCCGATGAATGGCGGCGCGTTGCTTACGTCTACAACCGTGGCGGCCGGTTCGAGGACGCCGACAAGGCCTACGCCGGCGACACCATGGCCCGCCAGTACAAAAAGGGCCTGCAAGTTTGGAACGAGACGGTCGGCACGGCGCGCAGCTCGATGACCGGCGTCCGCTTCGTCGGCTGCCCGACCTGGCAAGCCCCGGCCTTCGCCGACGGCACGCCGGTGGACAGCACCTTCCCGCTGTCGGACTGGCCGTTCAGGGTGGTCTCGACCAAGTCGCAACTGCGGTCGTCGCACACCAACGGCATCGTCCACCTGGACGCCCTGCGCAAGTCCAACGCCGTCGGCCTGAACGCCGAGGACGCCGCCGAGGCCGGGATTGCCACCGGCGACTGGGTCCGCGTCACCTCTCCGGGGGGCAATGCGGTGGTCGGTCAGGCCCTGGTGCGCAAGGGCATTGGTCGCGGCGTTATCGGCATCGAGCATGGCTGGGGTCATCGGGAACTTGGCGCCCGCACCCACCATGTCGCCAACCGGGTCTTCACGGGACGGCCGGAGAACGGCCTGGGCGTCAACGCCAACAACCTGGGCCTGCTGGACCCGACGACCACCGCACCCATGGTGCTCGCCGACCCGGTGATGGGCAGCATCGCCCGCCAGGCACTGCCGGCCCGTATGGAAAAGACCGCCGCCCCAAGCGGCGCATGAGGGAGCCGGCCCTACGCTCGGTTTGGTGCGGGTCCGGCTTCGAACTGACCTTCAGGCGATACGCCTTGAACGGGTGCCGCCGGTATCTGACGGTGGTTGGCGGGGGGTAGTGACGCCGGTCCGATGTACGGACCGGCCGGGACAGTTCGACACCGGGCTGCTAATGCCCAAGCACTCCTGAGGTTCCCTGATGTACAAGAAGTGTAAAAGCCCCTTGATATTACTCATTTCTCCGCAGCCTCTTAATCAGCTGCCATGAAGCCGAACGACCCGCAAACCTGATGTTAGCCAAAATTGACAGCGCGCCCTCGCAACAAAACGCAAAAACGCCGCCATCTCAAGCAGATGACGGCGTTTTGATATCTGGGCCATGTTTAACTAAATGGGATGATACTTTATTATTTGGGCGATGATGATCAGTGCGAATTTGTTGCGCTGTCTGGATGAAGATTTCCACTTTAGGAACCCATTCGCGATCTAGCAAAATTAGTGGTTTAGCCATTCATCAGGATGATTTTTCATTATATCCACACACCGAATTTGCAGACAATAATTTTCGTTACTAGATAATAGAGTTCATTACTCAACCGTTGATGTTCTTCGCGTGTTCTAATTTAAGGTGGACGCGTACTCACCGAAAGCTCGACATAGACCACGGCAAGCACCTGTTATAACTACTTTTCTGTTCCTCACCGCTGCCTCGCCTCCGTTGCAGGAATAACATCCTTGGCAACACTCACGCCTGAGCCTCCTTGTCGAGAAGAGCGCGTTTACGTTCGACACCCCAGCGATAGCCAGATAGCGCTCCGTCGTTCCTGATGACTCGGTGGCAGGGAATAACCACCGCGATCTTGTTCGCCCGGCAGGCCTGAGCCACAGCCCGCACAGCCTTGGGTTTGCCGACTGCGCGGGCGATATCGGAGTAGGAAGCCGTCCGGCCCGGCGGAATCTGTCGCAAGGCCTGCCATACGCGTTCTTGAAATGCGGTCCCGCGAATGTCGAGGGGCAGGTCCAGTCCGATCTGCGGCGCCTCGACGAAGCCCACCACCTGCGCGACAAGCGCCTCGAATTCCA
Source organism: Rhodospirillaceae bacterium BRH_c57 (assembly GCA_000961745.1). Classification (GTDB taxonomy): domain Bacteria; phylum Pseudomonadota; class Alphaproteobacteria; order Rhodospirillales; family Rhodospirillaceae; genus Cauispirillum. Next base: position 4,534 of record LAEA01000043.1, on the reverse strand, counting down.
TATCGCCGCCGATCAGATTGGCCCTGGGAAAGCGGTCCTGAAGGTCACGGAGCAGCTGGTCGGGATCATCACCAAGGCTGATCGCGCAGATGCCCCTCACGCTTTGGCCCACAAGGAGTGCGCCGAGCGAGCATTGTGCCACGGCAAGGCGGATGTCGGCATTGGTACCGCCTTCCCTGTACGCTGTCGGCGTCATTCCGAGCACGGCGTTCGAAAGTTCGTAAAAGCGGCTGCTGGAATTAAATCCGGCTCCATAGATGACACCAGTGACGCTTTCCTTCCCTTCCGCGAGCCCGGTACGGATTTTGTTGGTCCGGTGTGCTGCGGCCCACTGCTTGGGCGTCAGCCCGGTGATCGCCTTGAACTGACGATGGAAGTAAAAAGGGCTCAAACCGACCCGAACGGCCAGATCATCGAGTTTCGGCATCTCGTCCGATGCTTCGATGAGCCGGCAGGCTTCGGCAATGATGGCCGCATTCGCTTCTGCCGACGATTGTCCGTTCGGGTTGCAGCGCTGGCAAGCTCGATAGCCAGCGGTCTCTGCCTCCGCAGGCGTACTGTAAAATGTCACGTTCGACGGCTTCGCCCGACGTGACGGGCACGAGGGCCGACAGTAGATACCGGTCGTTTTCACCGCAAAGACAAACGAACCATCAGCCCCGGCATCACGTCCCATTACACTTTGCCAGCGCGGATCCCGTTCGGTGGATATCTGTTTTTCTGCCATGGCAGGTTCTCTCGACCGAAGCTCTTGAGAGCAACATAGGTAAAGCGAGTACAGAGATCACTCCGTTCCTTGCTTTTAAAACCGGCGTTGGGATTTGAGCGCAAGAAACGGATCGCACACTGCAATCCGCATATGACACGGTCGCCTCGCAGAACAGCCATCGAATGAAGCAGAGGACCTGAAATGTCGCCATCATTCACAACGAACCGTCCGATGACCCTTTTGGAATGGGCCATGCTGCTTGCCCTTGCGACTGTCTGGGGTGGATCGTTCTTCTTTAACGGTATTGCAGTGCGGGAACTGCCGGTGTTCACCGTGGTCGTAACCCGCGTTGCGCTCGCTGCAATTATCCTGCTTGCCATTATGCGGCTGCGGGGTGAACGGATGCCCCGCGACAAACGGGTCTGGGCGGCCTTCTTCGGCATGGGGCTCTTGAACAACGCCATCCCGTTTTCGTTGATCGTCTGGGGACAGCAGCACATCGCCTCGGGCGTGGCTTCGATCCTGAATGCCTCAACCCCTTTGTTCACCGTCATTCTCGCCCATGTCCTGACCCGCGATGAACGCATGACAGGAGGCAAGCTGTCCGGCGTGCTGATCGGCTTCATCGGAGTCGCGGTGATGATCGGTGCAGAAGCGTTTCGTGATTTCGGCGTGAACGTGGTGGCGCAGTTCATGTGTCTGGCCGGCGCAGTGTCTTACGCTTTTGCGGGCATCTACGGACGCCGGTTCAAGGCGATGGGCATCAGCCCGATGAGCACGGCGACCGGGCAGGTTGTCGCATCGAGTCTGATCTTGTTGCCGCTCATGATGGTGGTCGACCATCCGTGGACGCTTCAGACGCCCAGCCTAGCCGCCATCGGAGCGCTGATCGGCGTGGCTGCGATCTCGACTGCCCTAGCCTATGTGCTCTATTTCCGCATTCTTGCCACGGCAGGGGCAACCAACCTGCTCCTTGTGACTTTCCTCATTCCAGTGAGCGCCATCCTTCTTGGTACACTGTTTCTCGGCGAAGTCCTGCTTCCCCGTCATTTCGCCGGCATGGCTCTGATCGGCATCGGATTGGCGGCGATCGACGGGCGACCATGGAAGGCCGTCCGCACAGCAGTCGTTCGCAAGAAAGACACGACGGTATTATGACCAAGGTTGATCTATGTTGGAACAATCTCGCCATGCGTCCCCCAGCTCAGTGTTTTCGGTTCGAAGCTGCATCGCTATCGTGCTCATCATGAACAACGGGGCAGACATGCGGCGCAGCCGGCACGTGCTGCGGAACGTGTCAACGCAAACGAGACACCAGCCCGGCCAGTTTAAGCAGCCTTGGCCTGTGAGTTTTCAGGCGGATTGATTCACGCCGCCGTTGGCATGGCGGGCGTGGGCGGCGCCGAGGACGTCCTGGCGCTGCTGGCGGATGTGCCCGGCGCGGCCGGAGTGGACCTGCTGGGGCGTCAGCAGGCCGATGCCGCTGTGGTGATGGCGGTTGTTGTACCAGTCGAAGAATGTCCGGCAGAGTCAGCGCCTTCTGCATGTGCTGGACATGGGCCGCCGCATAGTCCAGCAGCCCGTAGGCGTGCAGGCGCTGGAGCCATTGCGCATCGCTGACGTCGGTCTTTCGTCCCGGAACGTGTTTGGCGTCGCGGGCATTGACCAGGAACACCTCGAATCCACGTTGTTCAAGGATCTCGTAGACGGGGACCCAATAGACGCCGGTCGATTCCATGGCGACGCTCTTCACGCCGCACTGGGTGAACCACTCGGCGGCCCGATTTGAGGCGGTCGTGGCCACGGCCGCCCTGGACGAGGCCAGCCACTACGTCAGCCCCGCACAGCGCCATGCCGGCCAGGATCAGGCAATCCTGGGCACACGGCACGACCTCTATCAGAAGGCCCGAGAGGCCAATCCCCTGCGCTGGACCGGCAACACCCGGGATTGGAAGCCCGTCGGCGCCGTCACCCTCAATCCCGAGCGCGACAGCATCATCCAGGCTTGTGGTCAGGCCACGGGCAAAACGCTCTCCATGGCGTGAGGCGGGCGACAACTACCTTGACCTTTACCGGAAGCCATCCGCCGTTACATCCGCGAGCACAATGCCAAAGCCGCAAAACCCTTCATGTGGACCGCTGACCCAGACAAGATCATCGCTGCCGTCAGGCGTGGGCACCAAGCGTCAGATTCTGACCACTAGTGCTCGTTGAGGGATTCTGTCCCGGAAGCGGCGTTTGAAGGATTCCACGAAGCCGTTCTGCATCGGCTTGCCGAGTTGGATGAAGCGCAGGCGGACGCCCGTTTTCAGCGACCACAGGAACCTGCATAAACCCCGCCTCTATAGTCGAGGCGGGGTTTATGGACACCACGGACAAATGGCAGTCTGGAGCCGATCACGCGATGGTCGTCGTCGCGCCACCAGTAATGGTTGTTAGTGTGGCAATTCCGCTCAATTGGATCAGCTGATCATCAACATTGCCAGCCGCTGTGCCTGCGTAATAGACGTATGTGTTACCACTATCGACAAACATAGCGACCGAATTTGCGACGTCGAGTTCAGCATCCGCTTGAACCGCAGCGATCTTCAATGCCAAGCTGTTGTCTCCAGCCGCAAAGGTTATTAGGCCGCCTGCTGACGTTTGAACGTTCGTACCGGCAATTGTCGCAGTTGCATCAATTGCCAGTACAGTGGTGCTCGCACCGAACGTAAGGATATCGTTAGCTGCCAGCGTGTTGAAGTCAGCGATGATATCCCGCGACGTACCGATGATCGAACCGTTCACACCCATAGCAAACGTGTCCACTGCGCCGCCACCGGTCATGGTATCTGACCCGGAACCGCCGGTGATCAGATCCGTGCTGGCACCGGTGATGATGATATCTGATCCAGCACCGGTAGTTATGGTCGTGGCCTGTCCGGCGGTCGCCGACGAGGTTACGCGATCGGCACCGGAGCCAGTTACAATCGTCTGAGCACCGGCGGCGGCGGTTGCTGTAATTGCGACGGCACTTGTGCTTGTGCTGGTAATCGTTTGATTTCCAGCACCATTAATCGTCGCTGTTACCGAGACCAAATTTTGACCATCCGTACCGGTGCCACCGATGATCTGGTTGCCGGCACCACCGATTGTAGCCGTCACTTCGGTCAGACCTGCACCTAAAATCGTCTGCGAACCGGCAACCGTGGAGACAGCCGTTACCGTTGCGGCGCCGGCTCCCGTCGTGATCGTATGAGCCCCGGCACCGATTGTCGTCGTCGCAATCGTGGTGGCGTGCGCATATGATGGACCACCTGACATGTTGATCGTGATAGCGCCCAGATCGGTTTGCGACGTCAGATTGACGCCAGAAGCAAATGCGGCATTGAAATTTGCGCCTGTTGTGATGGTTTGTGCGCCAGAACCGGAAGTGGTGAACGTCACCTTTTCGATATTGGAAACGTTGCTCCAAAGCGTGTCGGGTGGCAAAATGGCAACCCCTGCAGTTGTGATGTTCAGGATGTCGGCACTACCTGCACCGCCATCGAGAATATCCACCGAATCAAACGCGGCGCCTCCGCCATTGACAAAGTTACCGGCAAAAGTGTCGTTGCCAGCCCCACCGACAAAGTTATCGTCCGCCAAGGTGAGAGCGAAAGACTGTCCAGGCGACGTTACCACTTCAGGCGGAGTTACCGTTCCAGTCGTCGATGTGTCGTTGACTGTCACGGATGCAGTATAGCCGGCGATACTAACCATCATGGTTTCCGCACCCTCGGTTATGGCATCAGCCACCAGGGTCAACGGAATGAAAGCCCTGCCTTGCGCGTCTATGACGACCGT
>LAEA01000158.1 GCA_000961745.1 Rhodospirillaceae bacterium BRH_c57 | reverse complement strand
AGCACGCGGGCGGCCTCGCTGAGCACGCGGGCCGGGTGGGGGCAGTGGCCCAGGACGTCAAAGCCGACCACGCAGGCGAAGGTATCGGCCGGGAACGGCAGCGCCTCGGCCGAACAGATGCACAGGGCTCCGGGGGCGAGAGTGGCGTGGGTGGTCAGCATCCCTGGCCGGGCGGTGGCGAAGGTCAGGCTGTCCGATGGCAGGAATAGCGTCGGGCCATAGGGCATGGCGGCCGACGCCCGCGCGAAGGCGGCGGTCCAGAATGCGGCCTCGGCAGTACTGCCGGACTCATGGCTGGGCTCGTCTTGTTCAGTCTGGATGTGCAAGCCTAGGACCGCCAGCGGTCGGCGGCGGCATCGTCGGTGGCCTTGGCATCGACCCAGCGGGCGCCGTCGGCGCCTTCCTCCAGCTTCCAGAACGGCGCCTTGGTCTTCAGCCAGTCCATCAAAAAAGCGCAGGCGTCGAAGGCGGCGGCGCGGTGGGCGCTGGCCGTGGCCACAAACACGATGCGCTCGCCCGGCTCCAGGCGGCCGAAGCGGTGGACCACCAGCACGTCGGCCAAGGGCCAGCGGGCGCGGGCCTCGGCCTCGATGCCGGCGAGCTGCTTTTCGGTCATGCCGGGGTAGTGTTCCAGGGTCATGGCGTTGACCCCGTCGCTGTCACCGCGATCGCGCACCAGCCCGATGAACGAGCATACCGCGCCCACGCCGGTATCCCCGGCGGCGAACCCGGCCAGCAGGGCACCCGGATCAAAGTCTTCGCGCTGGACCAGGATCATGGCTCAGCCGCCCGTGACGGGGGGAAAGAACGCCACTTCGTCGCCCGCCGCGACTGGGGCGTCGAGGCCCGAGTGTTCCTGGTTGATGGCGACGCGCACCACGCCCAGGTCGGCGAAGGCCTCGGCATGGCCGGGGCCGCGCTGCTTGAGCCAGTCGATCAACTGGCCGACGGTGGCAACCTCGGCCGGCGGTGCGACCTCCTCGCTGCCGATCCCGGTCTTGGCGCGCAGCCAGGCGAAGTACAGAACCTGCATCATGTCTCCTTTGTGCTCCGGAGATCTTACCTCAGGCACGCTCCATGCCCAACCGCTCAACGGCGAAGGCGGCCACGGCGGCCGGCTCGTTGAGCGGCAGCAGGGGCACGCCGATGTCGGCAAGGTCGGGGTGATCGGGCTGGTCGGTGGCGACGGCCAGCAGGCTGGTCAGGCGCTCGGGCGCCGGCAGCGGCTTGCCGAGGGAGGGGCGGTAGACCAGGATCTTGGGGTGGCCGTGCGGGCGGAATCCCTCGACCAGCACCACGTCAACCGCGTCCAGGCGTCCGACCAGGGCGTCGAGGTCCAGTTCCGGCGACTCGGGCGTGTAGGCGCGTTGCAGCACGAAGCGGGCCTCCGACGCCAGGATCACCTCCCGCGCGCCGCCCTCGCGGAAAATCCACGTGTCCTTGCCCGGCGTGTCCATGTCCACGGCGTGGTGGGTGTGCTTGATGCACGACACGCTGAGGCCATGGGCGGTGAGCAGGGGCAGCACGGCGGCCAGCAGCGTCGTCTTGCCGCTGCCGCTGGGGCCGGCGAAGCCCAGAACGAGGGGTTTCCGGGGCATGTCAGGGCCGTTCATCGGCAACGGTTTCATTGGGAACCTTAACTTGCGGCTTGGGCGGCGGCACATCGGGATGGGCGCGCATGTGGGCCAGCCCGGCGCGCAGGTAGTCCCATCCGGTGATGACCGTCAGCACGGCGGCGATCAGCAAAAAGCCTTCGCCCAGCCACTGGCCGGGGATGCCGTAGGGCGCGGCGTTGCCGACCAGCAGGACCGGCAGGGCGATCATCTGGAAGGCGGTCTTCCACTTGGCAAGCCGGGTCACCGGCACGCCAACCTGAAGCTCGGCCAGGAACTCGCGCAGGCCCGATACCAGGATCTCGCGGATAAGGATGATCATGGCCGGCAGCACCGACCACTCGCTGACCCGGTTGAAGGCCACCAGCATGAACAGCACGGCGGCGATCAGCAGCTTGTCGGCGATGGGGTCGAGGAACCGCCCCAGGCTGGACACCTGGTTCCAGCGCCGGGCCAGCCAGCCATCGAAAAAGTCCGAGATGGCGGCGGCCGTGAACAGGCCCAGCGCCACCCAGCGGACCGTGGGGCTGTCGAAGTAGAAGGTCACCACCACCAGGGGGATGACGACAATGCGCGACATGGTCAACAGGTTGGGAAGACTGAACACGGCGAGTCCAAGGTAAGATGCGTCTGCCGGAAAGGCCGGTCCGGTGGCGGGAGTTTAACCGCCCGAGTGAAAGTGGTCATAGATTTTTTTGGCGAGGCTTTCCGAGATGCCATCGACCGCCGCCAGATCGGCCAATCCGGCGTCGGCGACCCCTTTGGCCGACCCGAAGTGGTGCAACAGGGCCTTCTTGCGCTTGGGCCCGATGCCGTCCAGCGAATCGAGCGGCGATGTACCGATGGCCTGCGACCGCCGCGCCCGGTGGCTGCCGATGGCAAAGCGGTGGGCCTCGTCGCGCAGGCGCTGCAAGAAGTACATCACCGGGTGGTTGCCCGGCAGGGTGAACGGCGTGCGGCCGGGCTGGTAGAACGTCTCCTTGCCGGCGTTGCGGTCGGGTCCCTTGGCGATGGACACCAGGGCCACGTCCTCCACCCCCAGTTCGGCGAATACCTCGCAGACCACGCTAAGCTGGCCCTTGCCGCCGTCGATCAGCACCAGATCGGGCCATTCGCCGCGATCATGGTCGGGGTCTTCCTTTTGGGCGCGGGCGAAGCGGCGGGTCAGGACCTGGCGCATCATCCCATAGTCGTCGCCCGGTTTGACGCCCTCCTTGATGTTGAACTTGCGGTAGGCGTTCTTGCGGAAGCCTTCCGGCCCTGCCACGATCATGGCGCCGACCGGGTGGGTGCCCTGGACGTGGGAGTTGTCGTAGACCTCGACCCGTTCGGGCGGGGTGTCCAGCTCAAACACCTCGGCCATGCCCTCCAGCAGCTTGGACTGGGCGGAGCTTTCGGCCAGCCGGCGGCCCAGGGCCTCCCGCGCGTTGTTCAGCGCGTGGGTCACCGCCTTGACCCGGTTGCCGCGCTGGGGCACGGCAACGTCCACGCGGTGGCCGGCGCGCAGGCGCAGGGCGGCCTCGACCAGATCCTGGTTGGGCAACGGGCGGCTCAACAGGATGCTCGAAGGCGGCAGCTTGCTGGCGTAGAACTGGCCGACGAAGGCCTCCAGCACCTCGCCCTCGTCGGCGTCCTGGGTGTGGACCGGGAAATAGGCCCGGTTGCCGTAGTTCTGACCCATGCGGAAGAAGAACACCTGGATGCAGGTCACCCCGCCGCCCTGGTGCGCGGCGATGACGTCGGCGTCGCTGACCCCGTCGAGGCTGATGTCCTGGCGGGCCTGCACGCTGGTCAGGGCGCGGATGCGGTCGCGCAGGGCGGCGGCCTGTTCGTATTCCATCTGGTCGGAGTGGGCCTCCATGCGGGCCGCCAAGTCGTGCTGGATCTCCTGGGTCTTGCCCGACAGGAAGCCGCGCGCCTGTTCGACCAGGGCGGCGTAGTCGGTCGGGCTGACGCGGTCCACGCAGGGCGCCGAACAGCGCTTGATTTGATACAGCAGGCACGGCCGGGTGCGCGAGGTGAACACGTTGTCCGAACACGAGCGCAGCAGGAAGGCCTTTTGCAGGGTGTTGAGCGTATGGTTGACCGCCCCGGCCGAGGCGAACGGCCCGAAATACTGCCCCGACAGCGACCGCGCCCCGCGATGCTTGACGATCTGCGGGAAGGCGTGGTCGTCGGTCAGGACCAGGAAGGGGAACGACTTGTCGTCGCGTAGCAGGATGTTGTAGCGCGGCTTGAGCTTCTTGATGAGGTTGGACTCAAGCAGCAGGGCCTCGGCCTCGGTGTGGGTGGTCACCACCTCCATGGTCACCGTCTCGGACACCATGCGCTGAAGGCGCAGGGGCAGCTTGTCGAGGCGGGTGTAGGCGACCACGCGCTTCTTCAGGCTCTTGGCCTTGCCGACGTACAGGGCGTCGCCGCGCGCGTTGAGCATGCGGTAGACGCCGGGTGTGTCGGGCAGAACCCGCAGGGTGTCGCGCACCACCGACACGCCGCGCCTGACCGGCCCATCAGGCGGCGGGGCGAGGGTGTCGGCGCTCTCCGGGGAGGCGCTGGAGGAAGGATCAGGAACCGTTGCCGAGGTCATGCCGTTCATATGGGGTAGAATGTTCGGGCGGGTCAATCCGCGCCGCAGCGGGGTTAATGGGGCGGTGCGTGTGCTGGTGCAGCAAGTAATCCACGGCCTCTGTGGATAACCTTGTGGAAAGGGCTAGGAGCAAATCGCCCAAGCCGCGGACTCCTTGGGTGCGCACCCCTCTGCCCAAAAAAGCAGCAACATCTTAACCGACTGAAAAACAACGATAAAGCTTTTGTACGGCTTTCGCTGCGCAATTGATCAAATGGACCTTGACAGTTCAATGACGGGGCGGCTAGCCGGCACCCCATTGTGCACAACTTCGGCGTTACCACCGATTCGCGCGGCTTCTGCCAAAGGATTTTGCTCCTTCGGGCGGAGACTCGCCGCAACGCGTCAACACGTCGTTGGAGGTAGGCTGGACGCGCTTCGGGATCGGTCAGCACAACAGCGCAGGACGCGGCCCGACCGACCGGAGTGGTCGGTTCGACCGGCGTCTGGAGGCGGGTTGACTAAAGGCTGCTGTAGCGCTCGATCTCGACGCCGACTGAATGGGCATCCTCGAACACATCAAGCTTTTCGACCCGAACGCGGGCGCTACGCACGCGGGGATCCTGGAGGCACATCACGGCCACGCGCTCGGCCATGGTCTCGACCAGGTTGACGTGGCCGTCCTGGGCGATGGAGCGCACCCGGTTGACGATCTGCTCATAGCACACGACGTTGTCGATGGCGTCGCCCAGCGCGCCCTCGGCCTCGCGCACGCCCAGATCCACGTTGATGCGGACGCGTTGCGGGGCGGTCTTTTCGTGGTCATAGACGCCGATGGAACAGGTCATCACAAGATCGCGCACAAAGACATGGCGCAGCGCCTGCGAGGCGTCGGCGATGCGATGCGGCCCCTGAAGCGAGGTCGGGCGCAGCGGGGCGATGACCGGTGTGTTCTTCATGGGGCGCGTGTCTCTCTGTTTGGGAGGGGCCAACCCTGACGCTACTCGTCCGGCCCGGCGTCGTCTCCCGCCGGCCGCCATCCCAGATGCTGGCCGCCGTCGAGGGCTATCATTTGCCCGGTCATGGCGGGCGCTGCAAGAAGGAATCGCACCGCGTCGGCGATCTCGGCTGGATTGGTGCCATGCTTCAGCGGCATGTCTGCGCACTGGGCGGCGAACTGGGTGGGGTCCTGGCGGGGGCTCGGCAGGGTCGGGCCGGGGCCGACGGCGTTGACCCGGATGCGTGGCGCCAAGGCCAGGGCCAGGGTCTGGGTCAAGGCCCACAGCCCGGCCTTGGACAGGGTATAGGACGTGAAATGCGGGGTGAGGTTCCACACCCGCTGGTCGATGATGTTGACGACGCAGCCCTTGGCGTCGGCCGGAAGCTGGGCGGCGAAGGCCTGGGTCAGCACGAACGGCGCCCGCAGGTTGGCCTCCATGTGCAGGTCCCAGCTTGCCCGCGTCGCCGTTGTGGCGTTGTCGTATTCGAACACCGAAGCGTTGTTGACCAGCGCCCCGAGCGGCCCGAGGGCCTCCACGGCGGCGGGGATCAGGCGGTCCACCTCGGCCTCGGTGCCCAGGTCGGCGGCCAGGGTGACAGCCGTGCCGCCGCACACCCGGATGGAATTGGCCACTTCCTCGGCGGCGTCGTGGGAGTCGCGGTAGTGGATGGCCACCCGCCAGCCGTCGCAGGCCAGGGCCTCGGCCACCGCGCGGCCGATGCGTCGTGCCGCGCCGGTAATCAGCACCGCGCGCGGCATGATGCCGGAAGCGGCGGGAGAAACGTTGGAAGTCATGCCGGAATATCCACACCCACGAATTGAACCGCGATGTATGCAGCATAGACCGCAAGGAAGGCGACCGCCACCCCGCGCCCGATAACCGCCCGGCGTGCCACGAATGGCACCACTGCCAGGGTCACGGCGGCCAGCACCCACAGGTCAAAGGACAGGATCTGATCGGGCACCGGCAGCGGGCGGACCAGCGCGGTGGCGCCCAGGATGCCCAGGATATTGAAGATGTTCGATCCGACCACGTTGCCCATCGTCAGGTCATTGTGGCCGTGGCGGGCGGCGGCGATGGCGGCGGCCAGTTCGGGCAGGGATGTGCCAACGGCGACCAGGGTCAGGCCGATGACCGCCTCCCCCACGCCAAAGGCGCGGGCGATGTCCACCGCGCCGGCAACCAGCAGTTCGGCCCCGAACACCACGCCGGCCAGCCCGCCGAGCGTCCCGACGACGAGCAGCGCCAGGGGGCGGCGCTTCAGGGCTTTGAGGTCCTCGACCACTTCCACGGCGTGGGCCGGCGCCTCGACCCCGCTCCGCTCGCGCCAATAGGCGTTCACCAGATAGGCGGCCAGCAGGGCAAGCATGACGACGCCCTGCCACCACACCAGCACCCCGGTCAGGGCGAGGATCGTGAAGCCGGCCGTCGCCGCCACCATGATCAACGAGTTGTGCAGGATGCCCCGCGTGGCACAACTCAGCGGCGCCAGCAGAGCGGCGGCGCCCAGGATGAGCAGGATGTTGGCGATGTTCGACCCGACCACGTTGCCGTAGGCGATGCCCGGCGCGTCGGCCAGGGCGGCGCGCACGCAGACCACCAACTCCGGCGCCGATGTTCCGAAGGCGACCACCGTCAACCCGATGACCAGCGGCGACACCCCGGCCCGCCCGGCCAGCGCAACCGAGGATCGCACCAGGACCTCGGCCGCCCCGGAAAGCAGGACGAGACCGGCGAAAAAGCTGAGAATGGAGAAGGTCATGGGGCTCTTGGGACTGCGGCGGGGTGTCCACCGTGGCGGTCTGCCCAGCGCCCGTCAAGGGCGCAGAAAGCAAAACCGGTGAGCGCCTCCGCTTGCCGGCCAAGGGTGTGTAAAGCAAAACCGGCGAGCGTCTCCGCTCGCCGGTTTGATGGGCGCCCCCGTTAACCCCCCGAGGCCTTCCATGGTGTGGAACCTACCGTGCCGATGGCGGGCCGCATAGCTGGCCGGACGACCTAGGACGCTGGGGTGGCGCGCGCGCCTTATGCTGAAAGGCATAAGACTGTCAGAAATGACCGGGCCAAAAGGATGATGGACCCGGCGGGGGAGCCGGGTCCCCCCGGCCTTAAAAGGATGAGGGACCCGGCGGGGGGAGCCGGGTCCCCCCGGCCTTAAAAGGATGAGGGACCCGGCGGGGGGAGCCGGGTCCCCCCGGCCTTAAAAGGATGAGGGACCCGGCGGGGGGAGCCGGGTCCCCCCGGCCTTAAAAGGATGAGGGACCCGGCGGGGGGAGCCGGGTCCCCCCGGCCTTAAAAGGATGAGGGACCCGGCGGGGGGAGCCGGGTCCC
>LAEA01000095.1 GCA_000961745.1 Rhodospirillaceae bacterium BRH_c57 | reverse complement strand
CACCGGCCTTGCGGTCGGCGTCAAGGGCGGCCCTCAGCGGCTGGGCGGCGACCGCGAGAACCACCCCGGCCAGCCCGATGACCAGGGCGGCGCCCTGCCACCCCACCCCGAGCACCAGGACCGGAACCACGGCGCCAGCCAGGAACCCACCCAGCGGAACCCCGGTCTGCTTGAGCGAAAACACCAGCCCCCGCCGCTCCGGCGGCGTGGTGCGGGCCAGGACATGGGAACTGGCCGGGGTGATTGGGCCATACCCGAACCCGACCACCAGGGCGGCGGCCAGGACCAGCCCCGGCACGCCCCAGGCCAGCAGGCCGAGCCCGACGGCCCCCAGGACAAGGCACATCTGGCTGACCCGCAACGCCCCGAACCTTTGCACCACACTACCGGCCGGGAGCGAGGTCAGCATCGCCCCCAGATAGACCAGCGACGTGTAGAACCCGATCAGGCGCGCATCCAGGCCCATGTCCCGCGCCGCCTCCGTGGCAAACACGGGCGGCGCCAGGGCAATCAGGGACACCATCGCCTGGATCGCCGTAGTGACGACCAGAACGGTCCAGGGCGACGGCGTGGAGAACGGCTGGCGAGACATTTGTTGGTACTCTTGGGGAATGGGGCTCTTTGGAGGCGGCCCTTGAACCATACTTTTGACATCCCGCACATGCACGGGAAACCGCACGAACGGGGAAACACGGGGGACCATATAGTACCGACGGCCCCCTGTGCGGACGGCCCCTTGTGCGGAGGACACCGGGCCGTTTAATCTGCCCAGACAAGTTTGGCGTTCGCGGGGGAAGCGGTTTGGTTCAGGACGCCCAGACGGCTCGGCTGAAGGAACAGCGTGACCGCTTCATTGCCTTCGCCTTCGCCGGTGCGGAAGTACTGATCGAATTGAACAAAGACGGCGTCATTCTCTATGCCGCCGGCACCACCGGAGCCCTCTTCGGCATGGACGCCGGATCGATGGTCGGCCGCCCGCTGTATGACCTGATCGACATCGGCGAACAAGTCCTGGTCGATGAATTGCTGCGCCGCATCGCCAGTGCCGGCCGCCTGGACCGCGTGAGCGTGACCTTCCGGCCGCCCGGCCACGCCGCCTTTCGCGGCATGGTGTCCGGCATCGCCTTCCCCGAGCGGCCGAACCAACGCTACCTGACGGTCAGCCGCGCGCATGGCTCTGCTGGCAGTGCGGACCGCCCCGACGAGGGCGAAGCCGTGGCCCGAAACAGCGCCGACTTCGCCATCATGGCCGAACGCCGCATGAAGGAGGCGCAGCAGTTCGGCGAAGAAGTCCAGATGACCCTCATCGATCTGGCCGATGCCCGCCTGGACGAACGCCTCGATCCCGAGACTGCGGAAAAATTCGTGCACGGCGTCGAGTCTTACCTGCGGGCATGGTCGGTCGGCGGGAACTCCATCGGCGTGCTGGAGAACAACCGCTTCGGCATCATCCACGACAAGACCCTGGCGCCCGGCCAGATGGAGTCCCGGATCTCGGAAATTGCGTCCCTGTTTGACGCCTCCGGCGGCATCGAGGTCAAGGCATCGACCTTGCACCTGGATCGCGGGACGCTGTCGCAGGAGGACCTCAGCAAGGCCCTGGTCTACACCATCAATCAGTATGTGCAGCAGGGCGGCGAGAGCTTTGCCGTGCAATCACTGACCGAAAGCTACAGCGCCGCGCTGGACGAAACCCTGGTCAAGGTCAACGCGTTCCGCCAGACCATCGCGTCGGACAACTTCGTGCTGGTCTACCAGCCGATCGTCGATCTGCGCGCCTGGCAGGTCCACCACTACGAAGCTCTGGCCCGCATGATGCAGGGCGACCGGCTGTTCTTGCCTGCCCATTTCATCGGATTTGCCGAAGATTTCGGTGTGGTCAACGAGCTTGACCTTCTGGTCGTCCGCAAGGCCATCGAGACACTGCGGGCCAGCACTCTCCTGCGCCGCAAGGCCGAGGTCGCGGTCAACCTGTCGGGCCGGTCGCTGAGCAGCGATGGTTTTGTGCAGCAGCTTCTTCTTCTACTAGTAGAAAGTCGCGACATCCTGCCGCGCCTGATGTTCGAGGTGACCGAGTCCGCCGAACTGCGCGACCTGGATCGGGCCAACCGGGTTCTGCAAAAACTGCGCTCCTTCGGCTGCCAAATCTCCATCGACGATTTCGGCGCCGGAGCGGCCGCCTTCCAGTACCTCAAGGCCCTTCAGGTCGATTACGTCAAGATCGACGGCAGCTATATTCTCGACGCCTTCAAGACCCGCCACGGCAAACCGTTCCTGAAGGCCATCGCCACCCTGTGCCAGGACATGGGCATCCAGACCATCGGTGAAATGGTCGAGGACGCGCGGACCATGTGGCTGCTGCGCGACGTCGGAGTACAGTACGGTCAAGGCTACTTCTTCGGCCGCCCCATGCCGGATGTCTCCGAGTTCACCCTGAAGGCCCGGCCGGAGACGGCGACGGTTTAGTCGGCGCGACTTACACCTACCGTGAACCATCGCCTGCTCTCGTGCATCTTGGGCTGCCGCCCAAACCCGCTTGGGGCAAACCCCAAATCCCTTTTTCTTCTTCAAGAAAACAAAGGAGGTCTGGAGTTCACTCAAGGCTTTGGCTGATCGGCCTTGCGCTGCAAGACGCCGAGGCGCCAGCAGGCCTGCCACAAGGCTTCGCGGTCGTGCCCAGCAAGAGGCTGGCCGTTGAACCAGGCACGGCCGTCGCGCAATTCGATGGTTCCAAGGGGCAATGTGCTGCCCGATGGCAGGGCGGTGCCATAACGCTCCGCCAGATCCACTTCGACATTGATCTTTAGGGTGTCGGCCAGACCCGACCAGTCAGGACCACCACCCGGTCCTTCAGCCGGGACCACGGCACGGCCGCGGACATCCGTACCAGGACGGTAGGCTCCCCCGTCCGCAGGGGCAACCCCGCGCGCGTCCGACACCTCGGTCAGGCCGAGGCAGGTGCGCCCGTCGACCACGACAGCCACCGTCTCATCCTTTTGAGACTCGGCTGCGGCAGGACTGGCCAGCACCGCCAGAGCGACCCCCAAAGCAGTACCCCATGAAGTATAGTGCATGATGACCGTTTTCCCGCCGCGCCTATCCGTCCGTCCGCTGCCTTAAACCGCAAGTTCTAGGTAGTATCATCGCACACGCTTCCGAGGGAGTTGACGATTTTCCGATACCTGTCGTTTTTCTGTCACAAATCTGATCGAGCCATGTATTTTTTGCGTGACATGAATGCCGACAACGCATATCGTACGGACACCCAAGGAAAGACGGGTTATCCATCTGATGGAACCCAGGTTTAGGGAGGAAGCCGCACAAGCGGCACGCGCCGGGAGACATCCAGGGCCGCGACAACGGCGAAACGCCGGTTCAAAAGAAATGAGCGGAGCCCCCAAGGGTTCCGCTCTTTCGATTTGTGGGCCCCTCACCCTCCTGAATAGTCAAACCCTGCCTCCTGCGCAGTCATCCACGGTGGCCGCAGCGGGGTCAGGCGCACCTGCACCGGGCAATCGGCGCGGTGGCCGCCCGGCAGCATGCCGATGCTCATCAGGAACTCGTTGACCACCTCAGGGCCGGTGAACGCGAAGGTCTTGCGGAACACCTTCACCCACTGCTTCAAGGTCAGCGGATGGTGGGCATCAAGCCACGCGGCAAACCCGCCGACCTCGCCCCGCCCGAACTCGTCCCGTAAAGTCTGAACACGGCGCGCATTGCCGATGATCGCGGCCACCTTCAAGCGGTTGCGGATGATCCGCGCGTCGCCCAGCAACCGCGCCACGTCGTCGTCCCCATAGGCCGCCACCGTGTCGATGTCGAAATCGTGGAAGGCGGCGTTCAGACCCGGCCGGCGGCGCAGAATCAATTCCCACGACAGCCCCGCCTGGAATATCTCCAGGCACAACCGCTCGAACAGCACCCGGTCATCACGCACCGGGAACCCGTATTCGTCGTCATGATAAGGACCGTGCAGGTCATGGCCGGGTGCGACGTCGCAGTACCAATTCATGGCGTCCTCTCCTCCCCCAAAACGAATCATGGCCGGGACAGGCCCGGCCACGAGGATACAAGACTATGGGGAAAGACTTGAAGCACAGGATTCCGCTGGCGCGGACGGGCTGCCGCCCGACTGCTTGGGGCAGGCCCCAACCCCCCTTTTCTTCTTCAAGAAAACAAGGGAGGTCTGGAGCATCGCTCCAGGCTGGCGGCAGCCCTCCGCGTCAGCGGACCACGCTTTACGCCTGCTCCAGTTCCACCAGCGTGCCAGTGAAGTCCTTGGGGTGCAGGAACAGGACCGGCTTGCCGTGGGCGCCGATCTTGGGCTCGCCGTTGCCCAGGACGCGTACGCCCTCGGCCTTGAGCTTGTCCCGCGCAGCCAGGATGTCATCGACCTCGTAGCACACATGGTGGATGCCGCCCGACGGGTTCTTGTCCAGGAACCCCTGGATCGGCGACGTCTCGCCCATCGGATGGAGCAGTTCGATCTTAGTGTTGTCCAATTCGATGAACACCACCGTGACCCCGTGATCCGGCTGCGGCAGCGGATCGGACACCTTGGCACCAAGAACCTGGCGGTAGGTGGCCGAGGCGGCCTCCAGGTCGGGAACGGCGATGGCGACGTGATTAAGGCGTCCGATCATGCTGTGCGTCTCTCTACTAGTGGGATCTAACTACTAAGCCGGACCAGGTGAACGTCGGTCAGCGGCTTGCGCTTCTGGTCGGTGTGGAAGGCCTTGCGGATGGCCCGGCGGACCATTTCGCGCACGGCGGCGTCGTCCTTGCGCTCACGCGAGTCGAGGCGCGACACGGCCGACCGCACCACGGCCACGAGAAGGGCGTCGGTGTCGTCGTCATCCTCGTGCTCGGGGTTGAACAGGCCGTGGGTGGTGACCAGCGGGTCCTGCACCAGACCGCCCTTGCCGTTCATCACCAGGGTGACGACGGCGGCGCCGTTCTCCACCATGCGCTTGCGGTCACGCAGGATGGGACTGTCGAGCGGCACGATGCGGTCACCCTCAAGGGTCAGGCGGCCAATGGGCGCCTCGCCCACCAGCTTCGGACCATCGGCGTGCAGGTGGACGGCCTGCCCGTTGGTCACGATCTTGGTGAACGGCACGCCCATGTTCAGGGCGAAGTCGCTGTGCTCCTGAAGATGGCGAGCCTCGCCGTGCACCGGGATGACGATGCGCGGACGCAGCAGGCGGTACAGCTCGGCCACTTCTTCCTGCGCCGGATGACCGGACACGTGGATGAAGGCCTCGCGGTCGGTGATGAGCTGCACGCCGTTGCGGACCAACTGGTTGTGCAGGCGGAAGATCGACTTTTCGTTGCCGGGAATGACCCGCGACGAGAAGAAGCACACGTCCCCCTTCCCCAGGTCCACATAGGGATGATGGCCCCAGGCGATCCGGTTGAGGGCCGCGCGCGGCTCACCCTGGCTGCCCGTGCAGATGTAGCAGATCTGGCGGTCGGTCAGATGCTTGGCGTCCTCGGCCTCCAGGAACGGGCCGGCGGCTTCCAGGTATCCGGCCTTGCGGGAGGTCTCCAGGATGCGCCACAGGGACCGCCCGACCAGCACCACCTTGCGGCCGTTGGCATGGGCGGCGTGGGCGACGGACTCGACGCGGGCGACGTTGGAGGCGAAGCACGCCACGGCGATCTTGCCGTCAGGATACTTCTTGAACTCCTCGACCAGACTGCGCCGCACCTCGCCTTCGGACCCGGAGTGGCCCTTGTTGAGGATGTTGGTGCTGTCACTGATGACCGCCAGAACGCCCTCGTCGCCGATTTCGCGCAGGCGCTTGGTATCGGCTTCCTCGCCGATCAGCGGCTCGGGATCCAGCTTCCAGTCGCCGGTGTGGACGATGGTGCCATGCCGGGTGCGGATGACCAGCAGGTTGGGTTCAGGGATGGAATGGGTCATCGACACAAACTCGATGTCGAACGGCCCGATCTCGATGCGGCCGCCCAGGGGTACCACGTTGACCGGCACCTCCTTTTCCAGCCGTTCTTCCTTGAGCTTGTAGCCCAGGAAGGCGGCGGCGAACGGCGTCGCGTAGACCGGCACCCGCAGGTCCGGCCACAGGTAGCCGACCGCGCCCAGATGGTCTTCATGGGCGTGGGTGATGACGATGGCCAGGAGGTTTTCGGCCTGTTCCTCCAGGAACAGGGGGTCGGCCATGACGACATCGACACCGGGGATGCTGTCATCCCCGAAGGTCACCCCCATATCGACGGCGATCCATTTTCCGTCGCAGCCATAGACGTTAAGGTTCATGCCAATCTCACCGGTCCCGCCCAAGGGCAGGAACCAGACGGCATCGGGAGGGGCGTTTCGTACCAGGGGAAGTCGGATGTCTGTCATGCGCTCGTGTTTCTACGGTGGATTTCCAGGAGACCCCGCAGGGTCAGGTCCTGATCGAGGTGGTGAATGGCGTCTGTCGCCTCAGAAAACAGGGGGGCAAGCCCGCCGGTGGCAACCACCGTCATCGGACCGCCGAATTCTTCGCATATGCGGCGTACGAGGCCTTCGATCAAGCCGACGTAGCCCCAGTAGATGCCGCTCTTCATGGCCGGCACGGTCGCCTTGCCGATCACCTGGGTCGGCCGCCCGACGGCAACGCGCGGCAACTGGGCCGCGGCCATGTGCAGGGCCTCCAGGGACAGGTTGATGCCTGGGCAGATGCAGCCGCCGAGGTAATTGCCCTCGGCATCGACCACATCGAACGTGGTCGCCGTGCCAAAGTCGATGATGATCAGCGCGCTTTTATATTGGGTGTGCGCGGCCACCGCGTTGACCAGCCGGTCGGCGCCGACCTCCTCGGGTCGGTCCATGCGGATTTCCAGGCCGAGGTCCACGCCAGGCTCCCCCACGACCAGCGGCTCGGTACCGAAATAACGCCGGCACAGGGTCTTGAGGGTGAACACATTGGCCGGGACCACGGTGGCCAGAATGGCGGCATCAATGTCGTCGCGCTGGATGCCTTCGAAGCTCATCAACTGGGACAGCCACACGCCGTATTCGTCGGCGGTGCGGTCGGAGCGGGTCGAAGACCGCCATTCACCGCGCACCGTCTCGCCGTCATACACGGCGAAGACAATGTTGGTGTTGCCCGAGTCGATGGCCAAAAGCATGTTAACTGGCTCCGCCGGTGGGGGAAAATCTAGGAAGCCGCAAAGAATATATCGCCGGCAAGAATGCGCCGCCGACCCGCGCCTGCCACATCCACCACGAGTGCCCCATCCACGTCAAGGTCCACAAAGATACCCTGCACGTCTTCGCCGCTTTGCAGCCGGGCCACGATCCCCTGCCCCAGCCCTTGGGCGCGCTCCAGCCACGCCGCGCGGAACACCTCAAAACCCCGGAAGTGCCACTGGGCGACACAGCTTTGCAGGTGGCGCAGGAAGGCCTTGGCCAGTTCCTCGGGCGGCACCACGGCGCCCTCGAACTTGAGGCTGGTCGCCGGATAGGTGGTCTGGATGGCGTCCGGCGCCCACGCCACGTTGACCCCGATCCCCAGGATGATGGACGGGCCATCGGTTTCGAGCAGGATGCCCGACACCTTGGCGCCGCCGATCAGCAGGTCGTTGGGCCACTTGAAGCGCACCGCCACGTGGGGCGCAGCCTCAGCCAGGGCGTCGGCCAGGGCCACGGCGGCGACGAACGACAGTTGCGCCGTGGCAGCAAGGCTTGGCCCCTGGTTCAGGCGGACGGACAAATACAGGTTGCCCGGCGGGCTCACCCAGGTCCGCCCGCGCCGGCCACGTCCGGCCGTCTGCACGGCAGCCATTACGGCCAGCCCCTCGTCGGGGTCTGTCAGGGCACGACGGCGCACCTCTTCGTTGGTGCTGTCCACCTCGGAAAGCGCGACGAGGCGCCACCCACCGGGTAGCGCCTCGCAGTCGGGGTTGGTGGGGTGGTGGGTCGCCATCAGCCGGGGAACAGGCTCAGGGCGGCCATCTGCGCGCCAGCGATGAGCGGCGCCGCCCAGATGAACAGGACGAACATCATCGCCGCCGAGCCCCACAGCACGACCTGATTGGTCATCGCCGGGCGGTCGAACGTATCGACCGGCTCGTCGAACCACATGACCTTGACGATGCGCAGGTAGTAGTACGCACCGACCGCCGACGACAGCACACCGATCACGGCCATGGTGAAGAAGCCGGCTTCGATGGCCGCCATGAACACATAGAACTTGGCGAAGAACCCGGCCAGCGGCGGAATGCCGGCCATCGAGAACATGAAGATGGTCAAAGCAGTCGCCATGCCGGGCATGGTCCGCGACAGACCGGCCAGGTCGGCCACACCCTCGACCGCACGGCCCTTCTGGCGCATGGACAGGATGATCGCAAAGGTACCGATGTTCATGAAGATGTAGATGGCGAGGTAGATCAGCAGCCCGCGCACGCCATTGGGCGACGCCGCCGCCAGCCCCATCAACGCAAAGCCCATGTGACCAATCGACGAATAGGCCATCAGGCGCTTGATGTTGCTTTGCAGGATGGCCCCGAACGCGCCGACCAGCATGGACAGGATGGCGATCAGCACGATCACCTGCTGCCACTGGTCAACCAGATCAGCGAACGGCCCCATCATGACGCGCACAAACAGCGCCAGGGCGGCGATCTTGGGCGCCACGGCAAAGAACGCGGTAACCGGGGTCGGCGCGCCCTCGTACACATCGGGCGTCCACATGTGGAACGGTACAGCCGAGACCTTGAACGCCAGACCCGCCATCACGAACACCAGGCCGACGATCACGCCGGTGGGCGTGCCATGGCTCAACACCTCGGCCAGGACCGGGAACGACGTGGAGCCGGAGAACCCGTAGATCAGCGAGGCGCCGTAAAGCAGCAGCCCCGACGCCACGGACCCCAGCACGAAATACTTCAGGCCAGCCTCGGTGGACCGCACGCTGTCGCGCTTGAAGGCGGCCATGACGTAGAGGGCCAGCGACTGCAGTTCCAGGCCAAGGTACAGGGCCATGAGGTTGTTGGCCGAAACCATCATCATCATGCCCAGGGTGGCGAACACCACCAGGACCGAGAACTCGTAGCGCTTCATGTCCTCCTGGGCCAGCCACACCATGGCCAGCACCAGGCTGAGAGCCGACGCTCCCAGCACCAGGACCTTGGCGAAGATGGCGAAGCGGTCGCTGATGAACTGGCCGTTGAAGGCCGTCACCGTCTCCGGTGCCGCCATCAGGACCAGGAAACCCGCCACCACCAGAACGCCAACGGCCAACCAGCCGACGAGTTTGGTGGCGTCACCCTTCTGGAACACACCGATCATCAGCAGGGCCATGCCCGCGATCGCCATGAAAACCTCGGGAGCGGCCGGCGCGATGTTACCAAGCGCAGTCATCGTCTGTATCCCCTTCCCTCGGCCTAACGGTTGGCCAGCGCTGTGCCGTCATCGACGACACTCATGGCGGCCTGGTAGTTCTCGATCAGATTGCTGACCGAAGCATGCATCGGTTCGAGGAAGCTGTTCGGATAGATGCCCATCCACAGCACCACCAGAATGAGCGGCACGAACACCGCAATCTCCCGCGGGCTGAGGTCGAGCATGGCCTTGACGTCCTCCTTCTCCAGCTTGCCGTACACCACCCGCCAATACAGGTAGAGCATGTAGGCGGCGCCCAGAATAAGGCCGGTGGCGGCAAAAAAGGCGACCCAGGAGTTGGCCTTGAAGGCGCCGGTCAGGATCAGGAACTCGCCAACGAAGCCCGAGGTGGCCGGCAGGCCGACCGCACCCATGGTGAACAGCAGGAACACCAGGGCGTAGTTCGGCATGTTGGTGGCCAGACCACCATAGCGGCTGATATCGCGGGTGTGCAGGCGGTCGTAAACCACGCCGACGCACAGGAACAGCGCCCCGGACACCACGCCATGGGACAGCATCTGGAAGATGGCGCCTTCCATGGCCTGCTGGTTCAGCGCGAAGATGCCGATGGTCACGAAGCCCATGTGGGCGACCGACGAATAGGCGATCAGCTTCTTCATGTCTTCCTGCACCAGCGCGACCAGCGAGGTGTAGATCACCGCCACCACCGACAGCACATAGACCATCGGCGTGAAGTAGGCGGTCGCCTCGGGCAGCATCGGCACGGAGAAGCGTAGGAACCCGTAGGCGCCCATCTTCAGCAGCACGCCGGCCAGGATGACCGACCCTGCGGTCGGCGCCTCGACGTGGGCGTCGGGCAGCCAGGTGTGGACCGGCCACATCGGCACCTTGACGGCGAACGACGCGAACAGGGCCAGCCACAGCCAGATCTGCATGGCATAAGGGAACGGTGTCTGCATCAGGGTCGGAATGTCGGTGGTCCCAGCCTCGAAGTACATGGCCATGATGGCCAACAGCATCAGGACCGAGCCCGCCAGGGTATAGAGGAAGAACTTGAAGGCCGCATAGACGCGGCGCGCCCCGCCCCACACCCCGATGATCAGGAACATCGGGATCAGCACGCCTTCAAAGAAGACGTAGAACAGGACGTAGTCCAGCGCGCAGAACATCCCGATCATGAAGGTTTCAAGGATCAGGAAGGCGACCATGTATTCCTTGACCCGCTTCTGCACGGCTTCCCAGGCGGACAGGATGCATAGCGGGGTCAGGAAGGTGGCGAGGATGACGAACAGCATGGAAATGCCATCCACGCCCATGTGGTAGTTGATGCCCCACTGGGGCATCCACGCGGCCTGCTCGACAAACTGGAAGTCAGCGGTCGAGTTGTCGAACCCGGCCCACACGCCCAGGCTGAGCAGGAACGTCGCGGCGGAGGTCAGCAGCGCCACGTTGCGGGCGTTGCGGGCGACCACGGCCTCTTCACCCCGCACCAGCAGGATGAAGGCGGCCCCGACCAGCGGCAGGAACGTGACGATGGAAAGCAATGGAAGATCGGTCATCGTCATTATCCCGCGTTGATCATGTACCAGGTCACGAAGACCGCCACGCCGATGATCATGGCGAAGGCGTAGTGGTAGAGCAGGCCGGACTGCATCAGGCCAACCCGCCGGGCGATGTCGCGCGTTGCCGCCGCCACGCCGTCGGGACCCACACCGTCGATCACCGCACCGTCACCGCCCTTCCACAGGGCACGCCCGAGAGCCATGGACGGCCGCACGAAGATGCGGTCGTACAGTTCGTCGAAGTACCACTTGTTCAGCATGAACAGGTAGACCGGACGGAACGCCCCGGCCAGCTTGCCCGGCAGGCTGGGCGCCAGCACATAGAACACGTAGGCAAGCGCGATGCCGGCGGCGGTGACGACCAGCGGCAGCAGGACCGCCCAGGTCGGGATGTGATGCGCCGCATCGATGGTGTCGCGGCCCGGCAGCAGGTAGATCGCTGCACCCCAGAACTCGGACCGCACATCGGCGTCGCCGACGAACAGTTCGTAGCCCAGCCAGCCCGAGAAGATGGCGCCGATGGACAGCAGGATGAGCGGCACGGTCATGACCGGCGGGCTCTCGTGGATGTGGCTCATCACGTACTCGTCGGCGCGCGGCTTGCCATGGAAGGTCAGCAGCAGCAGGCGCCAGGAGTAGAACGCCGTCATGAACGCGGCCGCGATACCCAGCGTGAAGGCGAAGTACCCCACCCCGCCCCCGGCCGCGAAGGCCGATTCAAGGATCATGTCCTTGGAGTAGTAGCCGGCAAAGAACGGCACACCGGCCAGCGCCAGGGAGCCAATCCACATCATGGCGTAGGTCAGCTTCACGTGCTTCCAGATGCCGCCCATCTTGCGGATGTCCTGCTCGTCGGACATGGCATGGATGACGGACCCGGCACCCAGGAACAGCAGCGCCTTGAAGAAGGCGTGGGTCAGCAGGTGGAAGATCGCCGCCTGATAGGCCGACACGCCGATGGCAAAGAACATGTAGCCAAGCTGCGAGCAGGTCGAGTAGGCGATGATGCGCTTGATGTCGTTCTGCACGCAACCGACGGTGGCGGCAAAGAAGGCTGTCAGGGCGCCGACAATCGCCACCGTGGCCAGGGCCACCGGCGCCAGTTCGTACAGCGGCGACATGCGCGCCACCATGAACACCCCGGCCGTCACCATGGTCGCGGCATGGATGAGCGCCGACACCGGGGTCGGGCCCTCCATGGCGTCGGGCAGCCAGGTGTGCAGGCCGAGCTGGGCGGACTTGCCCATGGCGCCGACGAACAGCAGCAGGCAGATGATGGTCATGGCGTGCCATTCGATACCGAAGAACACGACCGAGGCATCGGCGTATTCCGGCGCCATCTGGAAGATGGTGTCCAGGTGGACGGTGCCGAACAGCACGAAGATGCCGAAGATGCCGAGCGCGAACCCGAAGTCACCTACGCGGTTGACCACGAAGGCCTTCATGGCGGCGGCGTTGGCGGTCTTCTTCTCGTACCAGAAGCCGATCAGGAGGTAGGACGCAAGGCCCACGCCTTCCCAGCCGAAGAACATCTGCACCAGGTTGTCGGCCGTCACCAGCATGAGCATCATGAAGGTGAACAGGGACAGGTACGCCATGAACCGGGGGATCGACTTGTCGTGGGACATGTAGCCCCACGAGTACAGGTGCACCATGGACGACACCGAAGTCACCACCAGGACCATGACGGCGGTCAAGGTGTCGAACTTCAGGGCCCAGGACACGTCGAATTCACCCGACACGATCCAGCTGAACAGTGTGATGGTGACCGGGTTTTTCCCGAGGGCGACCTCGAAGAAGATCACGACTGCCATGGCCGCCGAAGCGAACACCGACAGCGTGGTGATGATCTGCGCACCGCGGTCGCCGACCACGTGGCGGAACAGGCCGGCTACGATCGAGGCGATCAGCGGCAGGAAGATGGCTGCGACGTACATGTGCGGTCCCTCAGCCCTTCATCTGGTTGATGTCCTCGACGGCGATCGAGCCACGGTTGCGGAAGAACACAACCAGAATAGCAAGACCGATAGCCGCTTCCGCCGCTGCGACGGTGAGGATGAACATGGTGAAGACCTGGCCGACCAGGTCGTTCAGGAAGGACGAGAACGCAACCATGTTGACGTTCACGGCCAGCAACATCAGTTCGATCGACATCAGAATGATGATGACGTTCTTCCGGTTCAGGAAGATGCCCACCACGCCGAGCGTGAACAGGATCGCCGAGACCGTCAGATAGTGCGCAAGGCCTATCTCAAGCATCAGATGCCCCCCCGGTTCTGAACTTTCTTCAGTTCCACGGTCCGGCCACGGGCCAACTGGTCGGCGATCTTCTGCTTGCGCACGCCGGGACGCACCCGGTGGGTCAGCAGAATGGTGCCGATCATGGCCACCAGCAGGACCAGACCCGAAGCCTGGAACAGGTAGACGTAGTCGGTGTAGACCAGGGCGCCGAGCGCCTCGGTGTTGGTCATTTCACTGAGTGCCGGCGTCGGCGACGCCCGCGACACCTCGACCGTTCCAGAGAACACCCAGCCGCCGAACAGCACGGCCAGTTCGGCGAACAGCACCAGGCCGACCGTGAGGCCGATGGGCAGGTATTCGGTCATGCCCTCGCGCAGGGTCACCGTGTTGAGGTCCAGCATCATGACCACGAACAGGAACAGCACGGCCACCGCACCGACATAGACCACGATCAGGATCATGGCCAGGAACTCGGCGCCCAGCAGCAGGAACAGCCCGGAGGCGTTGAAGAAGGTCAGAATAAGCCACAACACCGAATGCACGGGATTGCGCGCGGTGATCACCATGACGGCGGATGCCACGGCAATGATGGCGAACAGGTAGAAGGCAAGGCCCTGGATGATCATGCGTCCCCCTTGCCGGCCTGGCCGGCCGTGTCCCTCGTTTCAAACATGGTCTCGCCTTCGATCTTCAGGATGACGTCAACGGTACGGGGCATCGAGTTCAATGCGCGCCGCCAGTTCCAGCTCCCACCGCTCGCCATTGGCCAGCAGCTTTTCCTTGTTGTAGAGCAGTTCCTCGCGGGTTTCGGTGGCGAACTCGAAGTTCGGACCCTCGACGATGGCGTCCACCGGGCAGGCCTCCTGGCACAGGCCGCAGTAGATGCACTTGGTCATGTCGATGTCGTAACGCGTGGTGCGGCGCGAACCATCGTCGCGCGGCTCGGCCTCAATGGTGATGGCCAGCGCCGGGCAGACCGCTTCGCACAGCTTGCACGCGATGCAGCGTTCCTCGCCGTTGGGGTAGCGGCGCAGGGCGTGCTCCCCGCGGAACCGGGGGCTCAGCGGCCCCTTCTCCATCGGGTAGTTGATGGTGACCTTCGGCTTGAACATATAGCGGAAGGTCAGACTCATCCCCTGCAGCAACTCGGCCAGAAGGAAGGAGCGAACGGTGCGGTCGATGAAGGACATCTTCTGCGCTCCCTTAGGACATGATCGGCGACAGGCCGGTGAACTGCAGCACCGCGGCGGTCAGGACGAGCCAGCCCAGCGAGAACGGCAGGAACACCTTCCAGCCCAGCCGCATGAGCTGGTCGTAGCGGTAGCGCGGGAACGCGGCACGGCACCAGATGAACACGAACAGCAGCGCCACGACCTTGAGGATGAACCACACCGGACCCGGCAGCCAGTTCAGCGGCGCGATGTCCAGCGGCGGCAGCCAACCGCCCAGGAACAGCACCACGGTCATGCCGCTCATCAGGATCATGTTGGCGTATTCGCCCAGGAAGAACAGGGCGAAGGTCATGGCCGAGTATTCGACGTTGTAGCCCGACACCAGTTCGGCTTCGGCCTCGGGAAGATCGAACGGGTGGCGGTTGGTCTCGGCCAGCGCCGAGATGAAGAACACCACGGCCATCGGCAGGTGCATGATGACAAACCACAGATTGGTCTGCGCCATCACGATGTCCGACAGGTTCAACGACCCCACGGTCAGCAGGACCGAGATGATGACGAAACCCATGGACACTTCATACGACACCATCTGCGCCGCCGAGCGCATGGCGCCCAGGAAGGCATAGCGCGAGTTGGACGCCCAACCGGCCATGATGATGCCGTACACGCCCAGCGAACTGATGGCGAACAGGTACAGCACGCCGACGTTGATGTCGGCCAGCACGATACCCGCCCCGACCGGAATGACCGACCAGGCGATCAGCGCCAGAAAGAAGGTCAGCATCGGGGCCATGATGAACACGGCCCGGCTGGCCCCCGTCGGAATGACGGTTTCCTTGAGGAACAGCTTCACGCCGTCGGCGATCGGCTGCAGCAGGCCGAACGGGCCCACCACGTTGGGGCCGCGGCGCATCTGCATGGCGCCGATGACCTTGCGCTCAAGAAGCGTCAGGTAGGCCACCGCAAGCAGCAGCGGCCCGACGATGAGCACGATCTTGGCGACGATGATGACGCCCGGCCAGACATAGCCATCCCAAAGCTCAGCCATTGGTCCCCGTCCGCTGCTGGTTGCCCTTGCCGTAAACTTCCGTGCACTCGGCCATGGTGCGCGAGGCCCGGCTGATCGGGTCGGTCATGTAATAAGTGGTGATGACGCTTTCGAACGGCGCATCGGCCAGTTCCCCCGGCTCGCCGCCCGGCTCCCCGAAAGTCCCCCAGGCGCTGACCGGAACGGCGGTGTCATCGTCGAAGACCGCGCTGACCGAGGCGAGGCGGTCACGCACCTGCGCCAGGCTGTCCTGGGGCAGCTTGTGGCCCAGCACCTCGGACAGGGCGCGCAGAATGGCCCAATCCTCGCGCGCGTCACCGGGCGGGAACACCGCGCGGTGGGTGCGCTGGCAGCGGCCCTCGGTGTTGACGTAGGTGGCGTCCTTTTCCGTGTAGGCCGCCCCCGGCAGCACCACGTCGGCCCGCATCGCCCCGGCGTCGCCGTGGCTGCCCTGGTAGACTACGAAGGCCTTGCCCAGGCGGGCCATCGGGATTTCGTCGGCGCCGAGCAGGTAGACGAAGTCCACCGCCCCGCTCTCGCAGCCCTTGAGGATACCCTCCAGGTCGCGGCCGTTCGGACCTGGCACGAAGCCGGCTTCGAGGCCGCCGACGCGCGCTGCGGCGGTGTGCAACACGTTGAAGCCGTTCCAGCCGTCCTTGACCACGCCCAGATCAGTGGCCAGCGTATTGGCCAGCGCCAGCACCGCCGCCCCATCGGGACGGGTCAGGGCACCCATGCCCAGGATGATCATCGGACGCTCGGCGACCTTCAGCACCTCGGCAAAGGGGTGCGTTCCGGCAGCCACCTGACGCAACACGTCCACCCCTGCCCCGAGGTTTTCATGCTTGTAGGTCAGGTCGCGCGGCTCGCCAATCATCGCCACCTTGAAACCGCCGCGCAGATAGCGCTTGCGGATACGGGCGTTGATGACCGGGGCTTCCCAACGCGGGTTGGAGCCCACGATGAGCAGGGCGTCGGCCTCGTCGATGCCGGCGATGCCGCTGTTGAACAGGTAGCTCTCGCGCTGCGTCACATCGAACGCCGCGCCGTCCTGGCGGCAGTCCAGGCTGCGCGACCCCAGCGAGCTCATCAGATCCCGCAGCAGCACCATGGACTCGGCGCAGGCCATGTCGCCGGCGAGGGCGGCCATGCTGGCCCCGGACGCACCCTTCACCCGCTCGGCAATGGCGCCAAAGGCTTCGGCCCAGGTGGCGGGCTGCAAGCGGCCGTCCTTGCGGACATACGGCCGGTCGAGGCGCTGGCGTTTCAGGCCGTCGATGGCGTAGCGGCCCTTGTCGGCCAACCACTCCTCGTTGACGTCCTCGTTGATGCGCGGCAGGACGCGCAGGACCTCGCCGCCCCGGCTGTCGATGCGGATGTTGGTGCCGACGGCGTCGAACACGTCGATGCTCTCGGTCTTCTTCAGTTCCCACGGACGGGCGATGTAGGCATAGGCCTTGTTGGTCAGCGCGCCCACCGGGCACAGGTCAACAAGGTTGCCCGACAGCTCGCTGTCGATGGCCCGTTCGACGTAGGTGGTGACTTCCATGTGCTCGCCACGGCCCACGGCGCCCAGTTCGGGCACCCCGGCAACCTCGGTGGCGAAGCGGATGCAGCGCGTGCAGTGGATGCAGCGCGTCATCTCGGTCGAGACCAACGGCCCCATGTACTTCTCTTCGACGGCGCGCTTGGGCTCGTTGTAGCGCGAGCGGTCGTAGCCGAAGGCCAGCGCCTGATCCTGAAGGTCGCACTCGCCGCCCTGGTCGCAGATGGGGCAGTCCAGCGGGTGGTTGATGAGCAGGAACTCCATCACCCCCTTGCGCGCCTTCACCGCCAGAGGCGAGTCGGTCTTGACGATCATGCCCTCGGCCACCGGCAAGGCACACGATGCAGCGGGTTTCGGCGGGCCGGGCGACACTTCGACCAGACACATGCGGCAGTTGCCGGCGATGGACAGGCGTTCGTGATAGCAGAAGCGCGGAATTTCGATGCCGATGGATTCGGCCGCCTGCAGCACCGTGCTGCCGGCGGGAACCTCGACCTCGATGCCGTCGATAGTCAGCTTGGGCATTTAGATCCGTCCTCTGCTTACTCGGCGGCGCGAGACTGGGTGGTGCCTGTGGACGTCGCGCCCAGGAGGCGGGCTTCCATTTCCGGGCGGAAGTGACGGATGAGGCCCTGGATCGGCCAAGCCGCCGCGTCACCGAGGGCACAAATGGTGTGCCCCTCGATCTGCTTGCTGACGTCGAACAGCATGTCGATTTCCTCGACCGACGCCTTGCCCTGGCTCATACGCTCCATGACGCGCCACATCCAGCCTGTGCCTTCGCGGCACGGCGTGCATTGGCCGCAGCTTTCATGAGTGTAGAACTTGGCGAGGCGGGTGATGGCACGGACCAGATCGGTCGACTTGTCCATCACGATCACCGCCGCCGTGCCCAGGCCCGACTGCACTTCACGCAGCGAGTCGAAATCCATCAGCACGGTGTCGCAGATCGACTTGGGCAGCATCGGCACCGACGACCCGCCGGGAATGATGGCCAGCAGATTGTCCCAGCCGCCGCGCACGCCACCGGCATGTTTTTCGATCAGTTCGCGCAGCGGGATGCCCATTTCCTCTTCCACATTGCACGGCTTGTTCACATGGCCGGAAATGCAGAACAGCTTGGTGCCCGAGTTCTTGGGCCGCCCAAGATCGGCGAACCACGAGGCACCACGGCGCAGAATGGTCGGAACCGCCGCGATGGACTCCACGTTGTTCACCGTGGTCGGGCAGCCGTAGACGCCGACGCCGGCCGGGAACGGCGGCTTCAGGCGGGGCTGGCCCTTTTTGCCCTCGATGGAGTTGATGAGCGCGGTTTCCTCGCCGCAGATGTAGGCACCCATGCCGCGGTGGATGTAGAGGTCGAAATCGAACCCCGAGCCGCAGGCGTTCTTGCCGATGAGGCCGGCGTCATAGGCCTCGTCGATGGCGCGCTGAAGGGCTTCTGTTTCGCGGTAGAACTCGCCGCGAACGTAGATGTAGCAGGTGTGCGCCCGCATGGAGTAGGACGCGATCAGGCAGCCTTCGACCAGCTTGTGCGGGTCGTGGCGCATGATGTCGCGGTCCTTGCAGGTGCCCGGCTCGCCCTCGTCGGCGTTGACTACGAGGTAATGCGGCCGCTCGCCCACTTCCTTGGGCATGAAGGACCACTTCATGCCGGTGGGGAAGCCGGCGCCGCCGCGCCCGCGCATCCCGGATTCCTTGACCTGCTCGATGATCCACTCCTGGCCGTTGCCGAGGAATTCCTTCGTGCGGTCCCAGTCGCCACGCGCCTGCGCCCCTTTGAGGAACGGGTCGTGGAAACCGTAGAGGTTGGTGAAGATGCGATCCCGATCCTGAAGCATCAGGCTGACTCCTTCAGAGTGGTCGGGCCACCTTCCGGGCAGGAAGTCTGGCGGCCGATCTGCGAGCCGGGGGTCAGCGGCTTGCCGTCCTTCATGGCCTGGAACAGCGCCTTGGCGGTGTCGTAGGTCAGGTCCTCGTAATAGTCGTCCTTGTAGGCCACGACCGGCGCGTTGACGCAGGCCCCGGCGCACTCGACCTCTTCGAGGGTGACGTCGTCGTTGGACGACCCGAACGGCACGCCGAACACGTCCTCGGCCGCGCGCTTGACGTCGTCGGACCCGCGCAGCCAGCACGCGATATTGGTGCACAGCTCGATGTGGTGCTTCCCGGTCGGGCGCAGGCGGTACATCGTGTAGAAGGTTGCCACCTCGTACACCCGGATGGGCGGCACCGACAGCAGGTCGGCGACGTAATCCATGGCGGTGCGCGACAGCCAGCCTTCCTGACGCTGGGCGATGTCGAGCAGCGGCATCACGGCGCTGCGCTGACGGCCCGCAGGATACTTGGCGATGATCTTGGTGGCCTCCACCATGTTCGCCTCGGTGAAGGCGAACGAAGCGGGCTCAGGCACGTTGGGATCGGGAGCATGGCTGCTCATCGGTCGATCTCCCCGAAAACGACGTCAATGGACCCGATGATGGCGGGGATGTCGGCCAGCATGTGGCCCTTCGACATCATCTCCATGGCCTGGAGATGCACATACCCCGGCGAGCGGATCTTGCACTTGTATGGCCGGTTGGTGCCGTCGGACACGATGTACACCGCGAACTCGCCCTTGGGGGCCTCGGTCGCCGTGTAAGTCTCGCCGGCCGGAACATGCACACCTTCGGTATAGAGCTTGAAGTGATGAATGAGCGCTTCCATCGACTTCTTCATCTCGCCACGGCGCGGGGGCGAGACCTTGCGGTTGTCCACACGCACCGGGCCCTTGACCTTGTCAAGCTTGTCCAGGCACTGGTGGATGATGCGGACGGACTGCAACATTTCCTCGACCCGCACCAGATAGCGGTCATAGCAGTCGCCCGTGGCGCCCACCGGCACGTCGAAGTCCATGTCCTCGTAAGCGTCGTAGGGCTGCGACTTGCGCAGGTCCCAGGCGAGGCCACAGGCGCGCAGGTTCGGCCCGGTGAAGCCCCAGTCGAGGGCCTCGTCCACCGTCACGATGCCGATGTCGACCGTCCGCTGCTTGAAGATGCGGTTGTTGGTCAACATGGTTTCCATGTCGCGGACGTAGTTCGGGAACTCGTTGGCCCACTTGCGCATGGCGCCGACCAGATGGTCGGGCACGTCCTGGTTCACGCCGCCGAAACGGAAGTAGTTCATGTGCATCCGGGCGCCGCACACGGCCTCGCAGAACTCGAAGATCTTCTCGCGTTCCTCAAAGCCCCACAGCATCGGCGTCATGGCGCCGACGTCCATGGCGTAGGACGGCACGTTCAGCAGGTGGTTTCCGATGCGGACCATCTCGGCGAACAGGACGCGGATGATCTTGCCGCGCTCGGGCGCCTCGACGCCCAGCAGCTTTTCCACACCGAGCACGAAGGAGTGCTCCATGTTGACCGGCGAGCAGTAGTCCAGGCGGTCGAAGTACGGAATGGCCTGAAGGTAGGTCTTGTACTCGATCAGCTTCTCGGTGCCGCGATGCAGCAGCCCGACATGCGGATCGGCCCGTTCCACCACTTCGCCGTCCAGTTCCAGCACCAGGCGCAGCACGCCGTGAGCCGCCGGATGCTGCGGACCGAAGTTGATGTTGAGGTTCTTGATCTGATTTTCGGCCATCAGCCCTTATCCCCCGCCTTCGGCGCCCCGACCTGAACAACCCCGGCCTTCTCGTCGCCCGGCAGCGGGCCTTCCCACGGACTGAGGAAATCCCAGGACCGGAAGTCCTGCTTGAGCTGCACGGGACCGTAGACGACGCGCTTCTGCTCCTCGTCGTACCGCATCTCGACATAGCCGGTCAGCGGGAAGTCCTTGCGCAGCGGATGCCCCTCGAACCCATAGTCGGTCAGCAGGCGGCGCAGGTCGGGATGGTCGGTGAAATACACACCGTACATGTCCCACACTTCGCGCTCGAACCAGCCGGCGGTCGAGAAGACGGTGGTGGCGGTGGCCACCGGAGTCGATTCGTCAGTGGTCAGCTTCACGCGGATGCGCTGGTTGTGCTTCATGGACAGCAGGTTGTAGACCAACTCGAAACGCTCTTCGCGCTCGGGGTAGTCCACGGCGGTGATGTCGACCAGCTGCCGGAACAGGCAGTTGGAGTCGTCACGCAACGTGCTCAGCACCTTGATGAGGCTGCCGCGCAGGATGGTGATCGCCAGTTCCTGGTTCCGCGTCTCCGACCGCACGATGTCGTTCGGCAAGATGGCCGCGACATGCTCGGCCAAGTCACGCAGCGCCTCGACCTGTTCTTCCGTGAGTGCCATGTCCCTTCCCCGAGGCGGTTCGACTAGCGGCGGAGCGAACCCGTCCGCCGAATCTTCTTCTGCAACTGCATGATGCCGTAGACCAGCGCCTCTGCGGTCGGCGGGCACCCCGGAACGTAGACGTCAACCGGAACGATCCGGTCAACTCCGCGCAGCACAGAGTACGAATAGTGGTAGTAGCCGCCGCCGTTGGCGCACGAGCCCATCGAGATCACCCAGCGCGGCTCGGCCATCTGGTCATAGACCTTGCGCACGGCCGGGGCCATCTTGTTGCACACCGTGCCGGCGACGATCATCACGTCGGACTGGCGCGGGCTGGGTCGCGGCACGACGCCCATGCGGTCCAGGTCGTAGCGCGGCATGTAGGCGTGGATCATTTCCACGGCGCAGCAGGCCAGGCCGAACGTCATGGGCCACAGCGATCCGGTGCGGGCCCAGTTGGCCAGACCGTCCACCGTGGACAGGATGAACCCCTTTTCCTGAAGCTCCTGCCCCACTCCTTTGAGGAGGGCATCCTGCTCCGGACCCGGCGGCAGAGGCTGGGCGGGGTTGTGAATGCTTCCGCTGCTCACTCCCATTCCAGGGCTCCCTTCTTCCATTCGTAGACGAAGCCGATGGTCAGGATCCCGAGGAACGCCATCATCGACCAGAACCCGAACGCCCCGATGTCGGCCAGGCTGACCGCCCACGGGAACAGGAAGGCGACTTCCAGATCAAAGATGATGAACAGGATCGCCACCAGATAGTACCGCACGTCGAACCGGGCGCGGGCGTCGTCAAAGGCCTCGAAGCCGCACTCGTAGGCCGAGTCCTTTTCCGAATCCGGATGCTGCGGGGCGACGATGTAGGACGCCAGGATGGCTATCCCGGAAATTGCGATTGCGATCCCGAGGAATATCAGGATCGGCAGGTATTCGCGCAGCAGGTCCTCCATGGGATGAGCTCCAACCTCCTGACTCGGCGGTGGGCGCGACTGCCGTCGCCCGACCCTTCCTGCCCTCGTTACGGGTTCCCTTGACGGGAGCCACGGCGTGTTTCGGTCTGCGGCGGTCCGTCCTCCGACTCCCGCCCCGGCCCCACCCGGCCGGGTGGGTTCATAGGGTAGTCGGGAACCGGCGTCAAGCCGCGCGAAAAGCGCCTTGCTCCAGACGCGACGGGACGGGTCCCCCGCACGAAAACCGCCGTGATGTAATCCCCAGAGTCCCGTCAAGTCAAGCGATGATACCCGGCAGCAGGGTGCGCCGGGCTTTCATTCCTAACCCCCAGAACGGGTTGGCCGCGCCCCCACGGGTCAACACCCCACCCAAGCACCGGCCCGCCATGGCGGCGGCATACGCAGGCTGGACATCCGCGTTCGGGCATTACATAAGGTGCGGGGTTCCCGCGCCAAGGGGGTGCCCCCAGCGAAGGAACGACCATGGTTTCCGATATCGTGAGGGGGAAGTCGTGCCGACGACGACCGTGAAGCGGGAAGTCTATTACCCGCCGCATCGCATGTTCGATCTGGTGGCCGACGTGCAGCGCTACCCGGAGTTCCTTCCGACATGGCAGGCCGTGCGGGTGCGCAACACCAAGGATGACGGCTACGACACCGACCAGGTCGTCCGCCTGGGGCCGGTACGCCATACCTTTACGACCCATACGCAGTTGTCGGCACCCAATGCCATTCGGGTACAGTCGAGCCAAGCGCCATTTCGCCAGTTCGAGCTTCTGTGGACGTTCGACGTGGCCGACGATGGTGGCTGCCTCATTACCCTGGACGTGACGTTCGAGTTGCGGTCGCGGGCGCTTTCGGCACTGGGGATGCTGCTGTCGCGGGACTCGGTGGACCGCATGATCACCGCCTTCGAGGACCGTGCGCACCGCATGTACGGCCCCCCTGCCAACACCAGCCATGACTGCTGAAGCCGTAAGCCCTGGAGCGCAATGACATGAGCCGCCGCGACAGCGCCTTGTTGGCCGAGCCCCCTCGTCCGGCCCAAACGCCAACCATCCCGGCCTATCTCAGCGAAACCTACACCTGGGCATACCTGAGCAAGCTGGGCTGCGCGGTGTTCGACCGCCAGCCGGTAGTGACGGCCATCCTGTGGGGCAACGCGCGCCGCCTCATCCGCAGCGTGACGGCGGAGTTGCGGCCCGGCTGGCGGGTCCTCCAGCCGGCCTGCGTCTACGGCACCTTCTCGGCCGATGTCGCCGCCACGCTGGGCGCGGCGGGGCACCTGGACGTCAGCGACATCGCGCCGATCCAGGTCTCGCTGACCCGCCGCAAACTGTCCGATGTGCCGCAGGCCTCGGTCGAGTTATGGGACGCCGCCGAGTCCGGCCGTGGCCCCTACGACGCGGTGACCTGCTTCTTCCTGCTGCACGAAGTTCCCGAGGACTACAAGGGCCGCATCGTCGATGCCTTGCTCGGCAGCGTGCGGCGCGGCGGCAAGGTGGTGTTCGTCGATTACCACCGCCCATCGGCCCTGCACCCGCTCCGCCCGGTGATGGCGGGCGTCTTCGCCGCCCTGGAACCGTTCGCCACCACCCTGTGGGCGCACGAAATCAGATCGTATGCGTCCGAAAGCGAGGGCTTTGCTTGGCGCAAGGAAACCTTCTTCGGCGGCATGTACCAGAAAGTCGTCGCCGAACGCCTCTGAGGCACTTCGGTTAAATCTTTCAAATCACAGGCAATCCCCCCTCATCCGAGCGCGGCATCGGTTGGTTGTTGCGCCGTCATGGTCTATGATCGGCGCACGTCATTGATGTCGTGGGCAAGGGGCGCTTCGCTAATGGATGTGATTGAAACCGATATCGCCATCGTCGGGGCCGGCGGAGCGGGACTGCGCGCTGCCATCGCCGCCGCCGAGGCAGACCCCAGCCTGTCGGTGACCCTGCTGTCCAAGGTCTATCCAATGCGCAGCCACACCGTGGCGGCCGAAGGCGGCGCGGCCGGCGTGGCCAAGGCCGAGGACAGCCTGGACCACCACTTCAACGACACGGTATCCGGCGGTGACTGGCTGTGCGACCAGGACGCGGTTGATTTCTTCGTGGCCCAGGCCCCCAAAGAACTGATCCGCACCGAGCACTGGGGCTGCCCGTGGAGCCGCACGCCCGACGGCAAGGTCGCCGTCCGTCCGTTCGGCGGCATGAAGATCGAACGCACCTGGTACGCCGCCGACAAGACCGGCTTCCACCTGCTGCATACCCTGTTCCAGACCTCCATGAAGTACCCGTCGGTCAAGCGCCTGGACGAGGTCTACACCACCGACCTCCTCATCGAGGACGGCCGGATCGCCGGCGTGCTGGCCCATGAAATCCGCAGCGGCAAGCCCATGGTCATCCTGGCCCGCTCGGTCATCATCTGCACCGGCGGGGCCGGACGGGTGTTCCCGTTCACCACCAACGGCGCCATCAAGACCGGCGACGGCATGGCCATGGCCTTCCGGGCCGGCGTGCCGCTCAAGGACATGGAGTTCGTGCAGTACCACCCGACCGGCCTGCCCGGCACCGGCATCCTGATCTCGGAAGCGGCGCGCGGCGAAGGCGGCATCCTGGTCAACAAGGACGGCTACCGCTACCTCCAGGACTACGGCATGGGGCCGCCCGACCCGTGGCCGCGCAAGAAAGCCATGGAGCTTGGCCCGCGCGACCGCCTGTCCCAGGCGTTCTGGCAGGAACAGCAAAAGGGCCGCTGCATCGACAGCAAATGGGGTGACGTCATGCACCTCGACCTGCGCCACCTGGGCGAGGCCAAGATCGCCGAGCGCCTGCCGTTCATCCGCGATCTCGCCTTGTCCTACGTCGGCGTGGACGTGGTCAACGCCCCCATCCCGGTGCGCCCGGTGGTCCATTACACCATGGGCGGCATCCACACCGACATCACGGCCGGCACCCCGGTCCCCGGCCTCTATGCCGCCGGTGAATGCGCCTGTGTGTCGATCAACGGGGCCAACCGCCTGGGCTCCAACTCGCTGACCGAGCTTCTGGTGTTCGGCGCCGTGGCCGGACGCAACGCCGCCGCCCATGCGCGCGGCGTGCCGATGCCCAGCCACACCAATGCCCTCGCCCAGGCCGACGGCCACCGCAAGCGCGTGGTCGCCCTGCTGGAACGCTCCAAGGGAACGGAATCGGTCGTCGGCCTGCGCACCGCGCTCAACGACACCATGGAAACCGGCTGCGGCATCTACCGCACCGAGGACAGCCTGCGCGCCACAGTCGAAACCCTCGCCGTGCTGAAGACCCGCTTCGCCAACGTCGCCATCGACGACAAGAGCGGCGTCTACAACACCGACCTGACCGGCGCCATCGAACTGGGCAACATGATCGAGATCGGTGAAACCATGGCCCTGTCCGCCCTGCAACGCACCGAATCCCGTGGGTCGCACCAGCGGCTCGATCATCCGGCGCGCGATGATGCGGCGTTCCTCAAGCACTCCATGGCCCATCGGGTGGAGGGCGAGGCGCCGCGCGTCGAATACCGCGACGTGGTCATCACCCGGTCACAGCCGGCCGAACGCGTCTATGGCGGAGAGGCGAAATGAGCGACACCACCACGTTCACGCTGGAGGTCCTGCGCTACAACCCCGAAAGCGACGACGTCCCCCATGCCGAGAGCTTTTCGGTCCCCTATCAGGAGGACTGGGTCGTCCTGGACGCCCTGAACTGGGTCAAGGACAACGTCGACGGATCGCTGACCTTCCGCTGGTCGTGCCACATGGCCGTCTGCGGGTCGTGCGGCATGATGGTCAACAACGAGCCGGTCCTGTCGTGCAAGGCGTTCCTGCGCGACTACCTCAAGGACGGCAAGGGCACCATCACCGTGGGGGCGCTGAAGAACTTCCCGGTCGAGAAGGACCTGGTGATCGTCATGGACAGCTTCATGGAGAAGCTGGAGGCCGTGAAGCCGTGGATCATCCGCACGACCGAAAAGCCGGTTGAAGAAGGGACGTTCATCCAGCTTCCCAAGCAACTCAAGCGTTTCAAGCATCACACCAGTTGCATCAACTGCCTGTTGTGCTACGCCGCCTGCCCGCAGGTCGGGCTCAATCCGGGGTTCATCGGCCCGGCCGCCCTGGCGCTGGCCCACCGCTACAACCTGGACAGCCGCGACCAAGGCAAGGACCTGCGCAAGGACGTGACGGCCAGCGAATACGGCGTGTGGGAATGCACCTTCGTCTCCGCCTGTTCGGAAGTCTGCCCCAAGGACGTTGAACCGGCCGGCGCCATTCAGGAGCAGAAGATCGAAAGCTCCATCGACTGGGCCTTGGACCACCTGATTCCGGGGAGGAAGGCACGATGAGCCGCAAACCCTACGAGCCCACGCTGCCCAACACCTGGTGGCTGGAAAAGCCGTTCTACATCCGCTACATGCTGCGCGAGATGACGAGCTTCTTCGTCGGCGCCTACGTCGCCATCCTGATCGTCGGCCTGTGGCAGCTCAGCCAGGGGCCCGACGCCTGGGGCAGCTTCCTGGGCGTGCTCAGCCACCCGCTGTCGGTCATCTTCCATGTGCTGGCCTTTGTGTTCGCCACCTTCCACACCGTCACCTGGTTCGCCCTGACCCCGCGCACCACGCCGATCATGCGCGGCGACCATTTCGTGCCGCCCGGCCCGATCATCGGTGCGCAGTACGTGATTTGGGCGGCGGCCAGCATCGTCGTGCTGGCCGCGGTGTTGTGGTGAAAGGACCCATGGCCATGAGCAAGACGACAGGACGCAAGACCTATACCCGCGCCAACAAGCCCCTGGTGTGGTTCCCCTTTGCCGGAGGTGGGCTGGTGGCTGCCCTGATGCTGCCGGTGATGATCTTCGTGACCGGCATCGCCGTGCCCCTGGGCCTGATCGACGCCGAGGCGCTGTCCTATGACCGCGTCTACGCCTTTGCCGCCAACCCGCTGGGCAAGATCATCCTGTTCGGCGTCCTGGTGCTGCCCCTGTGGCACGCCGCCCACCGGTTCCGCATGACCATCCAGGACCTGGGCGCCCGCACGTCGGGATCACGCTCGGTCGTCGCCGCCCTGTGCTACGGCTTCGGAATGGTGTTCACCCTGCTGTGCCTGGCGGCGCTGCTGTCGTTCTGGTGAGGTGCGGGTTTTAGGGGAAGGCGGGCTCTGCCCGTACCCGCCAGGGGCCGCTCGGCCCCTTGACCCCGTAAACTTAGGCGTTCCCGCACCTTGCGCCGCAGGCAGATATTCCCTCAGCCTTTATACCAGCCGACCCATGAACCGCCCCTCATGGTCGCTTGCGCGGCCGGGCTATCGCCCGAACCCATTTGGAGCGATGCTCCAAACCTCCTTGTTCTTCTTAAAGCGGTTTGCTTTTAATCTGACGCAGTGACCCGCTGTCGCGGATGGCTGCCGCCAGCCTGGAGCTACGCTCCAGACCTCCCTTTTTCTTCTAAAAAATGAGATGGGGTTTGGGGCTTGCCCCAAGCGGGCTTGGGCGGCAGCCCAACATATACAAGCCCAAGCCGTGGTTCACATTAAACGCAAACCGCTTTAAAGAAACAAAAGGGGTTCGGGGTTCACCCCGAGCGGGCGTGGGCGGCAGCCCACCTTCTTCCAGTGGGTCAGTTCATAGGGCGGACGGTATGAATGCGCTGCGCGCGGCTTCCTAGTGAAGCCAATTCCCGAGGTCCAGGAGCCCGTGGCTCCTGGCGGGTTCGGGCAGAGCCCGGTTCCTTCCTTCACGCCTGAACGGCGCGTATTTCCAGCGTTCGTTCGACCATGCGCCAGACCA
Organism: Rhodospirillaceae bacterium BRH_c57; assembly: GCA_000961745.1. GTDB lineage: Bacteria > Pseudomonadota > Alphaproteobacteria > Rhodospirillales > Rhodospirillaceae > Cauispirillum. The sequence goes on along the minus strand of LAEA01000095.1, from coordinate 10,461 downwards.
GCATACCGCCGATCATGGCGCTGGCGAAGATGCCAGCGTCCAACGCTCCGGCAGCCCCGGCGACCAGGGCTGGTCCGGGGCAGTATCCGACAAGTCCCCACCCAAGTCCGAAGATGGCCGAACCGATCATCAAACGGCGGTCAATTTCGGTCCGCTCGGGGAGAACATAAGACGACGCCCAACACGGCGCGACGCGCCGCTGTGCGAGGCGGTAGCCCACGGTCGCGGTAAACAGGCCCACGGCCATCACGACCGCGAGGCTGGGGTCCCATGCCCCGGCGAAGTCAAAGAAGCCCAGCACCTTGGCCGGACTGGTCATTCCGGCAACGATCAGGCCGCTGCCAAACAGCACTCCGGCGGCCACTGAACAGATCATGCCCCGCATCACAGGTTCCCCCCGACGAGCATATGCCGCATCACGAAGACGGTGGCGGCTGTGGCCGAAAAGAACACCAGGGTCGCCACCAACGACCGTTTGGAAAAGCGCGCCAGTCCGCAAATGCCGTGGCCGCTGGTGCAGCCACTGCCCATGCGCGACCCGAACCCGACCAGCAATCCAGCGCCGATCAGCAGCGGCACGGACATGCCAGACTGGCCGAGCGGCACCCCCACGACCAAAGCCGCCACCACGCCCGGAATCAGCATGCCGACCATGAAGCCGACCCGCCACAGCGTGCGGTCGCCCTTGAGCAACGCCTCCAGAATTCCGCTAACGCCCATGATCCGCCCGTTGCCCAGCAAGAGCAGAACGGCCCCGGCACCGATGAGAAGCCCCCCCACGGCTGCCGAAATCGGCGTGAATGCGTCCATTTCCGTGTTCCCCCAGCCACCGGATCAACCTCCGGGGCGTACATCCGTTTTCTGAGATGCGCGCTTTCTGACGGTGCGGTTGACAATTGTCAATGGCGCGTGGGACTGCTGTGCCACATTGCATTATCCCCCTTTCAGGAGCCGACACCCCATGCCCGCCCTGTCCGATCTGGAAGCACGTCTGAGTGCGTTGGAAAGCCACGTCGCCCACCTAGAGGTCGCCAATCAGGACCTTAGCGACGTCATCGCCCGCCAGTGGGACGAGATCGACAAGCTCACCCGCACCGTGCGGGGTCTGCATGACCGTATGCAGGCGGTCGAACCCCAGGTCGAGGCCTACAAGCCGCCCCATTATTAGAACCGGCAGGACACGCTCCCCCGCCCTACCCTGTTAGTCAGGAAAACCCCTACACCTCAGAGGGTTGCGGTTCCACTTAAAATGCCTACAACTCTCTTCGCGGTTCCCCGCCACGACGCGGGTCGCCATATGCACACACATGATGCCCCGCAAGGAGAGTTTGATGCGTTTCCTGCCCTACCTACTGGCCGCCTTCATGGTCGCCCCGATCGCCATCTGGTTCATCGTGGCCAGCACGCTCGAAGGCTCGACCACCCGGTTCGCCGGTGAGAACCTGAACGTTCTGATGACTCTGGTTCCGGTGGCCGCCGTTGCCATCGGCCTGCTGTCCTGGTGGATGAGCCGCTTCATCGCCAACACCCAGGCACCGCGCGTCGAACCCGCCGAATAGCGGATGTCACCAGTAGAGATGCCAAGGGGCGGCACCCTGTGTGGGTGCCGCCCCTTCTGCATGGCGTGCCTTGGTGGGCGGTGACGGGCTCGAACCGCCGACCCTCTCGGTGTAAACGAGGGCGGCGGGTGCCCAAGCTGTTGTTTTTCCTACTATCAACCCCCTGTGATTTCCCAATTTTTACGCCTGAGACTCGGGGCGCCTATTCGTATGTGCCTACAGTGTGCGCACTAACGCAGCGAGCCCTCTAAGGGCACCGCCCCCCCAACAAGCCTACCCAGGCACCGCCCCCACCGCCCGCTCCCGCTCGATCTCCCGCGCCCGCTGCCCCCAGGGCACCCAGCCGCCCACCCGGACGGCGGCATACATTGCCCACCGCCGCGCCCAGCCGACGCCCGCCGCCTTCATGCCGGCGAGGAACAGGGCGTCGGCCTCGGCGCGGGGCAGGATGGTTTGCACCTCGTAGCAGCGATCATGCACAACCGCCGCGCCGTTCTGGTCCCCCACCACGGGGACCAGCCAGCGGAACAGGCGCGGCACGCTCGCCAAGTCGGTCTTGGTGCCGGCGGGAACGGTGATCTCCCCGCCCTCCCAACGGCAGCGATAGTCGGCCACCACCTCCCACGTCTCGCCCTGGACGTGGACCAGCACCAAGCGGTCGGGATAGGTCACCCCCCGGTACGTCATCGCCCGCCCTCCGTCGCATGGTCCTCGCAGGCGAACACCTGCACGCCGCCAGTCAGGCGGTCGCGGAGGTAGGCCTTGCCCGTGTCGTGGACCCCCATGCAGTAGACCTGCACGCCCAGGGCAGCAGCAGCCCCAACCACCGGGACCGCCGCGCACCCGCCCAAAGAAAAGGCCGCCAGAACGGCGGCCACAGTCATCACCTTGCGCATGGTCGTCACCCCTCCCCGATCATCGACACCAGCCGGACAGCGCGCCGGCCGACCTGTCGATACCAGCGCGAGTCCTTGGCCTCGGCGGCGGCGGTCTGGTAGTCGCCCACCTCAAGCGCGGCAAGCATCTTGCGGAAATTGGACAGGCCCGGAACGCCCATGTTGTAGGCCATGTCATAGAGGGCCGACCGCCGCGCCTCGGTCAGCCGGTCCGCCCAGGGCCAGCGCCGGTGGACCTCGGCGACGGCCTTTTCCAGGCGGTGGCGCAGCAGCCATTCGGCTTCCTCGCGGTCCAGCCATTCGATGTTGGTGCCATAGCCGATGGTCAGCTTTCCGGCCGGGCATCGGTAGGGCGTGGCGCTGTAGCCTTCGGCCTCGCGGATGTGGGCCAGCAGGGGTTCTAGGGTCATCGCGTCTTACTCCTCCTTGGGGATTTTGCGCCGCAGCCACGGCATCAACAGAGCATCCAGCCCGCGCGGCCCCAGCCAGCCGAGAACGGCGGCCATGCCAAGCTCCTGCCAGCCACCGGGGACAAGGCCCGCGTAGTCGCTTGCGGCCTTGGCCAGGACGACCAGGACCCCGACCGTCAGGCCCTCCAGGGCCAGCAACCAGGACCAGAACCGGCGGTTGCCGCGCTGGACCTCGGCCGTGTGCCACGCCAGACGGCCGAACAGGACGGCCAGGATGACCCCGGCCAGACCAGCCAGCCCGGACAGGAGGCCGCGAGCGGCCTCGGGAAGATGTGAGAAGGGCACGCGCGGCCTCCGTGATGCGGGCATGAAAAACCCCGCACTCTGGCGGGGCGGGGTGGCTGCTCGATGGACTCTTGTCGCGGTGCCTACTCGGGCAGACCCGCCAGGATGACCGGCACCCGCTCGGCTGCGATCAACCCGGCCGTGGCGAGGAACGTCACCCCCTCGACGGTAGCAGGCAATTCCAAGTCGATGGCGGTGAGCGCCGGATCTTCGATCAGATCAAAGAAGTCATCCAGGGCCGCCTTCAGGTTCACCTGGGCGGCTTCTGTGCCGGTGTAAGCCCGTGCCGCCCGGATGGCCAGCCGCTCGGGCGCGGTGAACTGCAACTTGAACTCCGGCCGCGACAGCTTGGTCTGGTAGGTGATGACGGGCTCGACCGGGGCCGCAGGCTCGGGCACCGGCGGCTTCACCAGCGCCCCATCAACCCACCCGTCTCCGTTCGCCGCGTTGTCGGGGACGTCCGTTGTGTAGTAGGCCGCCACGGCGGGGTGATACAGAGCGGCCGGGTCGCCGGGGCACACGTCACGCACGCGGTCGTTTTCAATCCACGCCTTCTTCATCGTCGCTCTCCCTTATGCGTAGTAATAGATGATGATGGCGCCATCGCCGCCATCGCCGCCTTTGCCAGCGTTCGCGCCGCTAACCTCATAGGACGCGCCACCACCGCCGCCACCATTACCGCCATTGCCTGATTGGCGCATACCTGCGTAGGCTCCACCGCCCCCGCCCCCACCAAATCCGCCATTGCCACAAATGTAGGCAAAGTTGGCGGGGCCATAAGACCCACCCCCTCCACCGCCTAGGCCGCCGTTGCCAGGGTTGGTGCTGCTGGAGGCACCGCCACCACCGCCCCCCGCAGAGCCTGACTGTGCCTCGAAGGCGTGGTAACCCGATGGGCTAATTCCGCCGCTACCGCCGCCCCCCGACAGGTTCAGGATATGCTCAAAGGGCAAGGTCTGCGGCTGGACGGGAGTCAGTAGTGACGCAGTCGTGGCTGTGGTGATGGTCGACCCAGGCACATAACCCGCCCCTCCCACGGAAATCCGGCCGCTGGACCGTCCCGGCTGGCCTGGGCCATACGCACCTGCGCCGCTGCCCCCCGAGCAACTGGTGACACCGCCAAGACCATCCCCCCCAGCGCCGCCGGGCGCACCGCCACCCCCTCCGGTCCCCTGCCCGGTTGAACTATTGGCGGTGTTTTCGCCCCCGTGCCCACCGCGACCACGCCAGCCGCCACCGCCGCCGGAGCCGCCGGGGTAGGAGCCGCTGCCGCTGCTGGAACCATTGCCCCCGGCGCCGCCATCGCCATAAGGCGACCCACTGCCACCCCCGCCCCCCATCGAAGCGTGTGACGCCAGCGTCCCAAAGGTCGTACCACCCGCACCACCGTCGAATGTGATGCCGGACAGCACGCTGGCATCAACCGTGCCTGTGCCCCCAGCAGCCGGAGTAGCGTGCGTGCTGGCAACCGCGCCCCCAGCACCCCCAGTCGCTGACAGCAGCGTACCATAGCTGGACGTACCCCCAGATGAGCCAGCAACTCCGGCAGACAGCGACCCCGCGCCCCCCGCACCAACTGTGAGGGTTGGGGTGGTGTTGCCAGCACCAAGGTTGATGATGCCGGATGCGTAGCCACCACCAGCGCCCCCACCAGCGGAATACTTGCTGCCCGTGGTATCGGAGCGCCCACCGCCACCACCGCCCCCGAACACATGCACTTCAATCTCAGGGTCAGCACCAAGAGGGAGGGTAAACGTGTGCGACCCCGCCGTCGTGAACCACACGGAACGGAGTTTCTTATGCTGACCACTGCGCAGGAATGAGGAAACGTTAGACATTAGAAAAGCCTCCAGTCGGAGCCGTTGAACCAGATGGTGACGTCAATGCCGGGGGTGTCCAACACCATGTCCTCGGCCAGCCCCATGATGGTATGACCGTTGCGCGCCACCGTGTGGACCACGCTGGTGCTGATGCTTTCGCCGTCCATCAAACGGACGGCCGCGCCGGCGGTAGGCGCCAGCGGAAGTGTCAAGGTAACCGCAGCCGGGGCGGTGATGGTGTAGGCAAGGCCCGCGACAAGCTGCACCGCCTCGGTCACCAGCGTGCCGCCAACGACGGGCAGGGACGCCCACTCCACACCGCTGCCCGTCGAGCGGGCGAACAGCCCTGTGTTGCCCACGGCTGGGGTCGGCACGGGCACCCCCTCCAGGAGGACGACGTTGGTGCCGTCTGACCCGTAAAGGTGGCCCGCATTCGCCGGCGCCGGGTCTGGCACCGTGGACCCGGCAATACTGTCCGCTGCGGTCTCGGCCCGGATGGCTTCTTCCCGCGCCGACCGCGTGCCCGGCCCGCCCGGCTCCGTGCCTGTCGCCCAAGCCTCGGACAGGACCTGGGCGTCCGTCGCGGCCCTGGCAGACAGCCCGGCCGACAAGGCAGAGTCCGCCGCCTCCCCCGCCTTGGTGTTGGCCGTGCCCGCGTTCGTGTTCGCCTCGCCCGCCAAGCGCGACACGGCAGCCGCGACGGCCGCCGTGTCGTTCAGGGCGTCAGGGATCTCGGTCAGGTACCCGTCACCGCCGAACCCGTTGGGGTTGGTCGTCGCGTCGTACCGGCCGGCGTTGTAGTCCGCCAGACGGTCAACGGCGGCTTGTTCTTCGGTGGTCAGCGCCATGTTACATCACCTCTTTAAGGCTGATCGGCACGCCGTCCCGACCAGGGGAGACGAAGGAATGCAGGGACAAAGCGGTAAAGCGGGCCGGATAGGCGTTGCGCAACTGGTGGACCGGGTCTTCGGGGTTGGGCCACCAGAAAAACGGCACGTCGATGTCCAGTTGCCGGCGCATTTCCAGCCACACGCCAAGCGCAGAATCGCGCGGAAGGTGGCTGATGACCCCCTCGAACACGCGCGGCTTGGGACGGCGCCGGAACGTCATCGTGCCGCCGTCCGCCTCCTGGCTCTCGGTGCGCGACTGGTATCCGTACTCCGCCCCGAAACTGAACGACCGCAAAATCTGGTGCGCCTCGCCAACCTCGATGGCGCCGATCTGCACAAACCCCGCCGGATTGAGCGGGTCGGCGGGCCTGATGCGCACCGCGTCCACGTAGTAGGCCCCCGGCAGCCGGATCGGCAGATGCCAGGGGTAGCCCGCGATTTCCTCGGCCGTGTAGGTGCGGTCCCACCAGCGGCCCCCGTCCCAGTCAACCTGGTCCTCCGTAAATACCGCCGGCCAGGACTGCACGGTGACGGTGGACAGAACCGTTTCCGGCTCGGTCGTGGTGTCCAGCAACTCGACCGTCACGGTGCTGCCGATGCTGAGGTTGTGGCGGCACAGCGCGACAAAATCGACCCGCCGCCGGGGCGAGAACGTCGCCGTGATGACGTTGTCCTCCGGCGCGGGCGACGCGCCACGCCAGGGGTAGGACAGCGGCATGGTGCCCAGGTTGGCCGCCGGGTACAGGGCATGGGCGGTCGATGCGCTCCACACCGCCTTGGTCCTCCACGACGGGAAACCGACGATGGCGTTATGGGCCGGGATGGTCTGGATGGTCATGTCACCCCCACACGGTCATGTCGGCGGTCAACGCCAAGAGGTTGAGGTGCATCCCCGGAACGCGGACATTGCGCCCGGCCGACAGGCCCAGGCGCGGGTGCTCGACCCGCACCGTGACGCCCAGGTCCACAAGGCCGGTAAGCACGGGGGTCATGGTGACGCCCGTCAAAAACCGCCGCCGGTCGGCATAAAGATCCCGGCGCCGGTGCGCCTCGTCCTCGGCATCGGCGCGATGGGCGAACAGGGTGTCTATGACCATCGGGACGGACAGCGGGTGCGCGGCCCGAACGGCCGCATCCTCGCCGGTCGAGGCCTCAAGCCACTCGGTGGCGAGCCGGTCCTTTTCCTCGGCCGTGCCGGCGGCGTCGGCCAAGCTGTCCTTGCTCTGGACGGTGTAGTTGCGGGCACACCGCAGGGTGACCTCCCACGGCTGGAGACCGCCTTCCGCACGCCCGGTGAACAGCGGCTTGATGCTGAGGATGTCGCCCTCATTGAGCGCCCCAGGCCGGTCCAACGTCAGACTGGCAAAGGTCGCCACGGGCGTTCCAGGGGCCTCGATGCGCTGGACGCGCCATTCCCCGGTGCCGTCCTGCCAATACCCCGCGCCCACCGTGGCCGCAAAGTCATCGAGGGCCTGCCGGATCTTGTCGGTGCCGCGCCACCACCCGCCGCACTCGGCGGCGTTGGCAAGGTCCAGCGCCGTCAGGTCGGCCGCCCGAAAGACAATTCCCGCCCGCGCGCCGAGGACCTCAAATCCCTTGGCCGCCGTGCGGTCGGCTACCGTCGCCCCGGTCGTCACGTTGGCCGCGACCTGCCCGTCGATGGCCGACCCGAAGCGCACCGTGGGCCGCTCGGTCGCGGTCCCCGGATACCAGTCATACGTCCCCGGCGTCGGCGCCGTGGACAGCAGGGCCGCCAGCGACGCCTGCGCCACGCCGGGTGTGATGACATCCCCGCGCACCTTGACCACGTCAAAGGTGAGCGGCCCGGCATCGCACGCCACGCACACGCCGAGCGCGGCGTCGGTCACCTCCAGCGGGATGTTAAAGGCCGGACCGACAACCACGGCCACCGCCTGGTCCTTGAGGGTGTCGCCGCCCTCGACCCCGCCGGTGCCGGCATAGACCGCCTCGGACAGGGGCTGATCCAAGACCTCGGTAAAACTGTCGTGGATGCGCACGACCACCTCTTTAATGTCCACCTCGACCGCCGCAACCACGCCGTTGAACACCTCCGTAAAGGTGTCATAGGCCGCATCGCTGCCGCCGATCAGCACCCGCACCGGACGCCCGTCCGTCCACGCGTCGGCCAGCCAGTCGTATTTGCCGTCCAAATTGTTAAGGCGGATCTCCCCGAAGTCGTTGGTCCCCGCCCCGAAAGTCATGCCGTCGCGGAAAATCTCGCGCCGGATGAAGGACGGGACAGTTCCCGTGGCAAAGAGGTCCCAGTAGTGGCCGGGCGCCGTGGGGTGGTTGTAGGCCTGCGACCCCACGCGCTCGACCCGGTCAGTGGAGGTCACAGGATCATGGGCCGTGATTTCGGCCAGGATGATAGTCATGCTGTTGCGGCCCTCTGTTGTGCTGTGGCCTGCGCCTGGGCTTCGGCGGCATCGGCCACCCGGTCCAGACGGTCCAGGGTGCCCTCTCCGGCCCGCGCCGACAGGCCGATCAAGCGTTCGAATGCGCCGAGAATCCGATCAAGGCGGGCTTCCGTTCCGCGCATGTCAGTGCGGCTGGACCCACCGGACAGGATGTCCCGCGCCTCGTGTCGGTTGAAGACGTGGGTGGTCGGGCCTGTGTAGAGAAGTTCCTCGTTGTGGACGCGGACGACCTCGCCCGGCCGGGTGGTGCCACCGGACGAAAAACTGCGGCCTTCAAACTGGCCGTACTGATTGAAATGTTGCAGCGCCCCGGCCAGATTGCCGGCCCCGTAGTGCGCCGCGACATCCGGGTTGGCCGCCAGATATGCCGCTGCCCGCGTCTCGATTGACGCGCCCCCGGTGGCGTTCTGCCCCTGGAGGCCGTCGAACGTGCCGACTGGCGCGCTCGCTCCGCCACCACCAGCGACAGGGGTGGACACGGCAGCCTGATACGCTGCCAGGGCATCAGCCAGCGAGATCACGCTGGTGTTGATGAGGCCCAAGGCTTCCATCTGCCCGCGCATGACGCCGAGTTGTTCGTCGGCGATCCGCACATGACGCTCGGCCACCGTCTCGACGTCCCGAAGGTCGGACTGCACGCCGTCGAAACCCTCGCGGTATTCGCCGGACGCCGTCGAGTAGATGGACTTGAGCGCCTCCAGGTACTGCGGCCCGATCTGCGTGAGCCGCTGCCCGGCCTGAAGGTCCCCCAGGCGGGAGGCGGCCAACGTCTCGTCATACTGCCGCTTGGCCTCGGCCAACCGCTCCGGCGCCGACAGAGGCGACAGGTTGGTGTCCAGCAACAGAGACTGACGCAGGTCCCGCATCGACTGGGCCAAACCATAAGCCCCGTCCCGCAAATCCTGCCGCGCCCGAGACTCGGCCTCATAGGCCCGCGTCACGTCGGCCTCCAGGGTCGCCATGCGCTGCGCCTCAAGCTCCGCGCGCTGGAGTGCGTAGAGGCGGTTGAGCTGGCCGATGTCGCCACCGACTGCCACAGCCTCACGGTGCAACCCCTTAAACGAGTCTCCCAGGTTGCGCAGGGCAAGCGCGGTCGGGTCAGTCATAGATAGGATCTGGTCACCGATCTCCTTGTTGAACTCATCGCGCAGGCGGCCGGCCGCCTTGGCCCCGGCGGCATCAAGGGCCTCCATCACCGCAGCCACATCATTCAACGACAGGCCGAGCGCGCGCGCCCGCTCGGCGGCCTGTTCGGTGGCTGTTTTCTGCGCCTCGACCTGGGCATTGATGTCCTTGAGGGCAGCCGCGTATTGGCCGATGGGCTCGGGTGCAATGGCCTCGTTCAAGGCTTCGATGGTGCCCAGCAGATTATCCCAGCCAGCCGCGAACGTGATGTTGGAGAGGGCCTCTTCCGCGCCCTTGCCCACGCTGGCACGCATGGCCGTGGCGACGTTGTCGGAAATCCCCTCCCACAGGTCCGGGTTGGTCAGGCCCTTGGTCAGGGCCGCCTCGGCCGCTTCCTCGGCGCTGCCCATCTTTTTGTCATCAACCCACCACTCGTCGTACTTTTCGGTGTAGCCCAGGCTGGCGACGTGCGTGTCAGACCGCAGGGTGCCCCGGAAGGACGCGCCTGCATCGCGCAGGCCGTCCAGCATGGCGGCGCCCAGGGCCAACATCTTGTCGCCGCTCTGGCCTTCCTCGTCTCCCACCTCCACCCGGTGGGCGCCGGAACTGTTGATGGCGACGACATTGTCCCCCGCCGGGACACTGCCCAGAAACGACGCGCCCATACTGCCCAGCATCCCGCCGATGGCTGCGCCCAACACAGTCCCGATGCCGGGGATGATGGACCCAATCGCCGCCCCGGCCGCCATGCCGCCGCCCGTGCCCACCATCTGTTTGACGTCGCCGCTGGCGAAAGCGGCGCCAAGCTGCAAGGCCAAGCCAATGTAAGGAAGTGCGCCCCCAAGGCTGCCACCGCCCACACCAGAGGCCGCGCCGCCCACGTTGGCTCCAGCGCCTCCGAAGGCGGCCAGATCCGCAGCCGACGCAGCGGCGGCCGTCGAAGCGTGAAACGTCGTCGTGCCGGCGCCAATCGTCGCG
>LAEA01000233.1 GCA_000961745.1 Rhodospirillaceae bacterium BRH_c57 | reverse complement strand
CCCCTCGCCCAGCCGGGCCAGCCCATGGGCGGCGTCGGCATCAAGGTCCGGGCGATAGCGCATCACGAGGTCGGCCACCGTGCCGTCGTCGAGCGGGCGCAGGGCCAGCCGCCGGCAGCGTGACCGGATGGTCGGCAGCAGGCGGGCCGGATTGTGGGCCAGCAGCAGCAGCACGGATCGCTTCGGCGGCTCCTCAAGAACCTTCAGCACCGCGTTGGCGGCATTGCGATTCATCTCGTCCACGGCGTCGATCAGCACGACCCGCCAGCCCCCTTCGGCCGGGGTCATGGACAGGAAACTGCCGATGTCGCGGGCGTCGCCGACCACGATCTCGGTGCGCAGCTTCTTGCGCTTGTCGTCCCACTGGCGTTCCACCACGCGCAGGTCGCCATGGGCGCCGTGGGCGATGCGGTGGACCACCGGATGGTCTTCCGGCAGGGCCAGCGTAGTCGGGCCGCCGAACAGGCCGGCATCGCCACCGCCGGCCAGGATGAAGCGCGCCACCCGATAGGCCAGCGTCGCCTTGCCGATGCCGCGCTTGCCGGTGATCAGCCAGGCATGGTGCATCCGCCCGGCGTCCCAGGCGTCAAGCACCTCCCGCTCGGCCGCGTCATGACCGACCAGATGGGTGTTGATGCGTGGTGTCGGAATGCTGTCGCTCACCCTCAAGCCTCCGGCAGGCGGCTGCGGACGGCAGCCAGGATGGCGGCCTCTACGTCATCCAGACCGGCCGAGGCGTCGATCATGGCACAGCGGTCGGGCTCGGCCGCGGCGATGGCCCGGAACCCCTGGCGCAGGCGCTCGTGAAAGTCCGTGCCCATGCGCTCATAGCGGTCCTCGACCGCTGGGTCGGGGGTGCCATTGCGGACACCGGCACGGGTCAAGCCCACATCCACCGGCAGATCGAGGATCAGCGTCAGGTCCGGCCGTAGATCCCCCGCCACCATCTGGTACAAGGCGTCGAGCCCTGCCCGCTCTGCCCCATGACCATAACCCTGATACGCAATGGTCGAGTCATTGAACCGGTCGCATAGCACCCACTGCCCGGTCTCCAGGGCCGGCAGGATAGTGCAACGCAGGTGGTCGCGGCGTGCAGCATAGTGCAGCAGCGCCTCGGTCAGGCCGTCCCACCGTCCGGTGGCGCCGGTCACCAGCAATGCGCGGATGGCCTCGGCGCCCGGCGAGCCGCCGGGTTCACGGGTCGTCACCACCGAATGGCCGCGAGCCTCCAGCGCCTGGGCCAGCCGTCGGAGCTGGGTCGATTTTCCGGCCCCCTCGCCGCCTTCAAAGGTGATGAAGCGCCCGCTCATCCGATTTAGCTGGCGAAGCCGAACACCAGGTGGCGCATGGCCGCCCCGATGCGGCCCACAAAGCCCAGGCGCGGCACGTCCTCGGCGGCGACCAACGGGAATTCCAAGGTCGTCATGTCGGTGCCCCCCACCTGGAGGACCGCAACCTGCTCACCCTTGGCGATGGGGGCGGCCATGGGGCCTTCATAGACCACCTTGACCTCCAGGTTCTGCGCGGCGCGGCGCGGCACCGTCAGCTTGAGGTCGCCTTCGATCAGCAGCCCGACCTTGTCGGCTTGGCCGAGCCACACTTCCGCCGTGGTGACCGTCTCGCCTGCGGTGAACAGACGGCGGTTCTCGAAATTGCGGAAGCCCCAGTCCATCAGGCGCTGCGCCTCCTCGGACCGCGCCTTGACCGACTCCAGGCCGTTGATGACCAGGATCTGCCGGCGTTCACCATCCACCGCCGACGCCGTAAGACCATAGCCCGCCACCGACGTGTGGCCGGTCTTCAGGCCGTCGGCGCCGCGCATGGTGTACAGCAGCGGGTTGCGGTTGGACTGGCTGATGCCATTGTAGGAAAACTTCATTTCCGAATACAGCGAGTAGAATTCGGGATAGGTGGTGATGATGTGACGGGCCAGGGTGACCAAGTCGCGTGGCGTCATCAGGTGGCCTTCATCGGGCAGACCGGTGGAGTTCATGAAGACCGACTTGGTCATACCGATCTCGCGGGCCCGCGCAGTCATGGCAGCGGCGAAGGCCTGCTCGCTGCCCATCAGGTTCTCGGCCACCACGACGCAGGCATCGTTGCCCGACTGCACGATGATGCCGCGCAAAAGGTCTTCGACCCGCGCTTCGCTGTGCGGTTCCAGGAACATGGTCGATCCGCCGCTGGCCGCGCCACCCTTGCGCCAGGCGTTCTCGCTGACCCGGAACTTCTCGTCCAGGGACAGCGACCCTTCCTTCAGACGCTCGAACACCATCAGAGACGTCATCAACTTGCTCATCGACGACGGCGGCATCAGTTCCTCGGCGTTCTTGTCGAGCAGTACCGTTCCGGTTTCGAAATCAACCAGAAGAGCTTCCCGCGCCCGGCTTTCAATGCCCTGGGCATGAAGCGCCGAGGCGCCGCCGACCAGCAGGGCCAGGGCCAGCGGCAAAGCGGCCCGCAGGGGGGACACGCGGCAGGACTTGCGGATGTGGAGCATGGAGACTGACCGTCCTCGTTCTCGTCGAATGACTGTGACACGGGTTGTGCGACACCCTGTGCCATTGGGCAAGAGCCTCGCGGAAAAATCAGGCGACAGAATGGCAACCTACCTCTTAAGGGGAGGTTGCGGCGGAAAACCGGGCGCCGAAATTTCCGCCCCTCCGCCTTTGGTGCGGTTGCTTTGCCGTCAGTCCTGCACCAGTCGTGCGCCGGGAAGCCCCTGAGCCTGCACGGCGGCCAGCACCCGGTCGGCATCGGCGGCGGACCCGAGCGGCCCGAGGCGGACCCGAAGAAGTTGGCGGCCGTCGATCTCAATCGGAGTGACGATGACCGGGGCCACGCCATTCAACTGCGATTCCAGGCGGCGCACGTTGTCTTCGCTGGAAAACGCCCCGGCCTGAACATACATTCCCGCGCCACCCCCCAGACCCGCCGCGTGAATCATGCTGACGGGAGCGACCACTGCCGGGACCTGAAGTGTCGTGCTGGCCTGAAGCACCGCAGGCGCCTGTAGGCGCGGCGCATCAAGTGCCACCGCCTGGACGCTGGCCCGTGGCGCGGCGACGATGGCGGGCATTTCAGCCGGCTGGCCCCGCAGTGCCGCCGATTTGAGGGCCATGCTTTCCTCGGCCATGACCTCGACCCGCACCCGCGCCGTGCCCTGATTGACAAAGCCCAATAGCTGGGCGCCACGTTGGGAAATGTCGATGATGCGGTTTTTGGCGAACGGCCCGCGATCATTGATCCGCAGCACCAGGGACCGCCCGTTGTCGAGGTTGGTCACCCGGACCATGCTGGGCATCGGCAGGGTGCGGTGCGCCGCCGTCATGGCGTTCTGGTCATAGGGTTCGCCGTTGGCGGTCATCTTGCCGTGGAACCCTGGGCCGTACCACGAGGCCATGCCTTCCTCGCGATAGGCGTACTCTTCCTTGGGGTAGTACCACGTCCCGGCGATCTGATACGGCTTGCCGACCTTATAGCTCCCTATCTGGTCGGCCCCGGCACTGGCGGACGGTCCCGAGAGCGTCTTGGCAGTGTGAACGGCCAGCGTCGTTTCGGCACAGGCGCCCAGCAATCCGGCGCAGGCTGCCACGATAACCCCCACGGCACCGGTGCGGCGGGTGGATTTGATCGCCCAAGGACGTCGCATGATGTGGTGGCCCTACCCCGAAAGTCTCGCAGATACGGCGAGATTAAAGGGTAGAGCCGCCCTGTTCAACCGTCCCGCGACGGCAATGCACCATTTGTCCGCGCCGGCACTGCGCCGCGTTCGGCAGCAACCGCACGCAGGCGCTCAAGCGCCAAGGGATCGGCATGGCCGTCGGCCGGTATGCCGACGCTCTTCTGGAACGCCCGCAGCGCGGCGCGAGTGACCGGTCCGGCCATGCCATCGGGCTCGCCAACGTCGTGGCCCAACGCGTTGAGCAGCGCCTGGATCTCCTCGACCTCGACGCGGCTGAGCGGGCGGGCGCCCGGCGGCGCCTTGGCATCAAGCGGCGGCAGTCCCGCCAGCCTGTCCGCCAGATGCCCCACGGCGGCGGCATAGAGGATGGAGCGGTTCCACTTCATGGTGACATGGAAATTCTCATAAACCAGAAACGCCGGCCCCCGCACGCCGGCCGGCAGCACCACCGACGCCTCCATGCCCTCGACCACCGGCAGCGGGCCGCCGTCCGCCTTGCGCAGACCCAGCGCGGCCCACTCGGCCAGCGGCTTGCGGACGTTCATGGCCGCCTGATCGAGGTCGAACCCGGCCGGCAGGCGAATTTCGCGGCCCCACGTCTGGTCGCCCTTCCAGCCTTCGGCCGACAGGTAGTTGGCAGCCGAGGCGAACACGTCGGGCAGGCTGCCCCAGATGTCGGCCCGGCCGTCCCCCGTGCGGTCCACGGCATGGGCGCGGAAGGTGGACGGCATGAACTGAAGGTGCCCCATGGCCCCGGCCCACGACCCCACCATACGGTCGGGCGCGATGTGCCCGGCATCGAGGATGGCCAGGGCGTCGAAAAGCTCCGACCGGAAAAAGGCGGCGCGGCGCTCATCAAAGGCCAGAGTGGCCAGAGCGTCGATCACGGAAAAGCCGCCAAAGTTGGCCCCGAAATTGGTTTCCAGGCCCCAGAAGGCGACCAGGAACCGTGGCTGAACGCCGTAATCCCGCTCGATCTCGGCCAGCAGCGGGCCGTGGCGGCGCAGCATTTCCTGGCCCTGCGTGATGCGTTGCTGATTCACCGCACGGTCGATGTAGGTCCAGAAGGTCTGGCTAAATTCCGGCTGCCTGCGGTCGTATTCAATCACCTTGGGGATGGGTTTGACCGAGCCCAGGGCGTCCACCGTGGCGGCACCGATGCCCTTGGCCAGGGCCTCGGCCTGCACCTCGGCAAGCCAAGCCTGGAACGCGGCGGCGTCGATCTCGACCGGCGCGGCTTGGGCCTGCTGCGACACCTGGGGGAACTGGGTACTTGGGGGAAACTGGGTATTCGGCTGCGCACCGGCAACGCCGGAGCCCAGGACAATCGCCGCCACCAGGGCGGCTCCCACAACGCGCTGCACCATGACTTCCCTTCACTGAGCCCCTGCCCCACGCCGGGCGCCCTCGTCCAGGGTTGTCGCACAAGCCCGAAGCCGGAGCAACGCGAACCGAAGAAAGGAAACGGGAGACTTCCCCCACCGCCCCGCCTCTGCTAAACGAAACACACCGGAAGGGTGGCCGAGTGGTTGAAGGCAGCGGTCTTGAAAACCGCCGTGGGGGTAACCTCACCGTGGGTTCGAATCCCACCCCTTCCGCCAACCCCCGCGACAATCATGACCAATCCCCCCGCATAGAAACGATCCACGCGTCTGCGGAAGGTCTTCGGTCGAGACCGGATGGCAAAGAGCCCGCCCGGAGAGACGTCTCCGGGCGGGCTCTTTATTTTTTAGCGAAACGAATGGCGGCCGGCGCCTTAGGCGGCGCGGACGTCGGACAGAAAGCGGTGCACCAGACCGCGCATGGAATCGGCCTGACGGGCGAGTTCGGCCGAGGCGGACAACACTTCCGTGGCGCCAGCGCCAGCCTCGCTGGCGGCATGGCTGACGCCGGTGATGGTCGAGGAGACTTCCTGGGCGCCGGCCGCTGCCTGCTCGACGTTGCGGGCGATCTCCTGGGTGGCGGCGTTCTGCTCCTCCACCGCGCTGGCGATGGTCGAGGCGACCTCGTTGACCTGAGCGACGGCCTTGACGATTTCCTCAATCGCCTCGACGGCGCGTTCGGTTTCGCTCTGAACGGCTCCGATCTGCTGGCTGATCTCCTCGGTTGCCTTGGCGGTCTGGCTGGCCAGGTTCTTGACCTCGTTGGCCACGACCGCGAAGCCTTTGCCCGCGTCGCCGGCCCGCGCCGCCTCGATGGTGGCATTGAGCGCGAGCAGGTTGGTCTGGTCGGCAATGTCGGTAATGAGATTGACCACCTCGCCGATCTTTTGGGCCGATTGAGCCAAGCCTTGTACCACGGAACGGGTTTCTTCGGCCCGCTGGGCGGCGTGCTGGGACACGCCGTTGGAATGCTGCACCTGACGGGAGATTTCCAAGATGGAACTGGACAGTTCCTCGGCCGAGGATGCCACCGTTTGCACGTTGGTGCTGGCTTCCTCGGCGGCTGCGGCCACCGTGGTGGCCTGGGCCAGGGTCTCCTCGGCGATGGCCGACATGCTCTGCGACGTTGATTGCAGTTCCTGGGCTGCGGAACTGACAGTTTCCAGAACCGTGCCGGCACTCTTGTCAAAGGCGGCGTTCAGTTCCTCTATGCGCTTGGCGCGGGCCTCACGGGCGGCCCTCTCCTTCTCCTGGGCGGCGGCCAGTTCGTCGGCGCGCTGCATGTTCTCCTTGAATACCTGCACGGCACTGGCCATCTCGCCGATCTCGTCGCGGTTGCCGGCGGCCGGGATGACAACGCTGTAGTCCTTGCGGGCCAAACGGTCCATGGCGGCGGTCATGGCCTGCACCGGAATGGCGATGCCCCTGGCGATGGCCCAGGCGGACAGCAGGCCGACGATCACGGCGATGACCGAGACGACCACGTTCACGGTGATGGTGCTGGAGATCGACGACGCCACGGCCGGGCCGAGGGCGTCCTGGCGGGTCTTCACTTCAAGCTTGATGTCCTCGATCTCGGCTGCGACACGGGGGCCGAC
>LAEA01000011.1 GCA_000961745.1 Rhodospirillaceae bacterium BRH_c57 | reverse complement strand
GGCCACCTCCGGCCCCTCGACCACGCGGAAGCGCGCCAGATCGCCCGGCGCGGCGATGCCGCCCGCCTTGGCCGCCGGCACCGTAATATGGATGGTCAGGGGCGCCTCGCCCACCGTGTCGGCCAAGGCGGTGATGTCGAGTTCAAGCTGTTCGTCGCTGTCATCGACCGGGGCGCGGACCACCAGCCCGTCGGGCAGGATGGCTTCCATCTCCAGCACCCGGAACACGCCGCTGACCAGCGCCGCCTCGTCGATGTTCAGGCGCACCAGACCCCAATGAAAGGGCGCCGCCATGGCCATGTGGTAGAGCGAGAATTGGTCGTGGCGCAGGGCCTGCTGCTGGAAATGCTGCGGAGCCAGAAGCATTCCCTCGTGCCACTGGATCATTTCCGGAATATCGCGGGCCGACGTCATTAATGCGTCCTCCTGGGACGGGGCATTTCGGGGAAGCACGCCAAGAACAGGCGATCAGGGGTCGACAACGGTCACGCCCTCCTCTCCCAGACGGATGGTGACGTCCTTCTGATCGACCCGCACGCGGTGCTGGCCCGGCACCAGGTAATTGGCGAACACCACCCCGGCATAGAGGCTGTCGCGCTTGCCGGTCAGGGCGGTGCGCGGCACGACCTGGCCGGGGACAAGCTCCCAGGTGAACACCTGGATGTCGCCGGGATGATCAAGCTGGAACTGCTCACGGGCGGCAAACCATTGGGCCGCGCTGAAGGCCAGGACCTCGGGCACCAGCTCCTCGGTGGCGACCAGGACGAGGTCTATGGCAATGGGCGTATCCCGGTTGGCGCGTTCGGCGACCGTCATCTCGACCGTGTCGATGGACACCGACCCGCCCGAACAGGCCGCAACCCCCAGCAGGGCCAAGCCCACGGCGGCGCCGCGCAAAGCCAAACCACGCAAAGCCAAACCACGCAAAGACAGGCGCCGTCCCGCCGGAAGTTTCCTTGCCGTCTTCATGACCGTCACCCCTGAAGCCCCTCGCCCGGAGTACCTTCCCCGGCATGGCGGACCCTCCCCAGGATCGCGCAGCCGCCTTGGAACGCCTCAATCGTTCGTCTTAGTCTCTTTGGAAATCTCTTCAATCACAAGGCCGCTAAAGCCCCTTGAGGCAAATACTTTGCCCTTTTTCGCCGCTGCGGCATAAGTGGGGTAGGGACCAATGCGAACGTGCAGCCACAATCGCCCCCAGTGGTCGGGCTGTTCAACGACGAATACCTCGTGCCCCTCCTTCTGGAGACTCGCCGCAAACGCTTCGGCATTGTCGCCCGACAGAAAACTTCCCAGTTCCACGGCATAGGGCGTGGCCTGTTCCTCCGTTCCCGGCGCCGGTTGGGTGCGCCGAGTCAACTCCGGAGCCTCCGCCAACGGAGCCGCCGCCGCATCGGCCGCCGAGTCGCCTTCCCCTTGGGCACCCGTTCCGGACGTCGAGGCCGACGTCGAGAGCGTGGAGACCGGGGGAGTCAGGCTCGCCACGTTCTCGCGCTCGAACTTGTCCAGGGCGCGGTTGTAATTATCGACCCGCGACTGGCTGGCCTGACCGCTGCTCGACGCCAGGGCCATAACCTGGGGATTGGAACTCAGGAAGTCGGGCAATTGCGCGGTCAGGCCCGCCGCACCCTCGTTGGCCAGCCGCTGCGTGGCATAGGCCGGGCTCTGGACGATGCGCCGCGCCGTGAACCGGGCCGTGTTGCTGTATTCCCGCACCAGCAGGGAATTGCGCCCGAACGCCGTCGCCGCCTGGATGGCCGTGCTGGGATCAGCACCAGCCATGAACACCGCGGCGCCAAAGCCCAGGCCAAAGCAGATAACCGCCACCACCAGCCCGACAACGATCAGGACGACCTTACCGCTGAGCTTCATTCCACCCCATCCCCACGGGTCCGCCGGTCAGGCCCTTATTTATGCCCGTCTCCACGGGCCGGTCAGGCCCTTGTGCCCGTCTGAACGGGAGTGTGATACACATACAAGTCAAAGGCAATAAAACGCCCCCAACAAGGCCAGCATGTGGCGGACGGGACACGTTATGATTCGGGACATCGACCTCACCCCCCCGGAGTTTGTGGAAAACCGGGAACCCCGGTGCCCGGTGATCCTGCTGCTCGACACTTCACGATCCATGGCTGGGGCGCCCATCGACCAGTTGAATGCCGGGCTGGCCGGGCTGATCGGCGACTTGCGGGCCGATCCGCTGGCCGCCCTGCGGGTCGAACTGGCCATCATCGCCTTTGGCGACCGCCCCCGTCTGGTCAGCCCGTTCCGCACCGCCGATGACCTGGACACCCCCGTCCTCAAGGCTGGCGGGCAGACCCCCATGGGCCAGGCCCTGCATCTCGGCCTGGAGGCGGTGGCCGAGTGCAAGACCCTGTACCGGCGCCTGGGCGTCCCCTATTACCGGCCGTGGATCTTTCTGATCACCGATGGCACCCCCACGGACGGCGCCCTCTATAAAACCGCCGCCGCCCGTCTGCACGAGGCCGAGGCCGAGGGCAAGCTCAGCTTCTATGTGGTCGCCGTCGAAGGCGCCGACCTCTCCACCCTGGGCCGCATCGCCCCGCCCCACCGCCCGCCCTATCGCCTGGACAGCCTGAAGTTCCGGGAACTGTTCCAATGGCTCTCAGCCTCGGTCCGCCGGGCCTCCTCCGGGCGCATCACACCGGGCGGCGAGCCGATGCCGCCGACCGCCAGTTGGAGCGGGCGGGGGTAGGGAGACGACAAGCGGGCTCTGCCCGCACCCGCCAGGAGCCGCGGGCTCCTGGACCTCGGGAACGAGCAGCGGCAAGCCGCGCGCAGCGCTTTAGATGCTCAGGGGACGTCTGCCTGCGGCGCAAAAAAAGCGCATAACCTTCATGGGTTCCAAGGGCCGCCCGGCCCTTGGTGGGTCTGGGCAACGCCCAGGTCTTCTCCGCCCTACCGCAACAGGGACGACCGCGCCGCCCGGTCCTCGCGGTCGAGGCGGCGGGACAGGGTCATCAGGCGGCGCGACTCGCGCAGGCTGGACAGCAGGGCGGCGGCATCGTCGCCACCGGGCACGGCGGAGCGGCGGGGCTGAATGTCGCGCGGTCGATAGTTGGCGCCCAAGGGCTCGGCCGGGGCAAGGGCTGCCGAGGCAAGACGGCCGGCGTATCCCTCGCCCAGCGGGCTGTTCAGTGCCGCCACCACCCGGCGCCCATAGGCCTCGGCCAGCGACGGGGTGCGGGAGTGGTAGTAGGAAACCGCCGTCCGCCACGACCCGGTTTCCTGATACAGCGCGCTCAGGAACCTGACCGCATAGGCCACGTTGCGCGCCGGATCGAGGGCATCGAGCGGGGCGGCGAACGCGTTCGGGTGGTGGGTCAGGTTGATCTGCATGCACCCGACATCGACCGAGGCGCCGCCGCGCAGGTGCTTGCTCAAGTCACGCCCGGCGGCATCCTGGCTGTCGAAGAACCGGCCCTGGCCGTTGACATTAAGGGTCCACGGCCACGGCTGGCGGCTGCCGTCGGCGGCCCGGCGGCCGCTTTCCACGGTGGCGATGGCGCGCAGCAGGCCGTTGGGCATCCCGGCCGCCTGCTCCTGGCGCGTGATCTCGGTCAGGCACAGGTGGCCGGCCGCCTGGGCCGATGGCATGGCACCGGCGAGAAATATCACGGCCCCCAAAACATGCCCGAAGAGTGGGCCGAGTCGCCTCATGCAATGGGCTCCAGGACAGGGTGGAACACCAGGGTCCAGCCGCCAGCGGCCGAGCCCTGAAGAATGGCTCCCCGCGCACCCTTGGCGATTACGGCCCGCTGGGCGTCCAGATCGTCGAGGGACAGGGGAATGTCCCCGGCGGCAGGCTTCAAGGCCGCATAGGACGGCCCCTCCCACTGCAACACGTACCGGGTCAGACCGCCGTACAAGGTGGCGATCTCGCGCACCGTCATGCCGACCCGCAACAGGTTGTTCAGGCTCCAGGTGTTGCGCGGCGCCACCGTTGCGCAAATATGACGATATCCGGCATTATGCAGACACGCCACGCGCCAACGGGCGAGCATGTTGTGCAGCCCCCGGCCCCACCAGTCATGGTGCACCGCCGCGCCTTCAAGCTGGCCGACCAGGGGAAATTCGTCGTGCGGCAGTCCCAGGAACGTGCCGTAGTTCTCGGCGTCGTTGGTCGGAATGCTGATCAATCCATAGCCCACTAGCGCGTCACCAACGAACACGCCGAGAATCAGGCCGTGACCCTCGATGTGTTCTGCGAAGTAGTCGCGGGTGTCGAGGCGCACCAGTTCCGGCCGCACCGCCAGGGCATGGGCCGTGCGGTGCAACTCGTAAATGGCGTCCACATGCTCGGCCGTCAGGGCATGGGCGCGGAAAGGCACTTCTGCCGCGCCCGGCTTATGGCGACTGGGCGGCAGGATGCCGTCCCGATGGAAAGAGCGCCACGCCGTGGCACCGCTTCGCAAGGGGTCGCCCAAGACACCGGCGGCCGGATCAAGAGTGCTCATTGTTGTCCCCTGTGCAGTCTCCTCCAGCCGGGGCGAGATGCCCCGGTGGGTGCGGCCTTACCGCGATGTCACACCCCTGGCGGCGCCCCCACCGGGTCAGGGTGCGGACTCAGTCGATGATTTCGGCGAAGCTGAGGACGCTCATCGGCGGATACAGGCCAAGCCTGCGCGCCACGTCCATTTTGACGATGTAGGTGAAGCGGGTCAGGGTCTCGATCGGGATGTCGCGCGGATGCACCTTGTCGACGAGAATCTGCTCGGCCTTGTACGCCGTCAGGCGGCCGAGGTTGTAATAGCGCGTGACCAGTCCAAACAGCGCCTCGGCGTCGCGCAACGGCCGTTCAGTGGCCGAAAATGTGGGGATGCCGTGCTGTACGGCGGCCTGGGTGACCACCTCGCGGTTGACGCCGGCCACAAAGGTATCCGGCCCCAGGTACAGGATCTGCGGCTTGAGGGCGGCGACCTGGGCGACCAGCGCGGGCAGTGTCGAGGCATCAGGATTGCCTTCGGCATCCAGCGGCACGGGGCTTTCAATCAGTTCAAACCCACGTTCCTTGCTCAACTCGCGCAGACCCTCGATCTGTAGGACCGAGTTGCGTTCCTTGGGATTGAAGATGGCGGCGATCTTGGTGAAGTCGCGATAGGCCCGCATGGCGTTGATCTGGCTTTCCAGCGGCACGACATGGCTGGCCCCGGTCACGTTGCGGCCCGACGAGTCCCACGACGGCGCCACCTTGGCCCCCACCGGCGCAGTCACCAAGGTGAACACTACGGGAATGTCGGTGATGTGTTTGGCCGGGTCCACCGCGTCATAGGTGCCGACCGTGCCCAAGGCGGCCGGGGTGCCCCAGGTATAGACCAGATCCGGGCGCAGGCGCTTGGCCTCGGCCACGAAGCCCGGCACGTTGGCCGGGTCGTTTTCGATATTGCGCACCGTGATGTCCAACGCGATGCCCTTGTCGCGGAAATAGTCGCGGAAGCCCTGCTCGACCTCGGTCTCGCCGCGCCCCAGGATCATGAAGACGCGATAGGGCCGTTCGGCGGCGGACGCGGCGCCCACTTGGGGGGGCGCCACTTCGGATTTCGTCTGCGCCATCGCCGGCCCGGCCGCGACGGCCAGCGGACCCAGGACCGCGGCCGTGACGGCAACAGCACGAGCAGCGGAAAGCACCGCCCGGCGGCTGAATTGGACAATCATGTCGAAGCCCCTCCCACCGGCGCCGGAGTGTCGTTGACCCCCGCAGACGGCCGCGTGCGTGTCATGACGAAAACCAGGATGAAGGCGGCAATGCTGATCATGCCGAGCGCGCCACCGGCGGCCATGGCCGCGCCGGTGCCCCAGGCGGTGACGAACAGGCCCATGACGAACGGCCCGGCGGCACTGCCGAAACGCTCGATCAGGCGGAACACAGCCAGCACGGTGGCATCGCCATGCACGGCGATTTCCTTGCGGCTGACCCCCGACACCAGGGCCAACTGGGCCGAGATGCTGAGCGCATGGGCAATGCCCATGACGATGATGCCCACCAAAACGATACGCGGGTCGCTCCACGCCATGCCAAGCAGCAGGGCCAGCCCCGTGATCGTACCGCCGACGAACACCGCGCCGACATGGAACCCCCGGCCGTCCACCCAGCGGGCAAACAGCGAGGCCAGCAGCACGTTGGCGATCCCGTACGTCATCAGGTAACGGCCGATTTCCGACTGGGTGGCGCCCAATTCGGTCAGGTACACCGGCGCCAGAAAGAACAGGAAGCCGGTCAGCAGCAACTTGGCCGGGACAGCCGCGAACAGCACGGTGGCGGCAAAGCGCGGATTGCGCAAAAGGTCCTTGGTCGCCGCCGTCACCGATCCGCTGCGCTTGGCCCCGCCCGCCGTGGACGGCACATCGGCCTGCAACTGGCGGGCGGCCAGAAAGGCCGAGCCGGCGGCGATCAGGGCGCCCAGCACGAACACCAAGTTAAAACCGATACGGTCGGCCAGGATCCCGCCGACAGCCGGGGCGCAAACCTCGGCCGCCATCAGGCCGCTGACAAACATGGCAATGCCCTGGGCGCGGTTTTCCGGCGCGGTGTTGGCCACCACATAGGCCTGGCAGGCCATGAACATGATGGCGTACCCGGCGCCCGACAACATGCGCCACAGGATGAGGTCGTACAGGCTGACGGCAAAGCCGGTGCCAAGCAACCCGGCGGCCGAAACGGCGGCACCGATGATGTAGGCCCGGCGCGTGCCGCTGGTGCCGATCAGGCGGGCGGCAAAGGGCGTCATCAGGACGTGCATCAGCATGAACACGGTGATGGGCAGGCCCATCAGCAGGGCGTCGGACACCCCCGGAATGGGCTCCATCACGCCCTTGACGTAAAGCGGGAAGAACGGCCGCGACAGGAACTCGCCGGACATGAACAGGAAGGTCAGCAGGCGCACGTCAACCAGATTGACCGCGCGCAACTGCGCCGCCACGCCATCGGCCGCCAGGCCGAACCGCTGGCGCACACCGCCCATAGTTTCGCCGAAGTCCCCGTCGAATCGCGCCCGACTGGCGGCGGGCAGGCTTTCCAGC
Organism: Rhodospirillaceae bacterium BRH_c57; assembly: GCA_000961745.1. Taxonomy (GTDB): domain Bacteria; phylum Pseudomonadota; class Alphaproteobacteria; order Rhodospirillales; family Rhodospirillaceae; genus Cauispirillum. The sequence continues at coordinate 2,475 of LAEA01000011.1, read as the reverse complement.
GCCTGGGCCACCCGGCGATAAGCCGCGTTGACCTGCTCCACGCGCGCGTTCAGCGCCGCCGTGATGCGGCTGAAATCGGCCGTCGCCCCGGCCGTGGCGGTATGCCCGAACCGCCCCTTCGACAGGTCGCCAAGCAAGGTGGTCATCAGGCGCATGGGACCGATCAGGCCCAGCGTGCTGACGAACAGCAGCAGTTCAAAGGCGATCAGCAGCGACGTGACAAGCACGATGCCAATGTCGAACACGATGTCGTCGATGCGCTTGCGGATGAACTGCTCGTCCACCCCGACATGCAGCACGCCGACCGTCTCGCCCTGGTGCGTGACCGGCTGGGCGACGTTGGAGTAATCCGACACGCCGCCGCCCAGGTCGGCGGTGATCGACGTGGTCTCGACCTTGGCGATATCGCGGGCCGAACGCTGGGCGACCGTAGCCGCCACCCCGGCGATGTTCTGCTCCAGGGCCCGCGCGTCGATGCCGCTGTGATACAACACCCGACCGTCCGGCGCGCTGACCGCCAGATAACCGATGTCGGGATTTTCCTTGAGGATGTCGTTGAAGTACTCCTGCGTCCCGGCCAACTGGTCGAACGGAATGCCCAGGTCCAGGGCGGTCTGCAACTGGCCGCGCGTCAGATGCCCGACGGTGGCCGCCTTGCGGTCCATTTCGGGCAGCAGGTTGTTTTCAAAGTAGGCCCAGGCAATCACCGACATGGCGACCTGGGACAGCAACAGCACCACCATCGCAAAGGCGAACAGGCGGCGGGCAGTGGACTTCACGACATCCTTTTGCATGGTCAACCCGCCCCCACCGTGCCCTTGAGCTTGCGCTCGACGGCTTCCAAGTCCTGCAAGGCCTGGGTCACGTTGGCATCGGCCGACGCGACCTGAACGGCCAGATCAGCATCCTCCGGCCCGGTGTCGGCCTTGTGGTTGAGCATGTTGTCCATGGTGCTGATCCGTTGCCCGGCCGGGCGGATGGCCCAACGCACGCCCAGATAGCTCATCAGCGCGGCGATCAGCAGAACATAAAGGGCGGCATACAGCAAAACCCGCCCCATGGCGGCGATCTCAATGTCATGGTACTGGCGGGAATAAATAATCGCCACCGCCCCAACCGGCACACCAAAGTTGCTGATCAGAACTTCACCGACCATCTGGCTGTCGGGCGTGTCGCCCCGGAATCGGCCGTTGTCCGACACCCGCAGGGCGCCCAGCCAAGGATCGGGAATGGCGGTCAGCGGGTCACCCACCTGAAAAAGGATCTTGCCGGTGACGTCGAAGATCACCGCGCCCCGGATCTTTCGGTCCTGCTCCTGGGCAGCGCTCAGCACGCCCTCGGCATTGCTGATGCGCGCCAAGTCGATGCCGAAGTCCATTTCCCGTTCAAGCGTCACGGCGATATCCGCGTTGATAAAGCGGTAGCGCGACGCCTCGATGTCCGTGAAGGTACCCTCGAACTTGGCATAATTCAGATAAGCAGATAACCCCACGCCAATTCCGGTGATCAAAATGATCGCCAGCATAAGACGTGCCTGCAACCAGCGAGACATGGTTGCTCCTCACGGAAAGCATCAGAAAACCTCACTCTTTCTTACAGGTTGCCGGAACGAACATCAAGTTTGTTTCCCCTCCTGAACCGGCCAAGACCTCCGGAAAAACGCCGCACACGTTCATCAAAGGAGCGGCGTCGGATATATTTTTCCGCTTATGCCTGAATCTTTTTCACCGCGTCGAAGATGCCCTTAGCGGACTTGCCGATGGTCTTCGCCGCCGCGATGAGCGGCTTGGCGATTTCCACCGCCCGACTGGCATGGGCAAAGGCGGTGTCCACCTTGCTCAGGACCACCGGCCGGTCGTCCTTGGCCGCCTTGAGCACCACGGCAAGTTCCTCGTGCAGGTCCACCTTGGCTTGAAGGCGTTCCTCCATCAGCTTGCGCAGGCCGTGCAGTTCGTCGATCTGTTTCTCCAACTTGGCGCTGAATGCCGTCAGGTTGGCGAACTCCTTCTCCAGCGCCTTTTTGCGCTTCTCATCCTTGGCGTCGACGGCAACGACCGTGTCGAGCTCCTTTTTCTTGACGGCCAGCGTCTTGCTCAGGTCGTCGGCCTTCTTCTCCAGATCGTTGATTTTCACCTGGACGTCGGAGATGCCGCTGATCATGTGCTGGCACTGCATCCAGTGCTCGTCTTTGGCCTTCTTGCACTTGCTGACGTAGCCGTCGAGCAGGTCGAACAACTGCGCCGTGAGGGTCTGCCGCACGCCCTTCTTGCGGGCCTGGTCGAGCTTGTTGAAGTGCGTCTTCATGTCGATGAAGGCCGACATGAGCTTTTTCTCGGCCATTTTTTCGTTGCGCTGGGCAGCCTTGTAAGCGTGGGCCGCCGACCCCAGCACGCCCGCCGCCGTCGCCACCACGCCGATCACGCCGACCACGCCGGCGGCAATGGCCAGGGGCGTGGCGGCGCCAAAGCTTGCCAC
>LAEA01000151.1 GCA_000961745.1 Rhodospirillaceae bacterium BRH_c57 | reverse complement strand
GCGGTGCCTTCGATGACGGAAACGCCTGCCTGACGGAGGTCCTCAAGCAGGCCGGCATCAAGGCGGTCGCGCTCGACCACCCATTCGCGGTTGATGACAGTGGTCTGGCCGCCCCAGGACGACCGCCGGGGAACCGGCGGCCCCACGGCGTCCAGGGCGCGGGCGCACCCGGCCCGCCTGAGGGCCTCAAGCACCCGTTCCGACAGCCCTTCGACCGCCGGACGCCGGGGCGCGGCCACCACGGTGACCGCAAACCCCAGGCGATGCAGGGCAAGAGCGGCAATACTACCGGCGGGGCCGCCACCGAGAACCACAATGCGCTGCGTCTCCATGGTGGCCCCTCCCCTGATCCCGAACTACAGCGCCATCATCACCGATTTGGACTCGGTGTACATGTCGAACACGGCCTTGCCCATTTCGCGACCCAGACCCGACTGCTTGTAGCCGCCGAACGGAAGCGCCGGGTCGAGGACGTTGTGGCAGTTGATCCACACCGTGCCGGCCTTGATCTTGGGCACCAGACGGTGAACCTTCCTCAGGTTGTTCGACCAGATGCTGGCCCCCAGGCCGAAGATGGTGTCGTTGGCCAGACGGGCGACCTCGTCGATGTCGTCGAACGGCATGGCGACGACGACCGGGCCAAAGATCTCCTCACGCACCACGCTCATGGTCGGGTTGGTGTTGACCAGCACCGTGGGCTTGACGAAGAACCCGGCCCCATCGGCAGCGCCACCGCCCGCCGCCGCCCGCGCCCCGGCCTCGATGCCCTGGGCGATGTAGCCGCACACCCGGTCACGCTGCTTGGCCGATACCAGCGGCCCCATCTGCGCCTCCGGGTCCAGGCCGGAGCCCAGCTTCATGCCGTCGGCAATGGCCGACAACCCGCCGACAACCTCGTCAAAGCGGCTCTTGTGGACGTACAGGCGCGAGCCCGCCGTGCACACCTGACCGTGGTTGAAGAAGATCGCCATGGCGGCGCCCTGAGCGGCCATGGCCGGGTCCACGTCGTCGAGCATGATGACCGGCGACTTGCCGCCCAGCTCCAGCGAAACGCGGGTCATGTTCTCCATGGCCGCCTTGCCGACCAGCTTGCCCACCTCGGTCGAGCCGGTGAAGGCCACCTTGTCGATGCCCGGATGGGCCGACAGCGCCGCCCCGGCGACGTGGCCGAGACCCGTCACCACGTTGACCACGCCGGCCGGATAGCCGGCCTCAAGCACCAGTTCGCCCAGGCGCAGGGCGGTCAGCGAGGTTTCCTCGGCCGGCTTCAGCACCACGGTACACCCCGACGCCAGGGCCGGACCGATCTTCCACACCGCCATCAGCAGCGGGAAGTTCCACGGGATGATCGCCCCGACCACGCCGACCGGCTCGCGCAGGGTATAGGCGGTGAACCGCATGTCGGGGATGTAGGGCACCGAGGGGGTGATGGTGGTGCCCTCGATCTTGGTCGCCCACCCGGCCATGTAGCGCAGGAAGTCCACGGCCATGGCCATGTCGCCGTGGCGGGCCATCAGCACGGACTTGCCGTTGTCCACGCTTTCGAGTTCAGCCAGTTCGTCGGCGTTTTCCTCGATCAGGTTGGCGAGGCGGTGCAGCATCCGCTCCCGCTCGACCGGACGCATGGCCGGCCAGTCGCCGCCGTCAAAGGCAGCGCGGGCGGCGGCAACGGCACGGTCCACGTCTTCGGCCTGGGCGGCCGGAAACCGGGTGAGGATCTGGCCGTCCGCCGGGTTGACGGCGTCCAGGGTCGCCCCCGACTGGGCATCAACCCAGTCGGCGCCGATCAACATACGGCGGTTCTGGGCCAGGAAGGCCCGCGCCGGCGCACTCAGACGATCGTTCATGTAAAAAACTCTCCCGTGATTGGCTTAAAACGAGACGATCGCGAGGACCTGGACCAGCTTGGTGGTCTCGTCCGAACCGCCGGTCATCTGCCGCGCTGCGTCGCCGGGGAAGGCCATGCCGGCAAGGGCCGCCACATAGAGATTGTCGTTCACGCCCCAGTCGGCATAGACGTTGACCTCGTCGGCGAAGTGCTTGGCGGTGACGCCGTAGGCCGCCGGATTGTCGAGGTCGAAGCGGTAGCCGATCACTCCCACGCCGACGTTTTCCAACGGCTGGGCCGAGGCGTGCAGCATGTGGATGTTCTGGTTGGTGTTGCCGGGCACGTACTCGCCGACGATCTCGCCCATGAACCAGGTGCCCCAGCCGTTGAAGCCGTAGAACAGGCTGTCGTAGCCGGAGTCAAAGCTGGCGTAGCGGTAGCTGAGGCCGGGTGTCCACGGCGTCTCGGTAAAGGTGTAGCCGACCTGTCCGTACCAGCCGTTTTCCTTCAGATCCAGCGTGTCGTTGCGCTGCTGCACCCACTCGCCGGCCAGGGCGAGGCCCGGCAGTTCGGCGAACGGCGTGCCGCTGGCGCGCAGGTTGAAGACGTCCATGCCGTCGCGGTTGGCCTGATCGGACTCGGTCAGACGCATGTACATGGCGCCGACCGTTCCGACGCCGTCCTTGGTGTAGGACAGGTTGGCGCCGGTCGCCTTGGTGTCCAGCGACAGGTTCAGCACGTCGATGGTGTTGTCGGTGCGCAGGTGGAACAGGTCGGCGTGGACCCCGTTGGTGTCGAGCGACGCAACGCCAGCAAACGAGAACGCCTTGCGCGGGGCCAGCCAGAAGGCGCCGTCCTTGCCCTGGTCAACGTAGCCGCTGGAGATCACAAAACCGTCGCCGACCTGGAACGCCTGACGCCCGGCGGACAACGTGATGGCGTCCTCGCCCAGGGCCTCGAACGCGGTGCCGCTGCGCCAGCCGACGTAGGCATCCTCAAGATCCACGTCCTCGGGATCGTTGGGGGTCAGGCCGGCGGCGTCACCATCGCCACGAGTCGCCGAAGCAACCGCGCTGAGGCCACCGAACAGGGTGCCGGCGTTGGCGCCCAGCGCCTGAGTGACCACGACGCCCGGCTTGACGTAGCCTTCGACCCAGGTCGGGTCGTTGTCGGGCAACGGCTGACCATAGAAGCTGGTGGAGGCGCCGAACGCCGCGTTGCCCATGGCGAAGGCGGCCATGCCGACCTCGACGGTGCCTTCGACCACGGTCCCGGACCCGCTGTTGTAAAGCTCGGCGGCGCCGGCCGGGCCACTGAGAACCAGGGCGATGGCGGTGCCAGCGGCGCCAAGCGCCGACAGCTTGAGGCTGTTCATAGTGTTCTCTCCTGTCATCCCCGAGGCGCAAGCGCCCCCACACGCCCGCCGTTGCGGCAGGTCGTCTTGCATAAAAGTGGCGAGGCCGGTGGCCCTTGCGTCGGTTGGCTCCGGCCTCGCCAAGGTCCCTTAGGGAAGGGGTTCCTTACCGCTGGACCACCCGGACCCAGGCGGTGCCCATGTCATTGCCGCTGGGCAAGTCGATGGCGCCGATCTTCTCGAACGTCTTGGTGTCATAGACGCCGATGTCGTCCATGGTCCCGCCGACGTACAACTCGCTGCCGTCCGTGGACACGTTGACCGTGTAATAGGTGTGCGGCAGGTCGATCTTCTTGACCGTCTCGCCCTTGTCGAGGTCGATCTTGTAAAGCTGGGTGTAGACGCCATAGGCCTCGTTGCGGCGCACCGGGTTGGAGGCGGCCGAGAAGATGATGCCGCTGGTGGCCTCGAAATCCGTCGTCTTGAACGCCCCGGTCTCCAGGTCGATCTGCACCATGCCGGTGCGGTAGGTTTCGGGATTGTCGGGCGCCGAGTCCGTGCGCATGGCGAAGTACGGGTTGACGTACAGGCCCGACGTCTCGAACTGCGCCCACACGCCGAACACGTCGGGCGGCGTGGAGTTTTCAAGCGTCCAGTCGGCCAGGGCGTGGGTTTCCAGCAACTTGCCGGTCTTGGGATCGTGAACTTCGACGTTCCAGCTTATCAGGTACAGCTTGTCGCCGGCCTTGTTGTACATCATCTGGGCGGTGCGCCGCGGCGCCTCCCAGCTCCGCACGGGCTTGGCGTCCATGCCGCCGTTGGTGGGGTAGAACGTCACCCGCGTCGGCTGCACCTCGTAGTGGTCGCTGAGCATGCGGACCGGGCTTTCAAACACCGCGATCTCGCGCCCGTCCGGGCTGATGTCCACGGCCAGCATCGCCTTGACCCGCTCGTTCTTCTCGGGCATCGACAGGTTGGCCTGGAACACCTGCTTGCCGGTGTCGATCTCGATGCCGAGGATCTGTTCCCAGCGGTTGGTGACCACATAGGCCACCTTGCCATCGGGCGACGGCACCACCGCGAACGGGCTGCCGCCACCGGGCAGCGTCCAGCTATGGATGACCTTGCGCGCCTTGGCGTCGGCGACCACCAAAAGGTTCGGCTTGGCGCCGGTCAGGAGGATGTCCCTGGCCTGGGCGGCAAAGGCGCCGGTCAGGGCAACGGCAGCCACGCCGGCAGCGAGCACGGCCCGCTTCATTCCGTTCACCATCGTTCTTCCCCCTCTACTTGCTGTCGCCAGGGAACACAGTCTGGAGCAGGCGCCAGTCGCGTTCGGCCGACGGTGCGTCGGCGTTCCAATCGGGATAAGTGTTGATGGTGTCGGGGACCTGGGCGGGCCACCAGCAGGGGTCGGAACAGCCGTAAAGGTCGGCCTCCATGGGCTGGCACAGGGCGGCCACGCCCCCAAAGGGATCGACCTCCCAGCCGGGATCGAAGGTGGCGGTGCAGCCGGCGACGACGGTCTGCATCATCACGACTTCGGTGTCGCCGCCATCGGCGGCCTGGGCCAGGCGCTCGGCCTTGGCATTGATGGACTTGAGGTGCTTCATTGCGTTGGGCTCCGCGGATGGATGTACTGCGGGAAAAAGGCCGGGTTTCCGGCACTGATCCGGGCGTAGGACTCGACTCCGAAGTCCACCCAGGCGCGTATCAGGTCGCAGTAGTGAGACACCGGCGACAGGGGGTCGCCGTACTTCGCATAGGATTCGTGATAGCAGCCACCGGCGCAGATGCTGCGCGCCCGGCAGGTGCCGCACGGGCCGTCCGACCGTTCGAGGGCCTGGTTCAGGAAGCCGCCGAGGCCGTCCTTGTCGATCCCCTCGCCCACCGACCCGAAGGTCGGGACCGAGGACCCGGTGAACCGATGGCACAGGTGGAAGTCACCCTCGTTGTCCACCGCCAACATGCCCAGCCCGGCGCCGCAGGGCAGCTTTTTGGCGCGGCCCTCCGACAAGTCGGTCATCAACTGGTGCATGTTGGAGAAACCGGTGTTGCGGCCCTCCAGCGCGGCGGCCACATAGGCCCGGCCCAATTCCATGAAGCCGTCGAACACCGCGCTCAGTTCCTGGGCGTCGAGGTTGAAGGTCGTCATGTCGCCGGCCGTGACCGGAGCGAACCCGACCTCGGCAAAGCCAAGCTCGTCCTTGAGGTGGGCGTGGATGCCCATCACGTCGGTGACACCAGCGGTCAGGGTCACACGCGCCCCGACCGGCCGCGAGCGGTAGCGGCCCAGCAACATGCGGACCTTATCCACCACCACGTCGTAGGTGCCCTTGCCGCCGGTGGTGCGCCGGTTGCGGTCGTGCAGGGCCTTGGGGCCGTCCATGCTGACCGACAGGCCAAAGCGGTTGGCGTCGAACCACGCCACCAGATCCTCGGTCAGCAGGGTGCCGTTGGTGGTCAACGAGAAGTCGATGCGCTTGCCCGCCTGCTCGGCCTTCTGCCGGGCATAGGCCGTGGCCTGCCGGATGAGCGGCATGTTCGACAACGGCTCGCCGCCGAAGAACACGACGTTGACCCGCTCGCGCGCCCCGGCCGCCTCGAACAACTGGTCGATGGCCTGGACGGCCGTCTCGTAGGCCATCTTGCGGCCCTTGGACGGAACGTCGAGGTCTTCCTTGTAACAATAGCTACAGGCCAGATTGCAGCCCGTATTGACGTTCAGCACCACCGTGCTGAGCGGGAAGTTGCGGATCTCGATGGGGCTGTCGGGACGGGCCGGGCGGCCATCGTCCACGATGTTGAGGTCGATGAACTCTTGCAGGGCCTCGACCACCTGCGAGGGGGCGAAACGCCCCTCGAAGCGGCCGCGAATGTCGCCCTCGCTGACGTCGGGCCGGTCCTTGAACAGGTCGAGGACCGCAACGCCGACGTCATCAAGCTCGAACAGTGCCGTGGTGGGAACGTGCATCACAAGGTGGCGGCCATCGACCGTCATGCGGTGCACGTTGTGCCCATTGAAGTGCAGTGCCGTCATGATCGTCTCCAGCGTCTGGAAGGGAAAGGGGCGTGCTACTCGATGGCGCGCTTGATCCACTTCTGGACGGTGACGATCAGGTGGCCCTGGGCCTCGACCGGCTTGCCGTTGAACTCGGCGGTGCCGGTGACCGACAGGTTGCCCGCGTTGTTGCCCGAGAACGGCCGCTGGGGATTGGGACCCGTGGCGGCGGGAACGAACAGGCCGTTGTGCTGCATCCGACCGGCGAAGTGGGTGTCCTTCATCTCCTTGGCGACATCGTCGAAGTTGTCCACCGACCACGTGGCGGGCAGGCTGCCGACGCGGATGTCGTCGTCGGTTTCGGGTTTGCCGTCAGGACCGTTGAGCCAGCCGACCAGCTCGAACTGGGCGACCACCGGTGGAGTGCTGCCGCCGCCCAGGCGGGCGATGGCAAACGGCGGTTCGACCGTGGCGCGGTCAATGTCGGCGGCCACCGCCAGCACGGCTTCGGCCTTGCCGGCCTTCACGGCCAGGGCGCCGGCCGGGGTGTCCACGGATGTGGTCACATCAGCAGCAACCCACGACCCATCCGGGGCGTGCTCGACATTGGCAACGTTGACGCCGGGTCCGAAGGCGAGGCCCTTGCCGAGGCCCGCGCCGTGGAGGGTAACGCGGGTGGTGGTGCCGGGCTTGATGACTGCGGGTTCGACATGCAGCACGGTGGCCGGACCATCGGCCCGCACGGCGGTCATGCTGCCGCCAAGCTCGTCGGCCTCGGCGTGGAACCAGCGGCCGGTCAGCGAACGGCCATCCTCGGAGACGGCATAGACTTCGCGCACCGTGGACTCGCCAAGGCGGCTGGTGCCGCGCCACTCATAGCCGGTGAACAGGCGGACGTCGCCGCTGGCTTCGGCGGTTTCGCCATTACGCAGGTAGCGGATGGCCCAACGGGTCGTATAGGCGTCCTTGGCGCCGCGCTCGACCTCCATGGTCCCCACATAGGGGCCCTTGCCCGGACGGGTGCCGGACAGGCTCCACGCCCCGGACAGGTCGGCCGGATTGATCGCCTTGTCACGCCAGGAATCCCAGGCGTCGCTTTGCAGACCGTACCGGGACGCCAGCGCCTGGGGCATTTCCTGCGAGGCGATTTCCCACCAGCGACGATCACGCGACTGCGCCTGATATTCGGTGGTCGGGAACTCGCCCAGGTGGGTGTGCACCAGCTTCAGCCACTGGTCGGCGTCGCGGCGTTGCAGGGCCGGGCGGGCCAGGGTGTGGCAGCGCCCGCACATGGCCTGTTCCGTCTCGTCGGCGGCGGGTCGCACCACGTTGGGGCGGCGCTCCAGCGACCAGCGGTAGGCGGCCGTCTCGGCCGGCGCGAGGCCCTGGGTGTCGGCCAGGTGCTTGACGATGCGCTCACGGTGCGTCGGACTGATCTTCAGGCCATGCCAGTCGATCATGCGACCGATGGTCATGTCCCAGCCCTCGGGCGTCTTGCGCATGTGACTGATGCGGCTGAACTTCCCGTCACCTTCGTCGGTGTGGCAGGTCCCGCAGGTTTCGCGGATGAGGGTTGTCGCCTCGTAGAAAGCCGGGACGTCGGCGGCGTGGGCCGCAAAGGCCCAGGTTCCGACAAAGGCGGACGCCAAAAGGCCCGCCCTGGTTGAGCGTTTTACGACCATTTCACTCCCTGTCTCTTCTTTTGGTTATCCCCCGACATTGAACCTGTCGGCGGCTTATGCTGGAAGCGTACCCCCCTCCTACCCCCTCAACAATTGCCCGAAGGTGTTATTCATGGGGCAAGACTTGCAGCGGCGGCACGGCCCCACTACGCTTGGTCCGTCAGGGGGAGGTTCATTTCAGCAGCCATGACCGCGACCATCCGGCACATCACGGCCCCACCGACCCACTGGGTACGGCGCGGCGGATCGACCCAGGCCGACCCCCTCCAGGCGGTCGCCGAGGTGGCGGCGCAAATCGCCATGCCCGATCCCGGACTGGTCATCTTCTTCTGCGCGGCCGACTACGATCTGGCGACACTGGCCCCGGTCCTCTGGCGGCACTTCCCCAAGTGCCCGGTGGTCGGATGCACCACCGCCGGGGTGATCTCGCCGCGCGGCTATCAAAGCCAGGGCCTGGGCGCCGTAGCCTTCTCGGCGGCCGTGCTGCAAGCCGAAACGGCCCTGATCGAGGATGTCGGCGCGCTGCGGGTCACCGAATGCCGCCAGCGCACCCAGGAGGTCCGCAGCCGCCTGGAGAGCCGCACCGGACGAACCCTGGACAGCAGCACCGGGTTCGCCTTTCTGCTGTGCGACGGGCTGTGCCTCAACGAGGAACGCGTGGTCAGCGCCATTTCCGCCACCCTCAGCGGCATTCCCCTGGTGGGTGGATCGGCCGGCGACGACCTGCAATTCCAGACCAGCGGCGTCTATCACGGCGGCCGGTTCTACGACGCGGCGGCGTTGCTGCTTCTGGCCGACTGCCGCCTGCCCTTCCGCGCCTTTTCGACCCACAACGTCAACGCCACCAACCAGCGCATGGTGGTCACCCAGGCCGAACCGGCGCGGCGCCTCGTGCGGCACCTCAACGGCGCCCCGGCGGCGGCGGAATACGCTCGCCTGCTGGGCTTGGCGGTTGAGGACCTGACCCCCGAAGTGCTGGCCGAACATCCGCCCGTGGTCAAGATGGGGGATGACGTCTACGTCCGCTCCATCATCGAGATGATGCCCGATGGCGGACTGACCTTTGGTTGCGCCGTCGACACCGGCATCGTCCTGCGCATCGGCCGCACCGGCGATCTGGTCTCCAACCTCGACACCACCCTGCGCGAGGTGCGCCGCGAAGTTGGCGCTCCCGCCGTGGTGCTGGCCTGCGACTGCACCCTCCGGCAGGTGGAGATGGAGCGCCACGGCCTGACCGACAGCATCGCCGACACGCTTGAAACCTTCCAGGCGGTCGGATTTTCATCCTATGGGGAGCAGATCAACTCCATGCACCTGAACCAGACCTTCACCGGCATCGCCTTTGGCGCCAAGCCGCGCGATGCGTGATCCCGGCCAACGCATCGCGGATCTGGAAGAGGAAAACCGCCGGCTGCGCATCACCAACGGCGTGCTGATGGATCAGGCTGAAAACGGGCGCATCGGCGGGGAAAGCTCCTATGGGCTGTTCCAGACGGCGGTCATCCTCGAAGACACCGTACGCGCCCGCACCGAGGAACTGAGCGAGGCCAACCGGCGCCTCCACTTGGAAATCAACCGCCGCCGCGAGGTCGAAAACGCCCTGCTGGAGGCCAAGACGGCCGCCGAACAGGCCAACGAGAACAAGACCAAGTTCCTGACCGCGGTCAGCCACGATTTGCAACAACCCCTGACGGCGGCGCGCCTCATGCTGCAAACCCTGGCCGAACGGCTGGGGGAGCCATCGCATATCGATATGGTCGACAGGACCAACCAGACCCTGCTGACCATGGAAAGCCTGCTGCGCAGCCTGATCGACATTTCACGCCTGGAAGCCGGCATTACCGAAACGCGCATCCGGGACTTTGCCGTGGCCCCGTTGCTCGATCAACTGGCGGCCGAATATGGCCTGACGGCGCAGAGCCGGCGGCTGGAGTTCCGCGCCGTGGGCAGCGGGTCCGTTATACGGACCGATCCGGTCCTGCTGGAACGCGTGCTGCGCAACCTGTTGACCAACGCGGTGCGCTACACGCCACGGGGCCGCGTCCTGCTGGGCCTGCGGCGGGCCGGTGGGGGCGTGCGCATCGAGGTATGGGACACCGGCGTCGGCATTCCCCCCGACGGCCTGACCGAAATCTTCCGCGAGTTCCGCCAGTTGCCCCAGCGCGCCACGGTCAGCGAAAAGGGCCTCGGCCTGGGGCTGGCCATCGTTGAACGGATCTGCGGGCTGCTCGACCTGGAGGTGACGGTAAAGTCGGTGGTCGGCCGGGGGTCGATGTTCGGCGTGACCGTCCCCCGCGCCCCGGCCGTCACCGGGCCA